>JBEPVW010000145.1:0-7096 GCA_041690775.1 Acidobacteriota bacterium | reverse complement strand
TCGCGTTTCGGGTCGGCCTCGGCCTCGCGTGCCAGCTCGGTCACGTAGTCGATCCACGTGCGCTCCAGATCGGCAGGCTCCTTGTCGCGCGACAGGTATTGCCCCATGTCCACCGTCACCACCGGGTAGGGAATCAGCAACAGCGGCCCCGATTTCGTGGTGAGGCGGGAGAGCGTATCGCTATCCATTGCGTCCAGCGAATAGGTGATGCCCTCGGCGGCTGTTGCGGTGAAGGTGTCGCCGTTGGGATAGACGCCCGGGCTCGTCCACCCAGTCGAACGCACGCCGGTATCCTTCTCGATCATGTCGATCGTCTGACGGATATACGCCTCCTGCGCGTCGATCCCGCGTCCGATTGGGAGGAGCTGGTTGGAGTTGTTGATGCCGTGGGCAATGATGGGCGCAGTCGGCGCCAGCGAGCGCAGCTGCTTCCACACCTCCGGACGCTGCACCGGGAACTGCGCACTCAGTGCGATGCTCAGCGGCACGCCTTCATCATGGAACAACCGCCCAACGCGCGAGGTGCCCCAGTCGATCCCGTATTGCCGGAATGACTCATCGACAAGATCGGGATTGCGTCCCTTCATCTGGGTGAGGAAGTCCGGCCCCTGCCCGTAGCCCCACACTTCCACATTGAGCACAAAACAGACCGCGACCTTCTTGTTCCCCGGCCACGCGGCCACGTGGATCGGCTGTCGCGGCAACGCGGTCACCCAGTCGGTCGTGCTCTGACCGGAGAACGCGCTCTGATTGGGGCTTGTGGATTGACTGAAGGCCGCCCCCCCTGAGGCGAACAGGCCGACAAGTATCAGAAAGATGGATGCGGCAATGAGGTCCCTGCAATCGCGCCGGGACCTCATTCTCGTTTTCACGCTGCTCACGGTCTGCCCCCGATCAATGCCCGTCAGCAGTGTAGCCCATGTGTTCTCGCTGCCTTACGATATACGGGCATCATCGCCCGCGCTTAAAAGATCACCTTTAGAGCAAACTGCTCCTGGCGCGCCGTGCCGGTGCCGATCTGGCTGTTGTTGGTGTCGGCAATCGTTCCGCCAACACGGCCGAAGTTTGGGTTGGGGGTACAGCTGGCGGGCGTACCCGGGGAGGCTGCAGTAAATGCATTGCAGATTCCGCCGTCCGGGTTGCCGAAATTGGGGTGATTCAGAACGTTGAAGACATCGACCCGGAATTGAACCTTCACCAGTTGGGTGACCGAAAAGTTCTTCATTCCTGAAAAGTCCCACTGGACGAAGCCAGGCGCCCGGAGCGTGTTGCGCCCGACATTGCCGATGGTGGAGGGATCGCCGGGGGTACCGTTGAAAGTAGGTTCAATTTGATAGGCGTTGACGTTGTAGCTGTGACGGGGCCAGGAGAAGTTGGGGAGCCGGATTGGCTGGCCGGTGTAGTTGGGCCGTGCCGGCAAGCCAAAGAATCCGCTTTCGATGGAAACGTTGACGGGACCGCCCGAACGAGCCTGCACAATGCTCGATGCCTGCCAGCCGCCCAGGACTCCGCGGACCAGCCTATTGGATTGCTCTAAATTGGGAAGGCTGTAGACCACGCTGCCGGTAATGTTGTGGCGTATGTCCCAATCGCCCGGTCCACGATCCTTGCTGGGATCGTAGGGATCCGAGAATCCACTGAAGACATTTACCATGTCGTCGGTTTCATGCGACCAGGTGTAGTTCACTTCGGCGTTGAGTTTGCCCGCATTGTGACGCACCTGCACCTGCAGAGCGTTATAGTTTGACTTCAGCGAATCTGAATCCAGATTTTCACTGGCGAAGCCAGGCAAAGGACGAGCCTGAGTAACGTAATTGGCAGGATTTAGATTGATGGCGGCAAAATCCACTCCTGCCTGCATGTGACTGTCCTGATTGCCGGTGTAATTCACCGTCAGGAGGGTGTTGGGCGCCAGTTGTTGCTGAACACCGAATAGCCAGTTCTGGGAGCGTGGATCGCCGGGATGTTGGGGAAAAATACTGACGTTCTGCGTCCCCGGGGGCAGCGGCGGATTCGGCTCAGGATAGACGATGGGCACCTGGAAGACATTCACGTTATAGCTTTGATAGGCTGGCAAGTTCCCCACCAGTCCAAAGCTGAAGTGCATCGGATTGAAAAACAACCCGTAATAGGCATGGACCACGGTTTTTCCTTTGCCGGTTACGTCGTATGCCAGTCCAAGCCGGGGCGCAATGTCGACTGTCGGTCCGGAATAGGCGGGCTTATTGCTGGGAAGAAAAGATTGCGTTGCAAAGTCGAAATTCTGCTGCAGGTTATTTCTTTCACGCCATACCGTGTTGATTCCGGCACGAAGCCCCAGATTGAGCGAAAGCCTGGGCGTCACTCGCCAATCGTCTTCCGCATATAGATCCCAATTGGAATTCCGAACCCCGACGAAGCCGGGGAAACCGATCTTTTGCAGAACGAACGGCCGGTTGTTTTCGAGGTCGGAAAAGCTGCCGAACTGGTAGCTCTGATACGGGCGGAGATACTCGTCCAGACGGTTCGCCCGAATCTGCGCTCCGAATTTGATCGTGTGATTTCCCACCGTCTTGGTTGCATTGTCCAGCACTTCAAACACGGTGAATGGAGTGATCTGATTAAACGACATGGCTCCAGGCAGCGACCCTAGATTGGTAAAGAAGCCACCGATATTAGTAAGAGGTTTGGGCGTGTCGGAGTTCGTATCGGAATAAAAACGGTTGATCGCCACACTGGCCTCATTGAGCAACGTGGGGCTGAAGGTGTGGGTTTCGTCAATCATGCCATATTGGGTTCGCAGGTAGAGAGGCGTGGTTTGTCCCTGGTTGAGACCGATTTGCTGGTTTGTCAGGGAGTCGTCGATGCTGTACCGGACAAATATGCGATCGCGGTCCGAGAAGTTGTAATCGACGCGGATCGCCCCGCTGTCCTCGCGCAGTGTCGTCGGGAGAGCTTCCGGGTTGTAGACGAGGTCGGCACCGGCAGCGGGATCCGTGGGGTCTATGGTGCCAGGAACGGCGCAGGAATCAGGGGCTGGAATTGTCGTACAGCCTGCGGGCAGAGGCGCCAACTGCTCCAGCACGGGCTGCATGGACGGAACAAATTGTGAGCGCACGTACGCGCTGGGAGTTTCATTCAAGGCATTGATCGAAGTCGTCCGCTGGCGAATGCCCTCGTAATTCGTGAAGAAGAAAAGCTTGTTCCTAACGATTGGACCACCGACATTCCCGCCAAACTGCTGCATCCGTAGCGGCTGCTTGGGAGCGGTCAGAGTATTGCTGAAGTAATCCCTCGCATCCAGAGCATCATTGCGGAAGAAGTCGAAAAGCTCGCCGTGAAACCGGTTGGTTCCTCCCTTGGTGATAATGTTCATCTGCGGACCGAGTGAGTGACCCACCTCGGCGCTATAGCCGCTGTTGGAAAAGTCGATCTCCTGAACACTGTCGACGCTCGCTCGCGTCAGCCGGGCTTGCTCATTTCCTTCTGTCTCGTCAAAGCCGTTGACATCGCCGCGCGATGCGTTCTGGCCGTCCAGTGTGACGTTGAGCCCGGTGAAGAAATTCTCCTGCCCGTTCACGCTGCCCTGGAAAATTCCCGTCGAATTTACTGAACCGGGAGCGATTTCGAGGAAATCCATTACGTCGCGGCCATTTGTGGGCAGATTGCGGATCTGGGTTTCGTTCAGGGTCGTGCCGGATGTGGCGGTCGTGGTGTCCACCTCCGCGGCCGAACCGGTGACGTCAACGGTTTGTGCCGCGACGGTGATGGACAAGCCCAGATGGACGCGAACCGATGCACCGACGTTCAGGACAAACGGTTGTGTGGTTGCCTTGCCGAAGTTGCTCGCTGTTGCCGTTACCACATAGTTGCCGAAGGGCAGACCGGGAGCTACGAAGTTCCCATCGCCGTTGGTTTGAACGGTGGTCGTTCTTGAAGTCCCTGTGTCGGTAATGGTCACGGCCGCGTTAGGAATGACCGCGCCGGTGGGGTCGGTGACGATGCCCGTTATGGTGCCAGTGTCGAACACACTCGCGCCACGCGCGGAGCCCGGCAGAGTGAAGCAGGCACATACGATCACCAGAAGCACGAGAGGGCACAGCCCTCCATCCATGCATCCGGAAATGGCATGATGCACGCGGAACAACAGCGATTGCAATGATTTCGACAAGACTGCCTCCAAAAGTTCCTACCACTACAGAAAGGACCACAATCACGGTGGGCGAAAAGATATATGTTCTATTTCAGCTATAAAAACTATCAATAGCTTTGATTGTGCGTCAAGAGTACATTTGAAAATGGCTTTATCTGATCGCAAGAAGTCAAGTGAAACTCGGCTTCTTTTCTTTTACCGACTTGAGAGTACTGGAATGTTCGTATTTGGTCAATACGAATGTTGTATATTTCTTTTTGATATTCTTTTCAATATCCGCACATAATTAAGATGCGTGGAGAAGAGACCAATGCGAGTCTCGGCCACATTTCTCGGCGCTGTCCCGCTGCTCGCAGGCAAAACTTTAAACGGAAGGCCTCGGACATGAGAAATGTACGATAAGTACCCTTTTGTCGCAGCTGGCGACAGCCAGGAATGCAGCATCGGCTGGGAAACGATTGCTGCCCGCCTTCAATCCTGTCTGCGGGGCCACGCGCCCAAACTCTGCATCGAGTGCTATCCGGGCGTCTTCACCTCTGAAATTCGCGATGGCTTGAGCGGGCAGCTGCAGCCGGTCCAGATTGTCCACACGGAAAGCCTGCTGTATACCCCCGATGAGATTGAAGCCATGCTGGCAGGATATCTTCCCGATGACCCGGTCTTCGGCGTGATGAACTCCATCGAGATCGCGGACTTCTTCGACCCGCAAAAATTGGCGGACGCGAAAACGGCAGTAAGAAATCATCAACATGGATTGCTGCTGATCGTTGGAATTGGCGCTGCTCTGCT
Source organism: Acidobacteriota bacterium (assembly GCA_041690775.1). Taxonomy (GTDB): domain Bacteria; phylum Acidobacteriota; class Terriglobia; order Terriglobales; family Acidobacteriaceae; genus JAKAAZ01. The sequence continues at coordinate 2,175 of JBEPVW010000145.1, read as the reverse complement.
GCGCGATGAAACTGCCTTGCTGGTTTATGCGGACCTGGCACGCTGGGAGATCCAGATGCGCCAGCGTCGCCATGAAATTGAGAACATCGGCCTCGAAAATCGCGACGAAAGCGCCGCTGCCCAATATAAGCGCGCTTTCTTCGTGGACTGGCGCGCCGCCGACCGGCTGAAGCGCAAACTTTTTTCGAGTATCGATTTTCTGCTCGACACGAATGTGCCGGCGACGCCAAAACTCATCTCCGGCGACGCATTTCGCAGCGCGCTGGAGCATTGCGTCACGCGTCCGTTTCGAGTTGTACCGCTCTTCGATCCCGGCCCTTGGGGAGGTCACTGGATGGAAAAGGTCTGCGATCTGCCCACCGAAGGCGTGCCTAACTATGCCTGGTGCTTCGATTGTGTGCCGGAGGAGAATAGCCTTCTGCTCGGCTTTGGAGATGCGCGCGTCGAAATCCCCTCCATTGATCTGGTCTTTGCGCATCCAAAGGCGCTGCTGGGACAGAACGTCTACGAGCGTTTTGGCGCCGAATTTCCGATCCGCTTCGACTTTCTCGATACCATGGGCGGCGGCAATTTATCTCTCCAGGTGCATCCCTTGACGAAATTTATCCGCGAGCACTTCGGCATGGACTACACCCAGGACGAAAGCTACTACATGCTGGACGCGGGCGAGGGTGCGCAGGTCTATCTCGGCCTGAGGGATGGCATCGACCCGCAAGCGATGATCGCCGATCTCGAGGAAGCGCAGGAGGGCGACTTCGATTTCCCCGCGGAAAAATATGTTAATCAATTTCCCGCGAAGAAACACGATCACTTTCTGATACCCGCTGGCACCGTGCATTGTTCAGGGGCGGAAAGCATGGTGCTCGAAATCAGCGCCACTCCTTACATCTTCACGTTCAAGCTGTGGGACTGGGGGCGGCTGGGGCTGGATGGTCGCCCGCGTCCGATTCACCTGAAGTATGGCGTAGAAAATATCCAGTGGGACCGCACGACGGAGTGGGTGAAAAAGTCACTTATCAATCGAATTGAGCCGCTTGGGTCCGGTGCCGGCTGGCGGGAAGAGCGCACGGGACTGCACCAACTCGAATTCATCGAAACTCGCCGTCACTGGTTTACCGGCGTCGTTCCTCACAACACCAACGGCGGAGTCCATGTTTTGAATCTGGTGGAGGGTGAAGAAGCAGTCGTCGAAAGTCCCACCGCTGCCTTTGAGTCTTTCATAGTCCACTATGCCGAGACGTTTATCGTGCCGGCCCAGGTTCGCGAGTACACCATCCGCCCGCACGGGGCAGCGATCGGCAAGGAGTGCGCCACGCTACAGGCGTCGGTGAGAACTTCCAGTTGAGAGTTGATGACGGTTCTCCTGATGATGATGATGTAACCCAACAACGAATTGAATTGTCATCCTGAGCTGAGCGAAGGACCTTATGGTTCTTCGGCCAACCACGAGATTCTTCGCCTTCGGCTCAGGACGACAACTTTTTAGCCTGGGAGCACACATAAACTAAAACTCCGTCTATGCCCAGAAAACGGTGAAGTCGGTGGCGGATGGATCGATTACCACCCGGCCATTTTCTACCTTCTGCGTCGCGCCTTCGATATGCGTAAATCTCGCCATGCCGAGAAGAACAGGCGCTTCCATTCGTGAAGGAGCATTTTTGCCCTCGCGATGTACCTTCATCCGCCATCCTTTTCCATCGGTCGGTTCGGCAAGAAAGTTGATTCGGCCAAAGCGCGTGGGAGTGTTCTCAAGCACCATCGGCTTCCTCGCAGCCAGTTCGACCGTCGTAACGCCATCCATCAGGCGCAGCGTGTCGACATCTTCCAGCACCAGCATGTGACGCAGGTAACGCACGCACTCCGCACTCGCCCAGTTGTGCGGCATATCCCCCCAGTTATCACCCAGCAATGCATGTTGCAGGGGCTGCTCTTCCCGCCAGGCATACATGGGAGAGGCGTGATTGAGATATCCAGTGAATGTCCGCTGTGCCCACCCATACCGATGCGCCCACAGGTAAACTTCGGCGACGAAGGCGGCGTTGTAATTCCATACCGCCTCATGCCACAGCCAGCCGGTCTCCGTTGGAACATCTTCCTGGGTGCAGGCTTGCATCAACGCGATATGCCCGCGCACGATGGGATCATCCTTGGCAAAAACTTCTCCCGGAAAAATTG
>JBEPVW010000144.1:0-7106 GCA_041690775.1 Acidobacteriota bacterium | reverse complement strand
GCTCGCCGCATGTATGAGAGCAGCGGATTTCGCCGCACCAACGAAATGTTCTATGTGGAGCCGGTCGAAGGGTAGATCGCAGGTCCTATGATTCGCAACGATCATCGCTCAAGATCAGCACCGACCTGGCATCCTCGGTCAAGGCACATTGAAAACACATAAACCCAAGCGCGCTTAGGTTATACTGTTCCTGTGGGTTCGCTCAAATTTAGCGGCATTCTATTCGTCGTCTATTCGAACGACCATCTTCCGCGTCATATTCACGGGTTTCTCAGCGAAACGGAAGTAATCGTCGATCTTTTATCGGATGGCAATGTCGCATTGGCTGATAGAAAAGGCGCTGTTCGGCCAATGAACGCCAGGCAGTCCGACGTATCGAAGATATTGAATATCGCGGCTCTGCGCTTCGACGAACTCGCATCCCTGTGGGAGGAAATTCATGGCGAGACATAAAGTTGTCAGCAGCAATGCAGAAATTGACCGGGCGATTGAGCAAGCCGCCAGCCTGCAGAATGAGCAACGCGTGGAAGGGGTGGAGTACAGGCCGGGACCGGGATTGGACCTTCTAGTGCTTAAATTGAGCGACGGTCACCGACACCTGATTCCACGAGAAGATTTGCAAGGGCTGCAATCCGCGACGAAAGAACAGATCGCTGACGTTGAAATTCTGGGGAATGGAACGGGGCTCCATTGGCCGTCGCTCAATGTTGATCACTATGTTCCAAATCTTCTGCGGCATGTCTACGGAACCAAACGCTGGATGGCTGAGATTGGACGCAGGGGAGGCTCGGCAAGGAGTATTGCCAAAAAAAAGGCGTCTCAAACGAATGGTCTCAAGGGCGGTCGCCCAAGGCGGAAGGAATTGGTGGCGACTGGAAGTTAAGGCCTGTTGACGCACCTCCGGACGTTCGCTCGCCCTATACTGTCCTCAGACGCTCCGGTATACTTCACCATTCATGCAGGTTTTCGTCATCATTCCCGCAGCTGGGCTCGGCACGCGCATGGCGACAGGCGGTGCATCCGGACATGCTCCCAAGCAGTTTTTGGAATTGGGCGGCAAGCCTATCCTGGTGCTCACCCTCCGCGCTTTCCTCCAGGTTGAAGCCATCCAGCAGATCTTCGTTGCGGTTCGTAAGAACGAAATCCAGCGGGTCGAAGCACAGTTGCGCGAACACGGGGTGACCGCCCGCGTCTCCGTCGTCGAAGGCGGAGACACGCGGCAGGAATCGGTACGGAACGCCTTGAAGTTGCTGCCCGCCGAGGATCAGGACATTGTGCTGGTGCATGATGCCGTTCGTCCGCTGATCGATCCTGCGACCATTGAACGCACTATCGAAGCGGTCGCGCATCACAAAGCGGCCATCGTTGGCGTGCCCGCCGTGGACACCATCAAACAGGTCGAACGGACCGCGGACGGCGCCATCATCACCTCAACCATACCGCGCGAGCGCATCGTACTGGCGCAAACGCCCCAGGGCTTCCGTTGCGATCTACTGCGCCAGGCGGTTGAGGCGGCGGACGCCGACGGATTCGCCGGCACGGATGAAGCATCTCTGGTAGAGCGACTGGGGATCGAAGTTGCCGTGGTGCTCGGCTCGCCCCGAAATTTCAAAATTACACAGTCCGGAGACCTCGCGCTGGCCGAGTTCTATCTTCACCAACGCTGAATGAATCTCCAGCAGATTTCTATGCAATCAATTCCACACTTCGACAAGAACGCGATGAAAACAGAATGAGAATTGGCTACGGCTGGGATTCCCACGCCTTCAAACCCGGCGTTCCGCTCAAAATAGGCGGAGTTGCTTTCGATCATCCCTCGGGGCTTGCAGGGCACTCCGACGGCGACGTCTTATTGCACGCCATCACCGATGCATTACTGGGTGCGGTGGCTGCGGGAGACATCGGCAGTTTTTTCCCGCCGGGCGATCCGCGCTGGAAAGATGCAGACTCCGCCGTGTTCCTGCAAACGGCGCTCGAAGAAATCCAGCACGCTGGCTATCGAATCTCGAACGTCGATACAACCCTGGTTCTCGCCGCGCCGAAAATTGGACCCGTTGCCGAAAAGTTGCGGGCACGTATCGCCGAGCTGTTATCGGTTGAACCGAGCAGTGTCGGCATCAAGGCAAAAACCCCCGAGGGCCTGAACCAGGATGGCGTAGCGGTCGCCCATGCTGTGGTGCTGCTCGAGAAACTGGACACCGGCGACATGCTCGAACGCATCGCATCGGCATCGGAACCCGAAACCCAGGAGCAGGAACAGGCACAAACCCAGATGGACGATGTCGTCCGGAAGCTGGTGGAGCGGCCAACATCAAAATCGGTTCGCAAGCCCAGCTTCAACACCGATGACATTACTTGACGCCCGACAGCCCAAACGACTGCGAATCCAAATGGAAAGAGCCCGCTCAAATCGCGGGCTCTTTCTGCATTTCCTGTTCGTCCGTCTCCGCCTTAAAAGTGATAAGCAAAACCGATCGCGGGCTGCGACATGATGTATCTGCGGCTTGTGGGGAATTGTTGCCCCAACCCGAAGTCCGTTGGTTTGAATATCTGACCGCGATACTGCACGCGCAAATCCCAGCTGGGGCTCAGCTCATACGCGATCCCGCCGCCGAACAGTACAGTCAATTCCTTCGTTTGCTGGGTGTCATAGCTGGTCGTCTTCGCACCTTGTGGAGTAAAAAACAGAAGACCGCCCCCGCCTTCGATAAAGGGATTGAACCTCTTGAACTCGAAGCTGCGCACATAGGCGAACGTCGCTTCCTGCATGCCGGTCTTGATGCGCGCATTCGCGACGTTCTGGATCAGGAACTTGTTGGTGAAATGGCTGTAGGAGTAGTTCGCTTCCAGGGCGCCATTTGGAGTCAGGAGGTAGCGATACCCGAGATACAGCCCCGCGCCCAGCGTTGAAGTTTGTTTGACGAATGGGGACTCCTTGCCGGAAACATAGGGCTGGATCACACCCATCCCGCTCAGGTTGATGTCCTGCCGGGCCCCCTCGTCCTGCGCCAAGCAGATTCCCGCCAGCATGGGCAGCAGACAGAGTAGAAAAAGCAACTTCTTCATTCGTTGGTAAACCTCTGGTCGATCAATTCGCCGGTCAATTCTGACGTGAAACCCTTCATCGTCCGCGTGCCGCAATCGATCGGTGACGCAACAAACCGATGAAGTAACCGGCCGGGTGGGGCAACAGCCGGTTGGCGGTCTTCCATTTCGTTTAGAAGTGATACGCGAAGCCAATGGCTGGCTGTTGCATTACGTAAAAGCGATTGGTGGAAAACTGTCCGATGCCCATATCTATAGATTTGAAAATAAACGCGCGGTACTGCACGCGCAAATCCCAGCTCGGGCTCAGCTCATAGGCGATACCGCCGCTCAGCAGCGCCGCCTTAGCTTTTGTGCTGGCGCCTGCGTTGGTGGTCGTTCCGGAATCGTCGATTGGTCGAAACATCAATATGCCGACTCCTGCCTCCGCAAACGGATTGAACTTCTTATAGACAAAACTGTGAACAAAGGCGACCGAACCCTCCTGCATGGAATCGTGGAATCTTGCACTGGAGAAGGGCGACGTGTACTTCAGATCAAACTGGGAATATTGATAGTTGCCCTCGATGGCGCTGCTCGGTGTCAACATGAAGCGGTATCCCAGCAGGGCACCCTTACCGAGTGTTGAGGTCTGCGTAACTGCATTTCCCGTGATGGTGGGTTGATACGTGCCAACGAAACTGGCGCTGACGTCCTGCCGACTCTCCTGCGCAAAGCCGATGGAGGCCAGCATGGGCAGCAGACAAAGCAAAAAAAACAACTTCTTCATTCGGTAATGAACCCCTGGTCCGCCAAGCCTGGCACGCAGCGGACGGAACTTGCCCGGCGCGCAAAAATGGTTTGGCTCTCAAATCCGTGACTGTTTGCAATTGTACCTGTCAGGATGTTTCTTCGGCAGCAGGCCAACCCTTTTTCGACAGGAATATGCAGCAGGATCGAACGCCGAATATTATTCCATCCACTGGATCGACGTGCGCGGAGAGGTTGCAGCCTCTCCACGCTCGCCGGCATTCGGTATCTTCAGTTTGATTATTGTTGCGGAGGAGGCGGGGGCGGTGGCGTTCCTCCCTCATCCGGCGGAGGAGGCGGCGTTGCGGCTGGACCTGCCCCGGAGCCCTGACCCATGCGGTGATTGCGCATGTGTTCGCGGCGCTGCTGCATTTTTTGTTCGAACTGCTGCTTCTGGCTGTCGGTCATAATCGCTTCCAGCTTTTGATTCGAGTCCTGCATCGTGGTCCGTGCCTGCTGGCGGCGCTGCTGAGGACTCAGCGAAGTATCGTTATGCATCGACTCCATCTGCTTTTGCTGGTCCTGAAGGATGGGCAGCATCTGCTGTTGCTGGTCCGCCGTCAGGTTCAGCATTTTCGTCAAATGCTTCAGCCGTCCTTCCGGTGTTGGATGACGATGACGATGCGCCGACATTTCACCCTGGGAATTGGACTGAGGAGCGGCCGCCCCCGAAGAATCGGGTGGTGGAGTGGTGGACTGCGCCAGCATAGCGGCTGGAAGGCACAGGGCAAGACCAAGAACTGTTACTCCTGCGCCCATGAAGTTGAAAGCTCTATGACGATTCATATTGAACCTTTCCGACGCACATAAAATCCCGGTGTTGGCAAAGCGATTGGAAAGATTCGCTCTGCCTTGACAGATGCACGCTCTGTACGTGTAGACGGCAAGTATGAATGGGAAGTTGCGCGGCTTTTCTTGGAAATTCAAGCGGATGCAGGCCAACCCGCTACCCAGCTCGTTCCACCTGGAAATGAAATGGATCTCCACGCTCATTCGCCATCGCCTCCACGACTTTCAAAAACGCCAGCGAAGCGTGCGACAAGGTGGCTTGCCTGCGATGCACCAGGCGCAGGCGGCGCTCGAAGGACAATTCCGGCACCCGCAGCTGCACCAGTTCGCCGCGCTCAATCTCCGGTCGCGCAGTCAGCCCTGGCAGCAACGCCACGCCATTCCCCATGGACACGAATCGCTTGATGGCTTCCAGGCTTGGCAACTCCACTGCCATGTTGAGCGGAGTTTTATGCCGCTGAAACGCCTGCACCACTTTCTGCCGCAGTGGCGAGGGAACATTATGTGCGATAAAGTTTTCCGCACCCAGTTGGTGGATCGAAACCTCTTTCGCGTGCGCCAGCGGGTGCCCTGGATGCATCACAAAAACCAGTTCATCGCGATACACCACAATCGACTTGATCTGCGGATCGTCCGGCCGGTAGGAGACGATTCCGCATTCCACGGAATGCTGCAACAGCTCTTCCGTCATGCGGCTGGCAAGCGAGCGCTGCACCGTCACCTGGATTTGCGGCGACAGCTTTCGAAACGCGTCGACAACCGGCAGCAGATACAGGCAGGTGTATTCGTTCGCCGCAAGATTCAACCGCCCGCGATGCAGGGAGCGCAATTCCGACAGTGCTGTTGTCGCTTCTCCCCGCAGGTTCAGCAATCGTTCCGCGTACTCCCGCAATACTTCGCCGGCTGCCGTCAGCGTGGCGTCGCGTGCGGCCCGGTCGAAAAGGACCTCGTCCATCTCCACTTCCAGCTTGCGGATCACCTGACTGACTGCCGGCTGCGTGCGATGCAGCCTGACAGCGGCCCGGGAAAAGCTCCGCTCTTCCGCAACCGCCATAAATGTTTCCAGTTGAAACAGATCCATTGGCTATCCTTATGGGCCGCAAAGTAGAACTTGCGTTGATAATATATTCTAATGCGAAAAGTTGTTCGCATTAGATTGTCTTATGTTAATTTGGGAGTACGGCCCGTTCTCGTTCCGGCCGCAAACTGAGGCAAAGACATGCATCAAGAGCGTATCTTTTTCTTCGACACAACCCTCCGAGACGGGGAACAATCTCCTGGCTGCAGCATGCACATGGCGGAAAAGCTGCGCCTGGCCCGCCAACTGGAATCGCTCGGCGTGGACGTTATCGAAGCGGGGTTTGCCATCGCTTCCGACGGCGACTTCGCCGCTGTGGATGCAGTGGCACGCGCCATCCGAGGACCGCGCATCGCTTCCCTGTCGCGGGCGAAAGAGGAAGATATTACAGCGGCGGCCAGGGCACTCGAACATGCGGACCGTTCGCGCATCCACATTTTCCTCGCCAGCTCCGACATTCACCTGAAATACAAGCTGAAAATTTCGCGTGAGCAGGTACTTCAGCTTGCCGATGACTCTGTGCGCCTTGCCCGCACGTACTTTGACGATGTCGAATTTTCTCCGGAGGATGCAACGCGGACCGATCCCGATTTTTTATGCACTATCGTTCAGACCGCGATAGACGCGGGAGCCACTGTCATCAATGTTCCCGATACCGTTGGATACACGATGCCGCACGAATACGCGGGAATCTTCCGCCTGTTGAAGGAGCGCGTGCGCGGCATTGAAAACATCCTGCTCTCCAGCCACTGCCACGATGATTTAGGCATGGCCGTCGCCAACAGCCTGGCCGCACTGGAAGCAGGCGCGCGCCAGGTGGAGTGCACCATCAATGGAATAGGAGAGCGTGCCGGCAACGCGGCGCTGGAAGAAATTGCCGCCGCGATGTATGTTCGCGCCGACCGGCTGCCTTTCACGCATTCGATCGATCTGCAGCAGCTGTATCCGACCAGCCGGATGTTGACCGACATCATTACGTTCGGTCCGTCGCCCAACAAGGCCATCGTCGGCAGCAACGCCTTTTCGCATGAGGCTGGCATTCACCAGCATGGCGTGATGTCGAATCCATTGTGCTACGAAATCATTACTCCCGCGCAGGTGGGCGTTCCCGCAAATCGTATGGTGCTCGGTAAGCATTCCGGCCGACACGCTTTAAGCCATCGCCTGGGCGAACTTGGCTACACGCTCGACCGGGATGAGCTGGACATTGCTTATGACCACTTTGTCGCTGTCGCCGATCGAAAGAAGTCTGTGTTCGACCAGGACCTAATCGGCATTGTGTTGACGCATCTCCGTCCGGACAGGATTGCAGAGCCGGTCGATGGGGCCACGATCGCCTCTACCCAGGCGTGAATTCGTTGTTCCGGCGGAAACGCAGCGAGGATTGAAAATCGCGGATCGAAAT
>JBEPVW010000143.1:0-7110 GCA_041690775.1 Acidobacteriota bacterium | reverse complement strand
TCGTACTCAGCAGAAAGAAAAACGTCTCCACCGTCGATAGAATTTCTTAGATTGTAATGATCTATCCGGTTGCACGATTGCCCGCTATCGCGTGAGCAATGACCGTTCTCCCTATATCAGGACAATGGATTCCAACGTGCGACCCACCTCTCGCAAAGCAGTCCTCTTTAGCGAACAGGATTTCAAGCGAACAAAACTAGTTGAGATGTTTATTTATGGCAAGTGTAGGTTCATTTGAGGCCAAGACTCATCTTCCCGCGCTTCTGGAACGGGTCCGGAAGGGCGAGCATATCACCATTACCAAGCGCGGTGTTCCGGTCGCGATGCTGGTTCCCACTCCATCGCATCCACGCAAAGAGCGCAAGCAAATCATTGCTGAACTGAAAAAGTTTGGGCGCGGACACTCTCTACCTCCTGGGACAACGGTGCGAGACCTGATTGAAGAGGGACGACGTTTCTGATGGACCACCTTGTTCTCGATGCCTCCATCGCCATGACGTGGTGCTACCCGGATGAGCACAGCGATTTCGCCTACAAGGTGCTCGATTCGCTGGAGCATCGACAAGCGATCGCTCCTTCTCTTTGGGCCGTCGAGGTGGCAAATGCGTTACTTGTCCGCGAGCGCCGCCAACGCCTCGCCGCGTCCGACATCGCGCGTTTCTTTGAACTGCTCAACGAATTGTCTATTGAGACAGACCCTCAGACAGCATCCAGAGCGTTTAGCGATACGCTGCAACTTGCGCGAACATACGGCCTGTCCGCCTACGATGCTGCATATCTGGAACTCGCGATGCGCGAAGGACTCGTGCTTGCAACTCTCGACGGGCGACTGACACACGCAGCGAAGAAGGCGGGGGTAAAGGTGTTTGCCTGAGGATGGAAACGATTCCCCTCCCGCCGCGTCCAAAACAATGTGGGCAATCGTCGCTCCTGTCTCCTCCTTACAGCGCCCACAAAAAACCCTCGGCGTCCGTGGGGGGACGCCGAGGGTTTTGTTACTTTTTAACGGATCGAAAACGAACTATGCGTGCCCGTGAGGAGCCTGTATCGGAACTCTTTGCGTGTTGTGGACAAAATGATACGGCGGCCACGGCCCGGATAGCATCATCTGGCAGTCGCGCATACTTTGCCCCGCGCTGGAATATTTGTTCTGATAACGCGCAACGCTTCCATGGTCAATCAGATGAGCAATATCGAGCAGAATCTTCCCGCTGTCCGTGTGACGGCAGGAAATATCCTCCTCTAGTGGAGAAAACATGCGATGGACCTGCACGAAGACAGCTTTCGCCTTCGTTTGCCTGTCGCGCTGGATCACTGCGGTTTCCCGCAGCCGTGACAGGTATTCTTTCCCTGCGCATGGGGAGGAGAGATACTTCGGCGAGTTCGGTCCGCCATTCTCCAACACAACTTTCAGGTGCATTTCCGCCTTGCCGCGCAGCCGCTCGACATTGGCGGCGAACTGCCGCTGGTTGCTGCGGACAGAGCGGCGCAAGGCCTCATCGTCGGAAAATACCGTTCCAAAGCGAAACGGCAGTACCGTCGAATGCTGGAAACAGTCGGCAATCACACGCGCATGATCGACGGCCGATTTTTGCTCTAAATTGTCTTCTGGATTATGTTCGCTGACTACGATTGCGAAATCACTGGCTGGATAAAGGAAGATCTGGTTTCCAAGAACTCCGACTCGTGCGTCCAAAGGAATTGGCTTGCGATGGTGAGCTAGTTCCGGAAACGCTTCTTTTTCTGCAATGCAATACGCGTACCACGCCATACCGAATCACCCCATCACGCTGGCGCGCACCGCAGTGCGCGGACAGGCTGAAGTTTATTTTTGGGACTACATTGAATGCTGGTCTCGACGAAAGGGAGCGTCCTGGCACGCCCCGAAAAACAGGCTGCACCGAACGTGGGATGATCCTAGTCCCAACTGTGGAAAACTGGCAAATTGGAGGTAGGGAAGCAGGGAAAAGGGCAGGGAAGTCCTGGCTAGCGGGACAAAGCGGGTGTCCCGCGTTCACGAGGCTTTTATTGCTTATTCCTGCTTATGTCGCACAGCATGTCCGAATGGATGTTCAACCCAATGTTCGTCATGTTGTACAGGTGCTCGGTTGAAACCAGCCAGACGATCTCGCAGATCGCGCGTTCGGAATAATATCGGGCCATGCGGGCAAAGGTGTCCGGGTTGACCTTCTTGTTCCGCGTCAGCTCCGTCACATAGTCCAGCGCTGCGCGTTCGGCATCGGTAAACAGAGGGCTCGTGTTGTATTGGTCCAGCGCATCGAATTTGGCCTGATTCATCTTCCCTTTAATCGTGAACCAGCGGCCGATATCGATGCAGAACGTGCAGACATTCAGGCGCGCCACCCTTTCCCGAATCAGCATGATCATCTCCGGCGGCAGCTGCAATTTTTTGTCCAGTTGGCCTACCTTTCCCGCAAACATGCCGAATGCCAGCGGCATTCGCGTGGAATGCACCTTCAAAGGGGTCAGCACTTTGCCAAATCGCCGGCGGGTAAAGAAATACACCAATTTCATCACCAGCCCTTTGGGCTTTTCAATGGGAGCAAGAAATGGGTCCGAAAATATATCCAGTGCGTCCGCAACATGTGGCGCCGGATTGGTAATCCCTGCTTGCATCCCAGGTTTCCTTTCTACTCAGGTCTTTTTGATGCGCTGGGGCTGCAGCGGTTTCATAATCACCGCAGTAAGAAAAATGTGACCTTGAGCCAGGTCATTCGAACGCATGACATAGTCGGGGAACCTGTGCTTCGCGTTTTTGGGAAGGGTAGGCTGAACTAAAGCTGATGATGCAGAAAACCCAGGGTGCCCCATGTCTCGCTTCTGAGACATGGGTTTGTGCGGTTTCGTTAAAGAATCTAGTGGTGGAGAGCCTGGACCAGCTTCAACACAAACAGGAGCGCCAGCAGAGAAAGTCCGGCAACCGCGGAATTCCGAACCCATCCCGCCATCGAACGCACCTGGTCGGCCAGGTCCAATTGGTCTTCAGAAAGGTTGGTCAAGGAGTGATTCAGCTCCGTCGCGTGTTCTTCCAGCTTTCCCAGTCTCTCCTGCTGCTCCTCAATCGCGGGGCTCACATCCACCTGCGCCGCTTTGATATCCGCGATGTGGTTCGTCAACTGGTTTTGTAAATCGTTGCGCAGATCGCTGCTCAGGGCACGCAGGCTTGCCCCCAGCGTATCCCGCCTGGGAGCGACACGGTCGATCAGCGGAACCAGCCACACCAGGTGGGGAAGCACTACTTTTCCCACTCCGATCACTCGACGCAACATTGGGTTCTCCAGCATCGGTTGACGGTTCTGTTGGGGTTTTGCCCGCCGTTCGATCTCTTCTATCTTTTTGGCTTCCGTTCTCGGCTGAACTTCCATGATCGTTTTTCGAACCTCATTTCTCAGCTTTCAGTGCGCGAACGCAAAGCGTGCGACACAACCCGCCACATATCTTCACGCGGTGCCGGCTTGCCCGTCCACAACTGGAACTGTTCCGCTCCCTGCTGCACGAACATTTCCGCTCCGGTAATTACCGCCAAACCTTTACTGCGCGCCATCCGCAAAAGCGGAGTCTCAATCGGGTTGTAAACCATGTCGAAAACCAGCTTCGCGTTCAGTTCTTTTTCTTCAAGAATCGTCTGCTGCTTGTTCCCGGCCATCCCAACCGATGTGGCGTTTACGATTACATCGAAACTCGTCTTGGCTACCTGATCCCGGCGGATTGTCTTCGCCTCCGCTTCGCGCGCCAGTTTTTGCGCCGTCTGCGGTGTCCTGTTCAGAATGAAAACGTCCGCCCCTTTTTGCCGCAAGCCAAAGGCCGCAGCACGGGCCGCGCCCCCGGCTCCCAGCAGCAGGATCTTCGCCTTGCGTAAATCCAGGCGTTGCTCCAGCGGCCGAACGACTCCGGTGACATCCGTGTTGTAACCAATCAGCTTTCCGTCTTGTGAACGGACAACTGTGTTACAGGCCCCAATTTTCTGGGACAAAGCATCTGTTCTGTCGAGGTGCTTCATTATCTCCTGTTTCAGCGGCATCGTAACGCTTACTCCATGGACAGGAATCTCGCGAATCAACAGCATCAAATCGGCGATCTTATCGGTCTGCAGCCGCAGGTAGACGGCATTTACAGTCTCCCGATGAAAAGCGGTGTTCATCATGATAGGGGAAAGGGAGTGCTGGACCGGGTTTCCCACAACCCCATACACGCGCGTCCCCGCATCCACCTGGTCCACTCGATAGGTCTCGATCAGGGTTCGCGCAGCAATCTGACCGGGCGCCGTTTCCTCTCCCACCGTGGCTGCGGCGAACGTAAACCTGCTACCGGCGCGCAGCCCCAGCACCCGGCTGATGATGCCATGGTCGCCCATGCAAATGCCGACCACGTTGCCCTCTTCGCGCTTGGATTCCAGAAACTGCATCATCGTCACGTTATCGGCCAGGGACCGTGCAGTGGTAACGATTTTGACAAAATCCGGATGCAGCGGCTCAATGCGGGCATAAATCTTTTTCAGGTCTTTGGTCGTTTTAAAGTCGTGGTAAGAGATCAAGATCGCCGCGCCCGACGCGCGCAGCTTCTTCCAGTCGGCGGACTTCATGCCTTCAGCGGTCTGCAGCTCCACATCAACAATATGAAAACCAGCAGAGGCAGCCTTGGTCAGCACTTCCAGCTCGGCGGCGGCAGCGCCTACAAACTTCCCGCCATTCACCTTGCGGCGGCAGGTGGCAATGGCCGTCGCCTCGCGATGGAAACTCAGAAAATCCTTCAGCTTCGACATAGCCGCCAGCGGCTTGGGCAGATAATCCAGTCGAAATTCGATAAAGGTGTTCTCGCGCACCGCTTCCTCGGCGCGTTCCAGCATCTCGTGCGGCGTAGTTCCGGTAATGGCTACGCAAATGCGGCCCAGGCGTGAACGAAGGTACTGCAAACTTACATTTTGAGCGGAATCAATCATAATGGTTTTTCCGCACCTCCTATAGAGGTGCAATTGCGGCATCCTATCAGGCATACGGTCAGAATCAACACTATAGAGGAGAACTCGCCACTTTCCAGTACCAAATCAGTAAGAAAGCCAAATTTTTTCTTCTCGCAGCGTATCCCTTTTTGAGGCAACAAGGCTGGGCTCAACAAAAATTTGTCATCCCGACCGAACCCTGAGCGTAGTCGAAGGGGAAGTGGAGGGACCTGCGTTTTTCCGTCTCACACCAGACTTCCGTAAACTGAATCAAGGATGAAAACCCTCGAATCTCCACTGCATATATGGTCCGGCCACGTAGATCCGGAAGTCGTAACCGCATGGGTCGACCGCCATCTACAGGCCGAAAAAGTCGCCATCGAACAGCTTCTGGCGGTCTCCGGGCCCCGCACCACCTCCAACACTCTCGAACCCTATGACCGCGCCGTCGCGGAGCTGAGCCTGGCGGGTTCTGAAGCTGGCCTGCTGCACTCCGTTTCGTCGGAAAAAGGCGTCCGTGATCGCGCCGAAGCCATGGTGCAAAAGGTGTCCGAGGCGGCGGTCCAGCTTTCGCTCAACCAAAAGGTATATCACGGGCTGGCCGCGGTCGATCTTTCCGCCGCCGACAGCGCCACCCGGCATTATATTGGGCGAACACTGCTCCAGTACCGCATCGCCGGGGTGGATAAGGATGATGCCACCCGCCAGCGCGTCCAGCAGCTACAGGAGCGGATTACCCACCTCAGCCTTGCCTTTGGACGCAATGTGCAGGAGTTCGTCAGCACCGTACCCGTCGAGAACGCAGCGGAACTGGACGGCCTGCCCGCGGATTTCCTCACCCGGCATGCCCCCGACGCAGAAGGCCACATCACCCTCACCACGGATTATCCCGACTACCAGCCCGTCATGACATTCGCCGCCAGCGATGCCCTCCGCCGCCGGATGTTCCTCGCCTACAACACCCGCGCCTATCCGGCCAACCGCCAAATCCTGCTCGATCTGCTCTCCACCCGGCAGGAACTGGCCACAACGCTCGGCTTCAGGAGCTGGGCAGACCTCGCCACCGCCGATCAGATGATGGGTTCCGCAGCCAACGTCCAGCAGTTCCTGGCCGAACTCGACCAGGCCTCAAAATCCAGCGCAACCAAGGAATATGCCATGGTGCTGGAGTTCGGCCGCCAGCAGCGAAGTTCGCTGTCCGCTATCGACGCCGCCAGCGCAACCTATTGGTATGAGCAGTACCGCCGCGCCGCCTTCGATTTCGATTCCCAATCCGTCCGCCCCTATTTCCCCTATGAACGGGTGCAGCAGGGCGTGCTCGACACCGCCGCCCGCCTGTTCCACGTCGAATTCCGCCGAGCGGAAGACGCGGCCATCTGGGACCCTTCCGTCAACGCCTGGGATGTATACGATCGCAGCCCCGCAAGCGACGTGGGGAAACAGCAAAAAGGCCCAAAGAATCAGGGTGAAGCAATAGCTCCCCAACCAAAATTAATAGGCCGCTTCTACCTCGACATGCACCCGCGCGAAGGCAAGGACAAATGGTTCTCCGCCTTCCCGCTCGTGCCCGGCATTCAGGGTCAACAGATTCCAGAAGCCGCTTTGATCTGCAATTTCCCCGGCGGTGAATCAGCCAACGCAGAGACCGCTAGCGCCGAAACCGCAGACCCCGGCCTCATGCAGTACTCCGATGTCGTCACCTTCTTCCATGAGTTCGGCCATCTCATGCACGCCATCCTCGGCGGGCAGCAACAATGGGCCGGCGTCAGCGGAATCGCGACGGAAGGAGACTTCATCGAGGTTCCTTCGCAGCTCCTGGAAGAGTTTTTTCGCGATCCGGCGCTGCTCCAGCGCTTCGCAAAGCACTACCAAACCGGCGAGCCCATTCCCGTCGAGCTGGTCGCCCGCATGAACCGCGCCAGCGCCTTCGGACGCGGCAACTGGCTGCGCGCCCAACTCTTTTACACGCGCTTCTCGCTCGATCTGCATGACCGAGACCCAGCCGGAATCGACCTCGACACAATGATGAAGGCCGACTACACCGCAGCCCTGCCCTACACCTGGATCGAAGGAAACCGCCTTTACGCCAGCTTCACCCACCTCACCGGCTACTCCTCGAACTACTACACCTACATGTTCGACAAAGTAAT
>JBEPVW010000142.1:0-7145 GCA_041690775.1 Acidobacteriota bacterium | reverse complement strand
GAGGGGCCATTCGCCTGACCCACCTTCCAGTTCCACTCAAAGAGATAGTGCTTGTGAAGCTGGAAGGGCTGGTAGAGCGGTAGTTTTCCGTAACGCACGTCGGGCGTGAAGTAGAAGCTGTAGGCTTCGCAATCCAGAATTGCTTTTATGTCGGTTCCTTCGGGCGTCGCGGGACTCAGTCGGATCAAGCTGGTTCGGTTTTGCGCGCCAGTCCATTCGCGCCGCTTATCTTCCTGTATGTCGGCAATTTCCGTAATCCACGGTGAGTCGGTGTAGACCTTCGCGCGACACCAGTTTCCTTTATCAAACGGATCGAGGCCCTGGGCGAGCTGTATCCAAACGGTCGCCTGCTCCCCAGGCTGGAGCACTCCATTGCTATTTCCCCTGCCTTCAGTCACCGTCCGCGGTGAGGCCGCACCCCCGCCATGAGCGCCTTGCCAGA
The DNA here is from genome assembly GCA_041690775.1 of Acidobacteriota bacterium. GTDB lineage: Bacteria > Acidobacteriota > Terriglobia > Terriglobales > Acidobacteriaceae > JAKAAZ01. The sequence goes on along the minus strand of JBEPVW010000142.1, from coordinate 6,703 downwards.
AGATTGGAAATGTCTGTGTGCGGCCGTCCAACACGGCAATCTTTAGAGGTGGAGACAGGGTTGCAGGAGCCACCAGAACATTAATGTCTGCCTGCATTTTTGGCGCGTCTTCTTCTGTTGCATTCAATGACAATCGAGCGCGCGCAAATTCGCCGGCACCGGCCGTAAGTCGCACGAGAAATTTTGGACTCAGGTCGATCGCCTGTCCCGCTCCCAACTCTGCCACCTGGGCGGTTCCCTGCATCACTTCCACCGTGGGATATTCAGAACTCAATTCCACGCGCAGATTTTTGCGGGGAGTTGCGCCGGGATTCCAGATGCGGATCGGAATCGACAGCGGCTGGCCTGACAGCACTCTTAGAAAGTCGCTTGTGGTCACCGGCAGCAGAACCAGTGGCTGCACACCGATACCCGGCCCGGAAAATCCCAACTCATGTCCGCCGCAATCGGATTGAAGATGCAATCGTCCCTGCGGGTCCGCCACGGCCTGCCGCGAAGTTGAAGTGTTGCTTTTCAGGCTGTAATCGCGAACCTCATACTTTCCTCCAGCCTGGTAGAGCGGCGCGGTCGTCATATCGATTCGCGTGCAGTGCGCTGCCGGTCCGTCGGGGGCCCAGCTACGGGTCCGCAACAGCATTCCGCCTTGGCTGACGTGGTCCATATAGATGACCGCGGGACCGACGATATTTGCCTGCACGTGATATCCCCAGACGTTGAAAGCGTCATCTGCGCTCGCATAATTCCATTGTTGCGGAATGGTGTCGAGGGATGGGTCGGCGAAGGCGCGCATGTGAAAGTCGAACGTCTCGCCGATCGAGGTTGCCCAATGCCGGTGATACTCGTCCTGACGGTATTCGAAGTCGACCGTAGGAGCAGCGGCAAATGCGGCGTGGGTTTCTTCGGTGTACTGGCTGATGTAGTCACCGCTGGCGTGGATCAGGCGCACCGGCGTGTGCTCCAAACTGAGCACATAATCCTTGGGCCGCCATAAGGAGAGCCTGCCCTTTTCCCCGACATAAAATTCCGGGCCAGGGTTGAACGCGGAGCAGCTTCCAATCACGGCGGGATAGCGTGCGCTGAGATACAGGCTCATAAAGCCACCCATGCTCAACCCCGACACAGCGCGATAGCGGCGGCTGTCCAGCGTGCGATAGGTCGCGTCGATGTAGCGCACCTGCTCCAGAAAATATTGGCCGAAGTCGATATCTCCACCCGGGCGGCGCACGTCATAGGGAGTGCCGCCATAGAACCCGGTGTAGTTGGCTGCGACATATCCATCGACAGCAACGACAATTACAGGATGTGTGGTAACGAAATTACAGATTTTCGGAACAGTGTCGTGGCCCTGGTCATAGTCCTCCAGAGTGTAACGATCGCTGTGACCGTGGAAGTAGTAGATCACCGGATAGCGAGTCGTTACAGAGTCATAATTTGCTGGGAGAAAAATACGGTAGTGCCGAGTTTCGCCGAATATTTTTGAAAAGTAAGTCGGGTCGTGCAATTGCGCGCCCGCTGTGGGACAACTGGTCAGCGTGCCGGCCGGAACGGCTCTGGAAGGCTCATTTACAGGCGAAGTCTGCGCCCATAGAGCAGTACACGCAAGTAGCAGGATGCCGAGACAACTCACGACGGGGCAAAGCGCGGATGTCGCTCGTGAAATATAACTTCTCAATTTCCCTCTATAGCTCGGAATCAAGTGGCCCAAGCTCCCCCATGATAAACCGCAGCGGATATAGAGGACAGCGGGCCTGGTTTTCAGTACATTTGGAGCAGCCCATCGCATCGCTTATTCCCGGCGGCCGTAGTTGAGGTTGCAAAATTAAGAGGCCAGTTGCTCCCCTATGGTGACGCAGCATTCCAATCCGAAAGTGCATCGCGATCCGGTGGGACTGTCCGCGCCGGCTGAAATATCGCCCGAGTTTCGTTCCGATATGCGGAAGCGGTGGCTCTACATTGTGCCCGCCGTCTTTATTACCTACAGCCTGGCGTGCCTCGATCGGTTCAACTACGGCCTGGGCGCAGCCGGAGGGTTGGCGGCAACGCTTCACATCAGCAATGCCCAGTCTGCGCTGCTGGGTTCCCTGTTTTTCCTGGGCTACTTCACGCTGCAGATTCCCGGCGCAACCTACGCGCGCCGGAAAAGCGCAACGAAGCTGGTGTTCATCGCGTTGATCTGCTGGGGAACTTTTGCGGCGCTGACTGGAGTGATTCGGGTATTCTGGCTGCTCGCTCTGGACCGGCTTCTACTGGGCATGGCGGAGAGCGTTGTCATCCCCTCCACGCTGATTCTGCTGACGCATTGGTTTACCCGTGCAGAGCGGTCACGCACCAATACATTGCTGCTGCTGGGTAGCCCGGTCACGGTTCTCTGGATGTCCGCCGCCACGGGCTACATTATCCATTCTCTGGGATGGCAGATGGCTTTTATCCTGGAAGGCGCGCCCGCGGTTCTTTGGGCATTTATATGGATATGGTTGGTCCGCGATCGGCCTGAGGATGTATCGTGGCTTCGTGGGCCGGCCAAGGAGCATCTGCAACAGGAACTGGACCGCGAACAAGTCGTGCTGCCGCGAGTCTCCAATATCAAAACAGCGTTCCGGTATCCCAGCGTCATTTTGCTCTCCGTTCAATACTTCTTCTGGAGTGCCGGACTTTACGGATTTGTCTTGTGGCTACCCACGATGATCCGCAGAGGCTCTTCCCGCAGCATTCAACTGACGGGCCTACTGGGTGCTGTTCCCTTCGTTCTTGCCGTGTTCCTGATGCTGGTAACGGCGCACTATTCCGATCGAAGCCTTCGGCGCAAACATTTCATTTGGCCATTCCTGATAGTGTCTGGCGGGGCGCTGCTGGTTTCCTTCCTCACGGTGGCGCATACCTTCTGGGTCGCCTACGGATTTTTGATCCTGGCCGGCGGCACCATGTACGCCGCCTACGGTCCCTTCTTCGCTCTCATCCCCGATATGCTGCCGAAGAATGTCGCTGGAGAAGTCATGGCGCTGGTCAACAGTTGCGGCGCGCTGGGCGGCTTTTTCGGCATCTGGTTTGTCGGACTGCTGGGGGCGTATACGGGGAATTCTCGAGCCGGCATTTTGTGTCTATCGATGTCGCTCATCCTTTCCGGGGTGCTCATTCTATGTCTGCGCGCGCCGAAGAAAACCACCGCTGGGGTTCCTGACCTGGCAACAGTGGGCGCGGAACTGTAGATGCTGTAAGAGGCAGCGGCACTGGTCGCTTCACAGGATTCGTGTAGAAATATCGTGGAGAAAATAGCATTCCCCGCTGTAGGATTTCACCTGAGATTCTCTTTGAAGAGGTGCCAGTGCTCGATACAAGTCAAAATATATTTCTCGTCGTCGTGTGGGTCGTTCTATCGATCACTTTCTCAGTCCTGCTGAATATCTTTTGGGCCCCGAGCCGGCGCAGGGTCCATAACGACGTGATTGGATGGCAGATTTCGATTCTGGGCGTCATCTATGCCGTCATGATCGGCTTTATGTTGTACGCTGTGTGGGCGAATTTCCAGAACGCTGAAACGAATGCCGACAATGAAGCGAACGCGCTTGTGAATCTGTTTCGCGCGGCGGATGGGCTGCCAGCGTCCAACCGGGACGCGATCCAGATTGCCGCAGCCAATTATGGGCATGCAATCCTGAACCGGGAGTGGCCGACCATGAATCGGGATGAGTCGCCCGATGCAGGCAAGCCTTTCATTGCTCAGATGTGGGCCGCCGCTACCCACACTCCCGCGCAAAATTATTCTCAGCAAGTCAGCCTGCAGCAGACGATGCGGGAACTCAGCAATTTGACCGAGCATCGCCGCATACGCATCCTGGATAGCGCCAGCGAGATGCCGACCATTCTGTGGGCCGTGCTGGTGTTGGGAGGAGTGATCACGATTGCGGCATGCTGCCTGATCGGAAGCGAAAATATCGCGCTTCATTACACGCTGATTATTGCTGTCAGTCTGCTGATCTCGCTGGCGCTGGTTGCAATTGCAGACATCGACCGCCCATTCCAGGGAGGGGTGCATGTCAGCCCCTACGCATTTGTCAGAGCCCAGGAAACCATGATGAGTCCCAGGACGGCTCCCAAATAGAGTGCTTCAGATATATGCTGCGGTTTTTTTACTCCATACCAACAGCGGAACTGCTGCGATGTGTCGTCCGGAATGACGGGGAGGACCTTGCCGTCGTCAGCAAACCGCGGGGTCCTTCACTTCGTTCAGGATGACAGCCTTGGGATGGGTGAATTTAGCATTGCTGCGGCAGCGGCAAACGACTCCGGTTTGTCATTCTGAATTTCACGCTACAGTATTTCTGAGAACTTAAAAGGAGCCACATGCTGGATACAGTCCAAAATGTCTACCTGATCGTGATGTGGGTGACGCTGTCGATCACCTTTTTAGTGCTGCTGAATCGCATTTGGGCCCCTGCTCGCCGCCGGGTCCACAACGACGTCATTGGATGGCAGATCTCGGTCATCGGGACCATTTACGCGGTCATGATCGGGTTTATGCTGTTTGTCGTCTGGACAAATTTCCAGACTGCAGAAACAACAGCCGATAACGAGGCGAATTCGCTGGTGAACCTTTTTCGTACGGCGGATGGTTTGCCAGCGGCGCAACGCGATGCGATTCACATCGCCGCTTCCAACTATGCCCACACGGTACTTACCCAGGAATGGCCGACCATGAGCCGCGACCAGCCAGCCCATCATGCCCAGATCTTCATCAGGCAGTTGTGGGCCATTACGACTCACACTCCCGCGGAAGACTTTTCTCAGGAAACCAACCTGCATCAGGCGATGGCGGAACTCAGTAACCTGACCGAGCATCGCCGCGTCCGCATTCTCGAAAGCATGACGAAAATGCCGACGATTCTATGGTCGGTACTGGTGATCGGCGGGATGATCGTGATTGCGGTATGCTGCCTGATCGGCACCGAGAACGTCGTGCTTCACTACACGCTTATATTCGCGCTGAGCCTGCTGATTTCGCTGGCGCTGGTGGCGACCGCGGACCTTGACCGCCCGTTCCAGGGCTCGGTGCATGTCAGCAACTACGCATTCGTGCGGGCGCAGAATACGATGCTGCATCCCGAGACGATTCCCAAGTGATCGTGCAGTGTGGTTCTCCCGATATAAACTGCGCGATCCTCTGCGAAGAGAAAACCCCAGGTCTCAAAAGCGAGACCTGGGGCACCCGTGTTTTTTAGTAATGAGGACGGAAGCTAGTCGGCTTCGCGCAGACGGGCAGCTTTGCCACGTAGTGCACGCAGATAGAAGAGCTTGGAGCGGCGAACACGCGCCGAGCGAATCTTTTCTACCTTTTCGACAACTTTGCAATGGAGCGGGAAGATGCGCTCGACGCCCTGGCCAAAGCTCATCTTGCGGACGGTGAAGCTGCCCTCCGCGCCATTCTTGCGCGCGATCACGATGCCCTCAAAGGCCTGGACGCGCTCCTTGTCGCCTTCTTTGATCTTTACCTGGACCCTTACAGTATCGCCGGGGCCGAAATCGGGAAGATCAGTACGCTGAAGCTTGGCAGCGAGACGCTGCATCACGGGATGAATCGACATAATAGTTCCCTGTTCTTGAATGGAAAATGGGTGTGTGGGTCAAAACACCAGTTTACACGGAATCGCCAATTTCGTCCGCTGAATACCGAGGTTTACGATCGTCGCCGGCTTACTGCGATTGCGAGGCTGAGACATCGGTCTTCGCGCCTTCATGCGGGAAAACGATGGTAAATACTGTCCAACTGTTGCCAGCCAACTGGCTGCTGCGGACGTGCATGCTGCCTCCACGTTTGTCCACAATCCCCGCGCACACCCACAGGCCGAGACCGGTTCCGATCTCGTCTTTGGTGGTGAAGAACGGTTCATAGATGTGCTTCCTGGTCTCGGTGGACATTCCATAGCCGGTATCCGCAATCGTAAATCGGATGCCGGCTCGCTGATTGCGCCAGCTTGTTCCTGGACGTGCGCGAATTGTCAGGGTTCCAGCTTTCGGCATCGCGTCAAAGGCATTGCCGATTAGATTGGCGAGCACCTGCCGAACCTCTCCCGCGTAGCAGATTAGCGGGGGACAGTCCGCTTTTTCGAGGCGGAGGCGGATTCCATCGCGCGCCAATTTGCCGCGATAAAGCGTCAAGATCGAATCGAGAAGCTCTGAGACGTCCGTTGAAGTGGCGGCGGACTGCTGCTTGTGAAAGCGCAGCGTCTGATTGGTGATCTGCGAGACGCGCTCCAGCTCCTGTTCGGCGGACTGAAGATAAAACTTTGTCTCGTCATTACCCGAAGTCGACCGGGCCAGGTAGATCAGATTGATCACTGCTTCCAGGGGGTTGTTGATCTCATGGGCGATCGAAGAAGCCAGGCGTCCAACCACGGCAAGCTTCTCCGATTGCCGCAGAGCGGCCTCCGCCTTCTCCTGGACCTCTACATCGGTGTTCGTTCCAAACCAGCGAACAATGGTTCCCGCGCTGTCCCGCACCGGCAATGCCCGTGTCAGAAAGGAGCGGAATTTCCGGTCGGCACATATCAAGGGTAATAAAATATAGAAAGGCTCGCCGGTGTCGATTGCCCGTTTGAAACCGGCGACCACTTTTGCTAGAAAGTCCGGATGGTGCAGGGACTCCCAGCCCCAGCCTTTCATCTGCTCCAGCGTAGTTCCGGTGTACTCATACCAGCGACGGTTGTAC
>JBEPVW010000141.1:0-7156 GCA_041690775.1 Acidobacteriota bacterium | reverse complement strand
ACCGGCTTTCCTGGTGGAATGCGCGAGGAGTCGTTTGTGCGGCTGATGGCGCGCCGGCCAGACCGCGTGATCGAGCAGGCCATTCTGGGCATGTTGCCCAAGAATAAAATGGGCCGCCAGATGGGCACCAAGCTGAAGGTCTATCGTGGCGAGACGCATCCCCACGATGCGCAGAAGCCGGTCGCGATGACCTTGAACGGTTAAGCAAGCAAATATTTTTAACGATTTTTAAGACAGCATTTTAAGACAGCAAAGGACTTGATGGCAGACTTAGTTCAGTACTACGGAACCGGACGGCGCAAGACGAGCATCGCTCGTGTATTTCTGCGGCCAGGCAGCGGCAAGATCACAGTCAACGGCCGCGCTTTCGAAGAGTATTTTGTCACCCCGACGCAGCGCATCGCGGCACTCAGGGCTCTGGTCGCAACGGACCTGGCGTCGACTTTCGACGTGCTGACCACGGTCAAGGGCGGCGGCGTAACCGCGCAGGCGGATGCCGTGAAAATGGGCACAGCCCGCGCACTGCTGGAGTACAACATCGAGTTGCGCGCCGCGCTCAAGGAGCAGGGATTTTTGACCCGCGACGCCCGCATGAAGGAACGCAAGAAGTACGGACAAAAGGGCGCCCGCAAGCGCTTCCAGTTCTCGAAGCGGTAATTTGCGGCTTTGCAATTGGCTGTATGCAAAGGCTGTGCTCCTGCGGAGTGCAGCCTTTGCGCGTGAAATGTTTTGAAAGTGAATCGGCAACAAAATTTCCCTGCGGGGATAAATCCAAGCCAGTTTTGACGAACTGGCGGGATGCAAATCACAAGGAGGTCGTTTGGCCACTATCACCATGAAGGAACTGCTCGAAGCGGGAGTCCACTTCGGGCATCAGACAAAGCGTTGGAACCCAAGGATGAAGGAATATATCTTTGGCGAACGCAACGGGATCTACATCATCGATCTGCAAAAGACCTTGAAGATGTTCAAGGAAGCCAGCAAGTACATTACCGATCTGGCACTTGATGGCAAAACGATTCTTTTCGTCGGCACCAAGCGGCAGGCTCAGGACGCCATCGCCGAGGAAGCCACGCGTTGCGGCATGTTCTACATCAACCAGCGCTGGTTGGGCGGTCTGCTCACCAACTGGACGACCGTGCAGAAGTCTGTGAAGCGCCTTCAGGAACTGGATGAAATGGCCACCGACGGCCGCTATGACTTGATGACCAAGAAAGAAGTCATCAAGCTGGAGCGCGAACGCAAGCACCTGCAGGCCAACCTGGCCGGCATTAAGAACATGCGCCGCTTACCCGATGCGCTGTTCGTAGTGGATTCGAACAACGAAACCATCGCTGTCAAGGAAGCCCGCAAACTCGGCATCCCTGTCGTCGCAGTGGTCGATACCAACTGCGATCCCACGCTGGTCGACTATATTATTCCGGGCAATGACGATGCTTTGCGCGCAATTCGGCTGTTCACGTCGAAGGTCTCAGACTCAATCATTGAAGGCGTTCAGATGGGCGGCGATAAGGAACAGGCGGAGCTTGCCGGCGTAACCGCCAGCGCAGCTCTCGAAGACGTTCCCGAGGTTGCTCCCAACGGCGTCAATCCAGCTCCATCCGAACCCGAACCGGCAGAGGATGAAGTCGATCTGGAACAGGTGCTTGGCGGCGGAATTCGTAAAGCTCCCGCAGCCGTCACCGCTGTACCGGACGAGCCCGAAGCCGCAGCCGCCGAAGGCGCTCTGTAGCGAGTTGACCTTCAGCGATGAATGCTGCTAACGCTTGCGTCATCGATGATCGAGGCTTTTTCAACTTGTTATCGCACCGTCTTTTTAGTTTGTCATCCTGAGCGAAGCGAAGGACCTCGCGTTTTGCGCAAGCCGAGAGAATTCCTCGGGTTTTCCTGCGCTCCCTTCGCTCAGGATGACGCATCGTTAATCTGCAAATTTCGTTCTACATCGTTGAATTAGCCAAAGAAGGATATCTACCGTGACGGAAACAACAATCTCTGCCGCAATGGTGAAGGAGCTGCGCGAGAAGACCGGCGCTCCCATGATGGACTGCCGTAGCGCTCTGGTCGAAGCACAGGGCAAGCTCGAAGAAGCTGTCGTCGTCCTTCGCAAGAAGGGGATGGCCTCGGCAGCCAAGAAGGCCAGCCGCACCGCCAGCGAAGGCGCGGTGGGAACGTACATCCATGCCGGCGGCAAGATCGGCGTGCTGATTGAAGTCAACTGCGAGAGCGATTTTGTCGCACGCACCGAAGATTTTCAAGAGCTGTTGAAAGACATTGCCATGCATATCGCAGCGACCGATCCGCGCTATATCCGTAAGGAAGACGTCACTGCGGAAGACATGGCCCGCGAGAAGGAAATCTATCGCGCTCAGGCAGCGCAGACCGGCAAGCCTGCTCCTGTTATCGAAAAGATTGTCGAAGGCAAGATGGCGAAATTCTACGAAGAAGTCTGCCTGCTGGAACAGCCCTTCATCAAGGAACAGACGGTCACCATAGGCCAGTTGATTGCCCAGAAAGTCGGCAAACTCGGAGAAAACCTGATGGTCCGCCGCTTCGCCCGCTTCAAGGTCGGTGACGCAAACTGGACCGTTTCGCAGATCAGGACATCGGCTGAGGAACAACCCGCGTAAGCAATTCTTCTTTAAAGAAACGAAACGGCCCGGAGAATATCCCGGGCCGTTTCGCTTCAATGTCTTCCAAACCGATAGGTCAATTTCCACAGCCCCGAATCTGTCCCAGGATTATACGTACCCAGATTCTTGCTGGAAAAATGCTGGAAGCGATATTCCAGCAGAAGAGAGCGCTGGGCCGTTCGATACCACTCAATTCCGCCGCCAAATTGGAAGGTGAAATTGAAGTACGAACTCTGCTGAATGGGAATGTCCCGCGTTGCCACCAGGAACCCCACATTCCCCATCACCTCCGGTTGTACCCGCCGCCGCTTCAGGCCATTCAGTTGCAGGCCGACGGGACTGGCGCCCCCGGTATATGTCCAGCGCCGCGAAAACTTTGCATCGCGGTACCCTCCCGTGGCAAATGGGACCACGCCAATGTTATAAGGGTTGGCCAGATTCCCAGGATCAATCACGGGGATTGGGTTGAAAAACACCACGTCGCCGTACCTGTCGCTCTGCATACTCACCAGCGCGGGATCGCTTTCCAGCAGCAGGGGACGGACCTCAAACAGATAGTCCAGCTCAGTGGAATTGCGGACGAAAACCCGGCGCGTGAGGGCGGCGCCCACGCCAATCAGTTTGCGATGGCGTGCGATTCCCAGCAGCATATGGGAGCTGGTGGGCGAGCCCTCGGCAAAAAATCCCAGACTGTATTTGTGGGTGAACTCAAAACTGTCCGGCGCAGTTTGTGCCCGCGTAACCAGAGGAAGTGTAAGGAAAGCAAGCGCCGCAACCAGTACCCGGCGCAAAAAACCGCGAGCAATATGTTTCATTGTCGCTGTCAGGGTAGCATGCGCACGGAGAAAATCCGCGTCCTCCGCGCCGCATAGCTTACCCGGTTATCGAACATCTGCGATACTCTGAGACGAATGTATAAACGAGTCCTTCTCAAGCTTTCCGGAGAGGCGCTGGCAGCCGATCTTGGCTTTGGCGTCGATGTCACGCGGGTCCACGAGATCGCCGCCGAAATTGCCGACGTCCACACCATGGGCGTGGAGTTGGCGATCGTCGTCGGCGGTGGCAATTTCTTCCGCGGCGTAGCGGAACAGGCCAAGAATATGGACCGCGTATCGGCGGACCACATGGGCATGCTGGCCACCATCATCAACGCGCTTGCGGTGCAGGACGCCCTGGAAAAGCAGGACGTGCACTGCCGGGTGATGAGCGCCATTGAAATGAACCAGGTGTCGGAACCCTATATTCGCCGCCGCGCCATTCGCCATCTTGAAAAGGGACGCGTCGTGGTCTTCGCCGCTGGCACCGGTAATCCCTATTTTTCGACCGATACGGCGGCGGCGCTGCGCGCTATGGAGATCAAGGCCGATGTGCTGATGAAGGCCACCAAGGTGGAAGGCATCTACAGCGCCGACCCGGTCACCCACCTGGATGCGGTAAAGTTCGATGAAATCAGCTACATGGAAATTCTGCAACGCAATCTGCGTGTGATGGACATGACGGCCGTCAGCCTCTGTAAAGACAACGACCTGCCGATGGTGATCTTCAACATGAACCAGCGGGGAAATATCCGGCGAGTAATTGCCGGCGAAAAAGTTGGATCCCTGGTCACGACGTAGGAAAAGTGATTTAGCGCCATGGCAAGTGTCACTACAGTCGCCCCAACAGTCGCCCGGCGGCCTGTATTGCCCGCTTTGACCGGACTGCGCGCGTTCACCGCGACCAATATCGTCTTCTTCCATTTCTGGAACCCTGAATGGTTCGGGCCGCTCGCGCCTTTAATGGACAACGGCTATGTTGGAGTGAATTTCTTTTTCCTTTTGTCCGGCTTCATCCTTTCCTACAATTACGCAGACCGCCAGGCAGCAGGCCAATTCAACGCTCGCCAGTTTTGGCGCACACGAGTTTCGCGACTCTATCCTGTCTACCTGCTGGGCCTTGCGATTTCGTTCCCAATCCTGGAGCTGGAGTGGACCCACAGGACGCACGGCAATTTTTTTCTGGGACTTTCGCTCACAGCCATCATGCAGCAGGGCTGGAGTCCGAAGCTCGCCACATTCTGGAACACGCCTGCCTGGACGCTGTCCTGCGAGGTTGCCTTCTATCTGCTCTTTCCTTTGCTGCTTACGATTAAATGGCCGCGCAGGATTCGCATGCTGTTGCTTGTGCTGACATTGCTCTGGCTGGCGTCGATGGTGCTGCCGCTCCTCTACATGTGGGTGCGGCCGGATGGTCTGGCCCACGTAAACCGCATGTCCAACGCCTATTGGCTGCGCGCCGTCAAGTTGACTCCGCTGCCGCATCTGCCATCGTTTACGTTTGGCATCGCGCTCTCTCATCTGAATGATCGGATGAAATTATCGAACCGGACGCGCTTCTGGCTGGCGCTTGCCGGCATTGCCACAATCTCGACGGTAATGATGCAGGGCTCGAAAGTCCCATTCCTGCTGATGCATAATGGGCTGATCTCGCCGCTTTTCGCGCTCGCGATTCTAGGGTTGGCGGGCCGCCACTTCATCACGCGTGTCCTGGCCTTCCGGCTATTTGTCGCCATCGGCGAGGCGAGTTATTGCCTCTACATCATCCACTTCAATCTGTGGCGCTGGATCCATGTCAGCGGCATTCTGGTGCGGCTGAACCTGGTCCGTTTCGATCCGTGGATTTCCTACCTGATGCTGGAGTTAGCCGCGTTCGTCGCCTATCGCTCGATCGAGCGCCCTAGCCGCAACTGGCTGCAAAAAGTCCTGCCCGCCAAAACGTAAAACCTGTGGAAACGCGGGTTCCATAAATTAACTTGTCATTCCGAGCGGAGCGTAGCGAAGTCGAGGAACCTCGCGTTTTGCCGGCACAATAGAAGTCCGTCGTGTTCGGTTACAGAGACCCGCAATTTGCGACTGGTCTTTAGCCACGAGTCACCCACACGCTCTCATTTCCAGTGGCACATTACTCAGTGTGGATAAGTAAAATGAAGATGAGACACTCCATTCGAAAATGAGTTTTCTGGACTACTTCTGGGCTTTTGACGATTTGCAAGCTGTTTTTTTGCATTTTCGCATTTTCCAAAAAGTCTCGAAAAGTGGTATCCAAGTACCAATAAGTGGTACTCAGATACCCACATTTATTCTTCTAACAGCACAAAAGTGGTATCCGGATACCACATTGCACCGTTTTTGCAGCAGACTCAAGTGGAAGTAGAGTTTTTGTAGCCGAAGAAATGGAGCATTTTGTAACCGGAGAATCGAGCTTTTACTGGAAGAGAAAATGGAGTTTTGAAACCACAAGTTCTTCCGCGATGTCCTGGTCGGGGTGGGATTCAGAGGTGCTGTAGAGGAAGTTTTACGAGCGCATATCCCCTTTTTCGGAGTTGAGCGGTCGCCGCGCGAAGTAGAAGAGCGATCCCATCAGCAGGGCGAACATCACTACCGAAATCCAGTCGTGGTACAGGGGATTCGCCGCCGACATCTTCAACAGGTCAAATTTTCCTGTAGCGGACTCATACAGCTTCAGCGCCACGCCCAGCAGTCCCACAATGCCGCCGGCAGCAATCAATCCGCTGGCGTAGAGCGAGCCCGGACTCACTTCAGTTTCCATGCCGGTAGATGCGTCGCCGCTTCGCTCGACCGCTCGGTCGACCATCCAGCGCACTACGCCGCCGCAGAAAATTGCCAGCGTTGTGCCGATCGAAAGATACGCGCCCACCGCAAACGAGAGCGAGCGGACCCCCAGCAACTCGACCGCAACCACCAGAAAAACTCCCAGCATGATCAGGCCCCAGGGCAGCTGCCGCGTCAGGATTCCGTTGATCACCGTGGCCATCAGCCGAGCCTGCGGGGCCGCCGCCTTCTCGCTGCCAATGCCTTCAATCCACTGCACTTCGATCTGTCCTGTCTTCGGGTTGAAGAGATATTTTCCGTTCGCCAGTTTGTGCGAACCGAGCGCATTCAGCAGCACATAATTTTCGCCGTGGTCGAGCTGTTCCTTGCCGTCCTGCAGCTTGACGCGGAAATCGCGCCGCGAAAAATGTTCCTGCTCGACAGTCACGCCATCGTCCGGATGCGCCAGGCTATACGCCTCGTTTGTCGGACGGAATTCCTCCAGGCCGCGGTTCATCGCGGTCAACGTGATGCCGATGGAAAAAGTGGAGATGCAGACACCAATCAGCAGCGCCAGTTGCTGCTTCCACGGCGTCGCTCCAATAAGAAAGCCCGTCTTCAAATCCTGCGATGTGTCGCCCGCGTTCGCCGATGCAATGCAGACAACGCCGCCAATCGTAATTGCCAGCGCGCCAAAGGCCGGTGCCGTCCATCCCTTCACCAGAAAAATTGCGGAGGTTGCCATCAGTGTGGCGATGGTCATTCCGGAGATTGGATTAGCGGAGCTGCCAATCAGCCCGACGATGCGCGAGGAGACGGTAACAAACAAAAAGCCAAACACAACGACGAGCAGTGCCGCCGCCAGATTGGCCAGCATGCTTGTCTGCGCGCCGGGGATGGGCTTGAAGGTGAGGAACAGAAACATCAAAATCACCA
>JBEPVW010000140.1:0-7456 GCA_041690775.1 Acidobacteriota bacterium | reverse complement strand
GGGATAGCATCCCACGCGGCATTTTCGTGAATGCGGTAGGTGGGGCTCGCGTTTGAATCGAGCGCCACGGTAACGGTTCCGGTGGCGAGCTTGGTGTCGATGGAAATGTAATCCAGGCTGACACGATGCGCGCGTAGCTGAATCAGGGCCTGCGACCCCAGCGAATCGTTCCCTACCCGGCTGATCAGGAATACTTCATCAAGCCGATCCGGGACTGTTGCTGCCAGATTCGCCGACATCGCGGCAAAGTTGGCAGGTGCGCCTCCGAGTCGCGGCCCATCGGGGAGCAAATCCCAAAGAAGTTCTCCGATAGCGGCGATGCGAAAACCAGATGACATGAGATTTTTCCGATTTGTATTTAGAAAGGCTCGGACCATCCGAGTGCGCGCCAGCCAATGAATGCCGCCACGCTCAGCGTTGCGCCAGCAGGACGATCAACTGCTCGGCATCGAGGTTCACATCGCATTTGTCATTGTCGACGGTCACTTGTTCTTTTGTGTTCCACGCCGGGGTGAGCGCCTTGATTCCCTGGAGCGCGGTATTGGAAAAATCCAGATGAAAAGTTCGCGGCGCGTTCGATTTGTTCAACAGCACCAGCATAATTTCTCCTGGCGCAGTGCCCGGACCCGACCGGCCTGACACCGCCGCGTCGAGTCTCGCGAAGACGAATCCGCTATCGTCTACCAGCAGATTTTGCTGGATGCCAGTCTGGAGCACATCATGGTGCGCCCGCAACTGCAGCAGCCCTGCAACCCAGGCATGCATCGACTCCTGCTGCGGGGTGCGGCCAGCGGACGTGAATGCATTACTGCTGGCGCCGGGAAAGCCTCCCGGAAAATCCTGACGGTTGTCAGGGTCGTTTCCCCCCGGCATGGCAATCTCATCTCCGTAGTAGATTTCCGGCATCCCGCGCATGGTCGCGAGCAACCCGAAGGCAAGCTGCAGACGCGCCGGGGTCGTTCCAGGTTCAGAGATAAAGCGCTTCGTATCGTGGTTGCCCAGAAACGTTGTCAGCCGCTCGGGATGCGGATATAGCCAATCCTGCCGCTCTACATCAGTAAGCTTCGTCATCGGTGCATCCCCGGTTGGGGATGTTCCGCTCAGCGTCGCGCGCAGTGCAAAGAAGGTCGGGAAGTCGAAAGGGGTGTACAGGCCGGTATCGATGCCCGCATGTTTGACGCCGCCAGCAAAATACGAAACGATGGTGGGGTCGGGATTGAAGATTTCGCCAACGGTAGTCAGGTGCGGGTAGAGCGCGCGCAGCACGGAATGAAAATCCTGCCAGAACGCGCGATCCACGTAGGGAAATGTATCGAGCCGCAAGCCATCCAGCGTCCCGGACTCAATCCACCAGATGGTGTTCTGAATCAGATACTCCTTCACCAGCGGATTGGACTGGTTCAGGTCGGGCAGGACATTGGCAAACCATCCATTCAGGGCCGGTAAAGAAGCAGCCTGTGGCGCGTGAGGGTTGGTGATGGGAGCAAAGTTTCCTGTCGCCTCAATGTGGTCGGCGAGCGTGCCATGAAACCAGTCAGGCGCCGGTGGATCAAGCACCCAGGGATTGCCGGGGCCGACATGGTTCGGCACCATATCCAACACCAGTTTCATGCCCCGGCTATGCACGGCCTGGGCCAGGTCCTGGTAATTCCGCAGCGTGCCGAAATGCGGATTGACTCCGTACATATCGACAGCGCCGTATCCGTGATAATCATCCGGCGAATGAGGATCCTGCACATACATAGGTGTCAGCCAGAGCGTCGTCACGCCCAGTTTCTGGATGTAGTCCAGATGGTCCTCAATCCCGAGCAGATCGCCGCCATGATATGCGTTCGGATTTGCGGGATCAAAGGTGCCGGGCATCTGCGGAAGGCGGTCGTTCGATACGTCACCGTCCGCGAAACGATCGGGCATGATCAGATACATCACATCGGCGGATGAAAATCCCTGGAAGCCGTCGGTAGGGGCATGGCGTCGACTCAATTCGTAAGGGACCTTCGCCCTGCCGCCTGTAGTGCGAACCAGGAGGTTGAATTGTTGTGGCGGCGCGGCAGCGATATCGAGCCAGACAAAAGCCCAGTGGCCGTTTGCCGATACCTTCGATCGACGAACGGAAATCCCAGCCACGCTGCTGGTAATCTTGGCATCCGTCAGGTTCTTGCCGTGCAGCAGCAGCATGGGATTAGGCAGACCGCTCCACCAATTGGGCGGGCTAGTTTCCTGCACCACCGGCTTGCCTTCCTTCGATGTTGCCCGTCTATCCTTTTTCCCATGCGTCCGCGCAACCAAGGGCTGGCGGGCACATAAGAAAACCAATGACAGCAGCACAATCTGCCGACAAAGAACACGTCCACTTTCTATCCGAATTTTTTCAATCCAGCCGCGATTCATTCGGACGCGTTGATCGGGTATCGATAACATGGGCAATCGTCGGTGGAAAAAATCTGACACAAAGGCGTACGTCTTCGCAAACTTCACCAGTTTACTCCGCTGCGTTTCCATAGAAGATTTTGTCCACGACTGGGGCAGGACTTACGCGAGAGCCGCAGATAATGCCTGCTGCAGACGGGCAAGGCAGGCGTCGTTTAGCTTGGAGTCCGCAACAGCAGCATCGGCTGGGGGCTTCTCCTTGCGGCTGGAACCCTGCGTCAGATAAAAAACATCGATGGCCATTTCGCCTTCGGTATCGACGAGCGCTACGGAGATATCGCATTTCTGCTGCGCCATCACCAGACTGATGCGCCGCAGTAGACCGGGGGTGTCCTGCGCGATCACTTGAAGGATCGTGCTGTGGGTCGAAGAAGTGTTGTCCACCGAGAGTTGCATCTCCACCCGCGTCTTGTTGTTCTGAGTGCGCACACTGTGGGCGCGCGCAGCCAGCATCCGCTCGACGGAGCTGCGTCCGCTGGCGACATCGGCAAGGCTGTCCTGAAAATGCTCCGCCTCACCTGGATTCAGCGCCAGCGTGCGGTAGCGGTCGAGAAAGCGAAAGGTATCGATGACAATCCCCGCGGCGTTCGAGAAGGCATCCGCTTTGATAATGTCCATTCCCCAGGCAGTCAAGGCGCCTGCAATGTCCGCGAACAGGAAAGGGCGGTCAGGAGTGATGATGGTACATTCCCACCATGCCCCGGCCGAGGCCTGCGCAACATGGGCTACCGCGACCCCGGCTGGCGGCACAGCCGTTCGTTTCGCCGATAACGTTTCCAGCTCGATCGAAGATTGCCAATGCTCGAATATGTCCTGCGGCGTGCGGGTGCGTAGATACCGCTGTGGCAACCCGGCCAGAAAGCGATGGATTTCCGCTGCTTGTTTCGGGGCCAGGGCGACCACTTTCTGAATCGCAGCTGTGTCGGCATCTATAGCGATGCGATCCTCATCGACGTTGCGGTCAAGGTAATTCGACGTGGCAATGTACAGCCGCCACAGGTTTTCCGCCTTCCACGGCGTAAGAGCTTCTGGATTCACCGAATGGATGTCGGCATAGGTCAGCAGGGTCAACAGGCGCAGATCATTGGGAGTGCCCACCAGTTCCGCGAAGGCACGGATTGTCTCAGTATCGAAAATGTCCTTTCGCAACGCGCGAGACATCTCCAGATGATGCCGGATCAGCCGCAAAACGGCATCCCGCTGAGCGGGCATCATATTCCACCTTTGCGAGACCGCGTCGGCAATCAACAAACTCTGTTCCGCGTGGTTTTCGTCGCTGCGGGCCTTACCGGTGTCATGGAGCAGCGCAGCGAGGTACAGCAACGCAGGCTCTTCCACCTCCCGCAAAATCTCTCTGAAATGCGCTTCCCATCCGGACGTGGCCTGTTCAAGCGCGTGAAGATGCTCGATGATCAAAAACGTATGCTCATCCACGGTGTAACGATGGTAGGCATCGCGAACAACGAGAGCATCGACGCAGTGAAACTCCGGCAGGATCAGCTCAAGAATTCCTATAGCGTGCATGGCGCGCAATGCCTGCGCAGCTTCCGCGCCGAGGAGAACACGCGAGAATTTGTCCCAAAGTGCGCCCCCCTCGGGTAAATGTTCCGCCAGCATCGTCAGCGATTCCGCGAGATGGCCTTCAGCTTCCCGGCTGAGTTGCAGGCGCTGCCGGCCGAGCATTTGGAATAAAGTCAGGACGCGATCGGGGTCCGCATATTCCGTGACAGACTTCAAGGAGATCCGACCATCGCCCACCGGGCAGCCCTCGAGTTCCGTCCTGCCGCGGCCCGAGCGAAAGCGAGTCAGAAACGAGGCTTGACCGCCGGAAGGAGCGCGGCCAGTTGAAACGTCATTGAGCATCTGCCGCGTGAGCCAGTCGATCGAACGGGCGTGGCGAAAGTACTGACGCATCCATCGGGCGGTCTCCACCGGTCTGGTTTCGGGCAATCCTAAATGCCGCTGCGCAGCTTCATCCTGTGCCTGCCAGTACAGCATGTTGTCATCGCGCTGATTTCTATAGTGGAGAAACGCGCGCACAGTCAGCAGAAACTGGTGGGCCAGCCTGGACTCATCGCGCCGCTCGACCAACAGATCGGTTTCATAGCTGCTGGCTGCGGTCCGTGCAGCCTCCGGCAACAATTGCGCCAGCCAGGCGCAGGTGTGAAAATCGCGAAGTCCGCCTGGGCCGTCTTTCAAATTGGGCTCCAGATGAAACAATGTGCGTTGAAATTTTGCGTGGCGGGCATGGGTCAGGCTGACAATCGCCAGCAGCAGAGATTGCCGCCGCCGTTCAATCAGATTTGGAATGCGCTTCTGGTCGAGATCCTGAAACAGTGGAAAATCTCCGGCGATGTACCGCCGGTCGAGCAGCGAAAGCGTAAATTCCGGGTTTTCTTCGCTCAACCGCTCACATTCATCGACGGTGCGCGTGGTGGCGCTGACACGCAGGCCAATGTCCCATAGGTCCTGGCACAGGCGCCGTATTTGAACCTGATGGCCGGATTCTCGAGAAGCTTCCGCGCAGACGAACAACAGATCGATGTCGGAATGAGGAAATAGCTGGCGCCTTCCATATCCGCCGATAGCAGCCAGGGTCAACCCCTGCGGCCCATATTCCTCAGCCGCGATATGCTCCAGCCAGCAGCGTTCGACCAGATTGTCCACCAGCGCGGCGCGACCGTTGACCAGCGCTTCCCCGTCCTGCGATTCGGCGAACGATTCCCGCAATGCTTCCGAGGCACCTTGATATTCCACGCGCAGCGTACCGGTCAAAGCTCCAGTCGAGGACTGAGTTGCCATATAGAACTGACCCTCCCGGTTACAAAGCTGTTTCTCCACGCTCGTCATTGCGGATTCGAATGGCATCGTCGATGCGGGAAATAAATATTTTTCCATCGCCGATCCGGCCTGTGCCCGCGGCCTTCAGGATTGCCTGTACCGCGCGGTCCACCATGGCGTCGGTGACGACCATTTCCAGTTTGATCTTCGGCAGCACATCGACGGAATATTCGCGGCCGCGATAGAACTCCGTATGGCCTTTCTGTCGCCCATGTCCGCGGGCTTCCAGAATTGTCATCCCTTCAACGCCAACTTCAATCAATGCTTCCTTCACCGCATCGAGCTTCGATGGTTGAATCACCGCTTCAATCTTCTGCATATCTGGTTCCTCAACTTTTCTCAAAAAAAGCAGGGCTATGTTCCGATCGAATATTGCTTATCGTCACGATACCAGTGCATTCGTCAGGAAGCTGCAATTTCCCAGTCATACCCCTCTTCACCGTGCTGCGTCAGGTCCAATCCTTCCGCTTCATCCGATAGATCGACCCGCAAACCCACCAGCAGATCGACGATCTTGAGAAGCACCAGGGTTCCCACAATCGAAACGATCCAGGCGATGGCGACGCCACCCAACTGGTGCGGTACCTGCCGCCAGTTGCCGTCCAGCCAGCCTACCGGCAGCGCATGTCCCTGCGCATCCTTGAAAATCGGGTTGATAGCGCGAGTAGCGAATACTCCGGTCAGGATGGCTCCCAGCGTTCCGCCCGCGCCATGCACGCCGAAGGCATCGAGAGAGTCGTCATAACCAAACCACTGCTTCACCTTGACCACCATGAAATAGCAGAATAGACCGGCGAGAAATCCGATGACGAGCGCGGACATCGGCCCGACAAAACCTGCCGCCGGAGTGATGGCGACCAGTCCGGCGACCGCGCCGGAAATTGCTCCCAGGGCGCTAGGCTTGCCGTTGCGGAACCATTCCGCCAGACTCCAGCCGATTGCCGCAGCCGCGGCGCCCAGGTGAGTTGCGACGAAGGCGCTGGTGGCCAGCGTACCCGCCGACAACGCGCTTCCCGCGTTGAATCCAAACCAGCCCACCCAGAGCAGACCCGCGCCGATAAAGCTTAAAACCACGCTATGCGGTGGCATCGGTTCCTTGGGATAGTGCAGGCGCTTCCCGAGATATAGAGCGCAAACCAGCGCCGAGACACCGGAGGTGATGTGAACAACCGTGCCGCCGGCAAAGTCCAGCGTGGGAATAGCGCCGCCCAGGGACGCGTTGAGGAAGCCGCCATTCCCCCAGACCATATGGGCCATGGGCGCGTAAATTAGCAGCGACCACAATACGGAGAACAAAACCATCGCACCGAACTTTATCCGCTCGGCGAAGGCTCCGGAGATCAGGGCAGGTGTAATGATGGCGAACATTAGCTGATAGATCATGAAGGTCGCCTGCGGAATAGTTGCCGCATAGACCAGGTTGGGCGCAGCGCCTACCCCGCGTAAAAACAGGTAATGGAATCCGCCGATGAAGCTGACGCCTGAACTGAAACACAGGCTGTAGCCGACGATGGCCCAAACCACGGAGATGATCCCAGCCATGGCAAAGCTGTGCATCATGGTGCTGAGGACGTTCTTTTTCCGTACCAGGCCGCCGTAGAACAGCGCGAGTCCTGGAATGGTCATCATCAGCACCAGCGCGGCGCAAACCAGCATCCATCCGTTGTCCGCAGAAAGCTGCGCGTTGGCGACCGCCTGGTCCAACTGCAGAAGATGTTGCTGGATGGCCGCATTTCCGTCGGGAACAGCTTGCGCGTGGGCGCTCGTCCACCCTGCAAACAGAAAACATAGGAGAGCCGCGCGAGAGAAAAACCATCGCATATAAATATTCACCGCCGGTATTTGAAAAATTAGGAAAGACGAAAAGTACAGCTTACGAAATGTTGTGAGTTACGACTGTTCCGCAGAGAAAAGCTGAATGTACCCGGATAACTTCGCAGCTCGATCGCCGCCATCCAGGAGACACTCCGTTGTTCCCGTGCGCCAAGTGCAGAAAAAACTCAGAACTCTGAGGGAAGATTAACTTTACTGTGCTTTGGTACGGCTGACGCGTCGAATACAAATTATTTATGCGCACTATTCGATCTGTTTATGCGTCTGCCAATTCTGCTACCATCAAGACTCATCTTGAGCGGGAGTAGCTCAATGGTAGAGTAGCGGCTTCCCAAGCCGTTGGTTGCGGGTT
>JBEPVW010000139.1:0-7469 GCA_041690775.1 Acidobacteriota bacterium | reverse complement strand
ACAGCACCTCGCCGGTCGAGATGACAAACATCTTCGCTTGTCATCATTTCGCAACCCGCGCGCAAATCGGACCAAGAATCGCCAGAAATAAAACATAGGCGGCTGATAAGGGTCCCAGCCTTGGCTCCAGCCCAACACCCAGGGCCGCGATGACAATCGAAAATTCTCCTCGCGCCACCAGAACCATGCCAGCCCGCAGCCGCCCATCTGCTTTCAGGCCCACTCGCCGCCCCGCCAAATAGCCCGTCAACACTTTTGTGATTGCGGTGACCACACCGAGCGCAACCGCCAGCCACAAGACCGATTCAAGCGATGCTGGGTCGATCTGAAGCCCGAAAAAGAAAAAGAAGAACGCCGCGAACAGATCGCGTAGCGGAGCGAGCAGTCGATGCGATTGCGTGGCCAGCGGGCCGGATACGGCGATGCCGACAAGAAATGCGCCGATGGCCGCCGACACCTGGAGCCGCTCTGCGATTCCCGCGACAAGAAGAACAGTGCCCAGCGTTGTAAGCAGGATGATCTCATCGGATTCATGAGCGACCAGGCGGCTGAACGCGCGGCCATAGCGGATGGCCACAAACAGCACCAGGGCCACCGTGATGACCGCAATGGAAACGGAGAGCACCAACCGGGCCGGCCCTCCGCCGACGATGAGCACGGCAACCAGCGGCAGATACACCGCCATCGCTAGATCCTCAATCACCAGAACGGAGAGCACGAGAGGCGTTTCCGGAAAATCCAGCCTGCCAAGTTCGGCCAGCACTTTAGCAATTACGCCGGAAGAGGAAATGTACGTCACCCCGCCCAGCAACACTGCCGGCAGCAGTTTCCATCCCAGCAGAAAACCCGCAATCAAGCCGGGCGGGAAGTTCAGCACAAAGTCGAGAACGCCTGCACCGGAACCGCTGCGCAGGGTGGCCTTCAGTTGCTCGCCGGAGTATTCAAGCCCGAGCATGAACAGCAACAGCAGAACGCCGATCTCCGCGCCGCCATGGATAAACGTGTGGCTGACATTCAAAGGCGCCAGGCCGCCATTGCCGAAGGCCAGACCGGCCAGCAGATATAAAGGGATTGCGGAGAAACCCCAGCGACTGGCAATGCGCGCCAACACGGCAAGGCCAATAACAGTGCAACCTAATTCGATGAAGCTGATGGAAACGTGAGCGGCCGAGGGCATGGGTCACGCTACAACATTTGGGGCCTTCAAGGAAAGAACATTCAGTTTTTGGAACTGCTGGAGCGTCTATTTTCTTCGGCCTTTGATGCCGGGCCGCGGCCAGTGCGCCTCAACTACGGTCGAAATTCCGCCTCGCGGACGGAAATCTCCGCGCACAAACGCCCAGGCGGGAGCGCACGCCTTCACGACATCCTCCAGAACCTGGTTGACAATATTCTCCTGGAAGATTCCCAGCTGGCGATAGCTGAAGAGGTATTCCTTATACGATCTCAACTCCAGGCACTGCTTGCGCGGCATATATCGCAGGGTGATGACACCGAAATCCGGCAAGCCCGTCTTGGGACACACCGAGGTAAACTCCGGACTGTCGATGACAATTTCATACGCTGGGAACTGATTGGGCCAGGTCTCAATTTGCGGAAATTGGAAGTCGAGACCCGACCGGGCGTGGTCTTCGGTGTATCGCGCAGCAATTTTTTTCGTGTTCGTTGGCATACAGCTTGATTGTACGAAACCTTACGATCGAAACTGCCCGACGCCGGCCCTATCCGACGGCACGGCCTGCCCATAACCCACAAGATAACCTGCGCCGATTGAATCGCTAAGCTGCTATCAGCGTCTTATATACTGGCTATTCCAGTAGATACGCCCATACGATATGACCGATTCGACTCCCCAGCAAACCCGCAACAAAAGCCGAAAAATATGGATCATCGTTGCGCTGGTGCTTCTGCTGGGCGCGCTGGCGCTGCATTACTTCACCCGCAGCGTAGTGCCGGTGCGCACCGCCAAAGCGGAGCGCGGGCAGCTGATCAGCACTTTGAGTACCAACGGCAAAGTGGAGCCGGTGAATAACTTTGCCGCTTACAGCCCAGGGCCAGCCACTGTGAAGGCCGTCTATGTGCACAACGGAGAGAAAGTAACGGTAGGCCAGCCACTTCTCTCGCTCGACGATTCCGAGGCCAAATCGGGCGTCGCTGCGGCGCTGGCCGCCGAGCGCGGAGCACAGGCGGAGTTGCAGGCTCTTCAGCATGGCGGAACACGCTCCCAGCAAATTACCCTGTCCGGCGATGTCGGCAAGACGAAAGCGGCGCGTGACCAGGCGGCGGCAACGCTCGCAACCCTCCAGCAACTGCAGAAGCAGGGCGCCGCTTCCACCAGTGAAGTAGAAGCCGCGCAGCACGCCTTGGCGGCGGACGATGCCAGCTTGAAAGTCCTGGAACAGCAGCAGACGCAGAATTTCGCCCCAATCGACCTGGAACATGCGGAAGCGAATGTAACGAACGCGAAGGCAGCCTACGCCTCTGCGCTCGATGTGCTGCAAAGGGAAAACGTGCGCGCTCCTTTCGACGGGACGGTCTATTCCGTGCTGGTCCGCCCCAGCGATTTCGTTCCAGGCGGCTTCCAATTGCTGCAGATGGCAAACCTCAAGCAGATTCAGATTCGCGCGTATTTCGATGAGCCGGAGATTGGCAAGCTGACCATCGGCGAACCGGTGAAAATTGTTTGGGAAGCGAAACCGCAACAGGTATGGCACGGCCATGTGGTCCGCACTCCAACTACAATCGTTACCTACGGCACGCGCAATGTCGGCGAGGCGTTGGTTTCCGTCGACGATTCGGACGAAACGCTGCTGCCGAACACGAATGTCACCATCACGGTCACTCTTAAGGATGTGCGCAACGCTCTTCTTATTCCCCGAGAGGCTTTGCATGTGGACGACAATGGGGATTATGTGTATCAAGTGGCCGACGGCCGGCTGCGGCGCACTGCCGTGGTCATTGGCGCGTTGAACCTTACCCAGGTCCAGATTATTTCAGGGATTCCCGAGCACACCGTCGTTGCCCTCTCCGCGCCCGATGGATCCAATCTGCAGAACGGGCTTGCCGTTCGCCAAGCCGAAAAATAATGGAATTTTTTGTCTCATCACGAAGCCAGCGGCTTGCGTCTATGCCCAAACCTGGTTCGCGCATTCCGGCAAACTGTTTTGCTCTGCTGGCCATGGGACTGTTCCTGACCGCGGCGGCGACCGCTCAGACAGCTCCCAGATCCAAGGCCAATGTGCCCGATGCCCCCGTGCAGAATACGCCGGTGCTGAAGGCGAATCTGGCGAACAGTCAGGCATCTTTTGTCGACGACGCGGACTCTACCGGGCTCGCTGGTTCATTGCCCGCCGGAGACATTTCGCTTTATACGGTCGTCGATCTAGCTCTGCGCAACAGCAAAAAAGTACAAATCGCGGAGGTGCAGGAACAAATCGCACGCGGCGCTTGGAAGGAAACCCGCGATGCGTATGTGCCGAACTTGCAGCTCGGATCGGGCCTCGGCTATTCCTATGGTTTTCCTCTTGGGCAACCGACCATTTTCACCGTGTCGTCGACTTCACTGCTCTATAGTTTTTCGCAGCATGACTATATCCGTTCCACCCAGGCTGCGACGAAAGCAGCCACGCTTTCTCTGAAAAACATTCGCCAGCAAGTTATCCTCGACGCCACACTGAACTACATTGACCTGACGAAGACTTTGGGCCAGATCGCCGCGTTGAATCAAGCCACAGCAGATACGGACAAGCTGGTCGGCATCCTGGGTGATCGGGTCAATGCCGGGGTCGCAACTCGAATACAGCTGACGCGAGCGCAATTGACCGGCGCGCAAATCAAACTTCGCGCCCTTCAGATGGAAGACCATGCCGACGAGCTACGGCAACATTTATCGCAGGAGACCGGGCTGGACCCAGCTCTCATCGAGCCTGTTCCCTCTTCTGTTCCATCATTGCCGGATTTGAATTTCCCTTCTCTTTTACGAACGAGTGCAAAGCCGCCGGCAGTATTGTCCGCCGATGCTACAGCCGACTCCAAAATGTTCGCCGCAAAGGGTGACGAAAAGCAGAATTATCGCCCTACCATACAGCTCGCCTCCCAATACGCATTGTTCTCGACTTTCAATAATTATCAGCAGTATTACAACGCCCAAAATTTTCAGATCAACAACTTTGGCCTTGGAATTCAGGCTGTATGGCCGTTGTTCGACCGCATCCGCCGCGATAAGTCAAATGAATCCGAAGCCGAGGCCGTCCGCGCGCGCCAACAGGCCGAACTGGCACGCATCCAGAACGACGAAGGCAATCTCGCCCTGTGGCATAGCCTTCGCGAATTGGAGGCACAGGAGCAAGTGGCTGCGTTGCAGCAGCAATTGGCGAAGGACACGCTTGCTTCCGCCGAGACGCAGATGAACCAGGGAGGCGCGGGCGCAAATAGCGCTCCTGTTACTCCGCAGCAGGCCGAACAGCAGCGCATTGAAGAACGCACCAGTTACGTCGATCTCGCGGACGCACAGTTCAATGTAACGAAGGTGAAACTTGATCTCTTGAACGCCGTGGGAGGCCTGGAAGACTGGGCCAAAGAAGGCGGACCTGCCAATGTATCGAACAACATAGCAAGCCGCCCGACCCACTGAGGCCGAGTTGGGTAACATTTCCAAACAATGCACATTCAATGCGTGGTTTCGACAATTCAGCCGCTTAGAGAGAACCCCTTGAAACAACCATAAATGCGGGAATGCGGCCCTCCAAAATGGTAAACTGAGTGTGAATACGATGCCCCTAAAGACAATCTTTCTTAACCCGCCCTCTTTTGAGAACTTTGACGGTGGTGCCAGCTCGCGTTGGCCCGCCACTCGCGAAATCGAATCGTACTGGTATCCGGTCTGGCTGGCCTATCCGGCGGGAATGCTGGAAGGCTCCCGTCTGCTCGACGCTCCCCCGCACCATGTGAAGGCGCCCGAGACGATAGAGATTTGTAAGCAGTATGACTTTTTAGTGCTGTTTACCAGCACACCGGGCTGGCAGGGCGACCAGAAACTCGCCGAAGCGATCAAAGCGGCGAATCCGTCAATCCGGATTGCCTTTGTTGGGCCGCCGGTAACGACCTCGCCCGACAAGGCGCTGAATGAGTGTCCGGTGCTGGACTTCGTCTGCCGCCGGGAATTCGACTTTTCTGTCGTCGAGTTTGCCAATGGCAAGCCGCTGGACCAGATTCTGGGCATCAGCTATCCCAAAGACGGGAAGATCGTGCACAACCCGGATCGCCCCCAGGTTGAAAATCTGGATGCGATGCCGTGGGTCACCGATGTTTATGCGCGCGATATGGACGTGACGAAGTATAACGTTCCCTTCCTGCTGCATCCCTATGTCTCGCTCTACTCCACACGAGGATGCCCGGCGCAGTGCACCTTCTGCCTGTGGCCGCAGACGCTGAGCGGACACGCCTGGCGAAAGCGCTCCACCGACGACGTTGCCGCGGAGATGGCGCACGCCAAGGTACTTTTCCCGCACGTCAAAGAATTTTTCTTTGATGACGACACTTTCAACATCCAAAAGGCGCGCACCATTGAGCTGTGCGAAAAGCTGAAGCCTCTGGGTCTCACATGGTCCTGCACCTCCCGCGTCACCACCGACCGCGACACGCTGAAGGCGATGCGCGAAGCCGGCTGCCGCCTGCTGATCGTCGGTTTTGAATCCGGCGACCCGCAGATTTTGAAGAACATCAAGAAGGGCGCGACCGTCGAGCGCGCGCGCGATTTCACGCGCGACTGCCATGACCTCGGCCTGACGATTCATGGCGACTTTATTCTCGGGCTGCCCGGCGAAACCAGGGAGTCGATCCGCAACACGATCAATTTTGCAAAATCGCTCGACGTGGAAACGATCCAGGTTTCGATCGCGCACGCTTACCCCGGCACAGAGTTCTACGATTACGCCAAGAGCAACGGCTTCATCATTAACAACGGAGCGATGGTGGATGAAGAAGGCCACCAGTTGGCGCATGTGGAGTACCCCGGGCTGCCGACAGAATATGTGCTGGAAATGGTGCACCGCTTCTATGACGAATATTATTTCCGGCCCAAGGCAGCATGGCGCGTGGTCAGCAAGGCGATTGTGAACCGCGACCTCGGCCGCCTGTATGTCGAGGCGAAGGCATTTATGAAACTGCGTGCCCAACGGAACCGAGTCGTTGCAAAAAGCAAGCTGCAGAAAGCTGCGACAGCAGCTGCCGAAGCCCAACACATGAACGCCTGAGGCACTGGCTCTTCACCAGATGGAAAGCGGCGCGGTCAGTGCATAAAAGCTGACCGCGTTTCTTTTACCGGCGAACATCCCACTCTGGAGCGCTGAATTCGCGGCCGGAGTGAAGCATCCAATAGAACCAGCGCAAGTGCCAGGAGTTTTTTATCGCCGTCTCCATGCAATCCACCATGACATTCCGCCGTTATATGGTGCTGGTTGCCGTGATGATCACCGCATCGTTCGGCGATACATTTCTTGCTAAGGGGATGCGAGAAGTTGGGCCGGTTTCCATCCATCATCTGTACACCCTGCTGGCGGCACTCAAAGTTCCATGGGTTCTGGCTGGAATCGTGTTGCTGACGGCATTTTTCGCGTCTTATCTGACTGCCCTGTCCTGGGCAGACCTGACGTTCGTACTCCCTGCAACCTCATTCGGTTACGTAATTGTCGCGTTGCTGTCGAAGTTCTGGCTGCATGAGACGATAACTCCTGCCCGCTGGGCTGGAATTTTCCTCATCACGCTGGGAGTCGGCTTCGTTACCCGAGGGCCGTCTTATACCCATCACTCCAGCGAGCCGCCGATCGAAGAACCTGGAGTTGATCCTGTTCCCCTGGACGGCATTCAAGAGTCCGTCAAGGAGCACTCCGCATGAATCCGGCATCGAACTCCTCTATCTGGCTGATGATCGGAACGATCGTTGTATTGGCGACGATCGGCGATGTCCTGATCGCCGGCGCCATGCGTCAGGTTGGCGATTTCGATCAGATTCGCGTGCGCGCAGGAATCGGCGGCGCGATTCGAGCGGTCCTCGGAAATCTGCAATTTATCCTGGGCGTTGTCTGCATGGCTTTCAGTTTTTTCTCGTTGCTCTTCGCGCTCAGCTGGGCGGACGTCAGCCTGGTCGCTCCCGCTTCCGCGGCCTTGACCTTCGTGACAAATGCGTTTGCGGCAAAATGGATATTGAAGGAAAACGTCGACCGGCGGCGCTGGTTTGCGGCTGTCTGCGTCTGTGCCGGAGTATTTTTCCTGGCGCGTTAGACCGTCCCGGCACTGTCGACATCTTGGGCCTCCCATAAACTTTGTCATCTCGACCGAAGCGTAGCGAAGTGGAGAGACCTGCGGTTTTTGCTCGGCGCCGACAGGAAAAAACCGGTCCACTGACGCGCGCGCGCTCATCACCCGTGGCGCATTCCTCGGCGCGGATAAGTAAAATGGAGATGGAGACA
>JBEPVW010000138.1:0-7527 GCA_041690775.1 Acidobacteriota bacterium | reverse complement strand
GAGACAGGTCTTCGCTGGCTTTCGACACGATTTACGCCGAAGGCCAGCGGCGCTATGTGGAGACGCTTTCGGCGTACGCGCGGCAATTTCTCGACCAGATGGAGCGGCCTGACGTCGATTCGATCGAGGGCCTGAGCCCGGCAATCTCCATCGAGCAGAAGACCACCAGCCGCAGCCCTCGTTCCACCGTGGGCACCATCACGGAAATTTACGATTATCTGCGCCTGCTGTATGCCTCGATCGGCGTACCGCACTGCCCCAATTGCGGGCGGCCCATCTCGCGCCAGTCCGCCGATCAGATCGTGGATCGGGTGATGGGCCTGGCGCCAGGCGAACGCGTCACCATCTACGCGCCCATTGTGCGCGGGCGCAAGGGCGAGTTTCGCGACGAGCTTGAAAATCTCGACCGGCAGGGATTTCGCGCCCGCATCGACGGCGAGGTTCGAGACCTAGCCGAAGATATCGTTCTGGAGAAGCGAAAGAACCACACCATTGAAGCGATCGTGGATCGCATCGCGATCAAGTCGGGAGTGGAAAAACGCCTGGAAACGGCAGTCACAAAGGCGCTGCAGATGGCCAACGGACTGGTGCTGGTCGCCATGCCCGCGAGCGCGGGTGCCGGCGCGGAGGAGCAGTTGTACTCCTCCTCCATGGCGTGCCCGGACTGCGGCATCAATGTTCCGAAGCTGGAGCCGCGCAGCTTTTCCTTCAATAGTTCCTATGGCGCGTGCCCGCATTGCAATGGGCTGGGAAGCATTTATGATTTCGATCCGGCGAAAATTATTGTCGACTGGTCGAAACCATTGCTGGAGGGCGGCCTGGGGCCCGGGGGCAGTTCGCAATATCTGGGCAAGCTGATTCATCTAGCCGCCGACAAATACAAGATCGACCTTCGCAAGCCGTTCGAGCAATTAGCAGAGAAGCAGCAGCATTTGCTGCTCTATGGCCCGGAGCGCGGCGAAGGGCCCCGCACTGGCTTCCACGGCATTCTGAAGTGGCTGCGGCAGTCGCTCGATGAAGTCCGCTCCGATAGCTATCGCGAGTGGATGATGGGCTACATGTCGGCGACGACGTGCCCGGAGTGCAAGGGAAAGCGTCTCCGCCCGGAGTCCCTTTCGGTCCAGGTGAACGGCTTGTCGATTGCGGACTTCACTGCGATGCCGCTGACGATTGCGCTCGACACCGTGCGCGGATTTCGGTTTCGCGAGCGCGAGCAGCTGATTACCGACCGCCTGCAGCGCGAAATTATCGAGCGACTGGAATTTCTAAACGCGGTGGGCCTGGGATATCTTTCGCTGGAACGCAACGCGGGTACGCTTTCCGGCGGCGAAGGACAGCGTATCCGTTTGGCCACGCAGATTGGCTCGCGTCTGCGTGGGGTGTTGTACGTGCTGGACGAACCCTCCATCGGGCTGCACCAGCGCGACAACCAGCGGCTGATCGAAGCGCTGACCTCGCTGCGCGATCTGGGCAACACGGTGCTGGTGGTCGAGCACGATGAGGACACCATTCGACACGCCGACTATGTCGTCGATCTTGGCCCCGGTGCTGGACGCCTGGGCGGCGGGGTGGTCGCGCAAGGGACTCCGGCGGAGATCATGGCAGCCGCTGATTCGCTGACTGGCCAGTATTTGAATGGAACGCTGGAAACAGTTTTGCGCAGCGAACCCCGGCCATCCACAAAACCCTGGCTTACGGTGGAGGGCGCACGCGGACACAACCTGAAAAACCTGACAGCTCGCTTTCCTCTCGGCTTGCTGACGGTGGTCACCGGTGTGTCCGGTTCGGGCAAGAGCACGCTGATCAATGACATTCTCTATCGCGCGCTGGCCAAAAATCTTTATGGCTCACGCGAGGAACCGGCGGAGCACGACCGCCTGCTGGGTGCGGAACAGATCGACAAAGTCGTCCAGATCGATCAGTCGCCGATTGGCCGCACGCCCAGGTCGAACCCCGCCACTTACACGGGAGTCTTCACCGCAATCCGCGAACTGTTTGCCATGCTGCCGGAAGCGCGCGAGCGCGGCTACAAGGCTGGGCGCTTCTCCTTCAACGTGCCTGGAGGCCGTTGCGAAACATGTCAAGGCGATGGCCAGCGGCGCATCGAAATGAATTTTCTGCCCGACGTTTACGTAACCTGCGAGGTATGCAATGGCCGTCGTTACAATCAGGAAACGCTGACGGTAAAATTCAACGGCCACTCGATTGCAGACATTCTGGAGCTTTCGATCGCCGACGCGCTGAACGTGCTGATAGATATTCCTGTAGTACGGCAGAAGCTGGCCACGCTGAACGATGTCGGGCTGGGCTACGTACATCTTGGTCAGTCGGCCACAACGCTTTCCGGCGGCGAGGCGCAACGGATGAAGCTGGCGCGGGAACTGTCGAAGCGCCAGACCGGACGCACTCTGTATCTGCTGGATGAACCGACCACCGGCCTGCACTTCGATGACGTTCGCAAGCTGATGGAAGTGCTGCACCGGCTTACCGATCTTGGCAATACGATCATCATCATCGAGCACAATCTGGATGTCGTCCGCAGCGCCGACTGGATATTGGACCTGGGGCCGGAGGGTGGTGTGGAAGGCGGCGAAATTGTCGGGGAAGGCACCCCGGCCCAGATTGCCGCCATTGCGGGATCGCACACGGGGACATTCCTACGCCGCTATTTTCCGCAGCCGCCCTCGCCAAACGGGAATTCGAAAGGTTCTTCAGTTATCGCAAAGAATGGTCGCGCAACCGTGCGCAAAAAGATAAAAATGAATACGGCAAAAGAATAGCCAGCCGCACGATCAGGAACGTCGAATGAGTTGGAACGCATACCCAGTCCCGGAAGTGATACCGCCAGCGCCCGGCGATCCATTCGTCGATCTGCATCCCGCCGCGCATGAGACACCGGGCTTGCTCGAAATGGTTGCGTTCTTCGCGCTGGTCGCCATCCTGCTGACCGCAATTCAGGGGCTGGGCGCGGCGGTGGCATTGCATTGGCACGTCTTCGGCAGGATCACGCTGAAAAAGCTTGCGTATGAGCCGAGATTCACGATTCCCATGATGGCCGTCTCCTATGGAATTGTGCTGGCGGTTGCGGCGGCGCTGTTCAGCCGCGTCTGGCAGCGCGGATTTTTTGAAGGCATCCACTGGAACTGGGCTACGGTGCGGCGGCATTGGATGTGGCTGCCCCTGCTCGGCGTCGGACTGGGATTCGCCATCCAGATGGCTTCGAATTACCTGCCGGTGCCGAAAGAGTTGCCGGTCGACGCGTTTTTTCGCAACTCCCTTGACGCGTGGATGGTGGCGTTGTTCGGAGTGCTGATTGCTCCCATTGCGGAGGAGATTGCGTTTCGCGGATTTCTTTATCCTTCGCTGCGACCCTGGACGGGCCGACTTCTCGCCGCTATTCTGACCAGCGTTCCGTTTGCCCTGTTGCATGCTCAGCAGGTGGCGCATGCCTGGGGACCCTTGGCAATGGTGTTCCTGGTCAGCATGGTTCTCGTCGGAATTCGCGAGCGTACTGGCTCGGTCGCGGCTTCGGCGCTGGTGCATGCGTGCTATAACCTCTCAATTTTCGCGGTGATTTTTTTCGCGAGCGGCGGCTTCCAGCATCTGGAGCGGCTGAAGGACTAGAGGAGATACGGCCTTCAGCCGTTGAGGGCTCGGCCGGAAAGTTCCTGTATCCTGAGTTGTTACAATCAATGTGCAAGGGGATTTCCGTTGTCAGTTCGCGTTGGAGCCTTTCTGCTGCTCGCTGGTTTTGTCTCAGCGCAATCGATTCCACCAGTAAAGCCTAGTGCTCCCCAAAAGATGTTGGGCTTCCGCGATTCCGCGACCCAGCTCAAGCTGGACCAGCAATTTTTGCAGGTTCCGGACGCCGCACTTGCCGGTCAGGAATTGAAAACCCTTACAGCCGCGCCTCACATCGCCGGATCGAAAGAAGACTACGCGACCGCGCAATATGTGGCAGCGAAATTCCGCGACGCGGGCATGCAGACGAAGATCGTCCCCTATCGGGTGATGATGAATCTCCCCAAAAAAATTCAGGTGACCGCGTATGACGCGGATGGCAAGCAGATCATGGCGGGCCCGACGCCGGAGCATGTCAGCGACGATCCGTATCAAGACGACAAACGCATCACGACTGCGTTCAACGCCTACTCGCCTTCCGGGGATGTGACGGCCGAAGCCGTCTATGCGAATTACGGCCGGCCGGAGGACTTCGCCGAGCTTGCGGCACAGCACATCAGCGTGCGCGGCAAAATCGTCATTGTCCGCTATGGCGACAATTTTCGCGGAGCCAAAGTTTTTCTGGCGCAGCAGCAGGGCGCTGCCGGCGTCATTATTTATTCCGACCCTGCGGATGACGGGTATTTTCGCGGAGAAAAATATCCCGCAGGGCCGTACCGTCCTGCCTCGGGGGTGCAGCGCGGATCGGTCCAGTATCTTTTTGAATATCCCGGCGATCCCACGACTCCGGGCTTTGCTTCAACCCCGAAGCTGCCTTCCGGCAAACGCGTTCCACTGAAGGATGCGACGAACGTGCCTGTAATTCCGTCAACGCCGCTCTCGTACCAGGACGCTGCGCCGATCCTGAATGCGCTGGGTGGACCGGAATCTCCGCGCGCGTGGCAGGGAGCTTTGCATTTCACGTATCACACGGGACCAGGGCCCGTGAAAGTCCACATGATGCTGCGGCAGGATTACGCGCTGCGCACCATCTGGGACGTCATCGGCAAAATCCCCGGCACGGAATATCCCGACGACTGGGTGATTGTTGGCAACCATCGAGATGCCTGGGTCTTCGGTGCGGTCGATCCCAACAGCGGCACGGCAGCGATGCTGGAAGCCGCGCATGGAATGGGCGCGCTGCTGAAACAGGGCTGGAAGCCACGGCGCACTATGGTCTTCGCCAGCTGGGATGGAGAGGAACAGGGCCTGCTTGGATCGACGGAATGGGCCGAGCAATATGCGGCGCAACTGGCGCACGCCGTGGCCTACTTCAACATCGACGTGGGCGTCTCCGGGCCGAATTTCGGAGCGGGAGCCGTTCCCTCGCTCAAGCCGCTTATCGCGAACATTACGAAGCTGGTCTCCAGCCCGCATGGGGGCACTGTTTACGACGCGTGGCTGCATGAGCAGCAGCAGGCTGTGGCAGTCGCGCGTCAAAGCAGCAGCGACGATACCAGCAAGACGCCGCCAGACCCTTCCGTGGCCGAGCCATTGCTGACCGATGGACTGACCATGGAGGACCTCGGCAGCGGCTCCGACTACACACCATTCATCCAGCATCTGGCCGTGCCTTCCACCTATATCTCGTCCGGCGGCCCGTATGGCGTGTACCATTCCGCATTCGACAATTACGCCTGGTACACCAAATTTGCCGATCCGACGTTTGTATATCTGCAGCAGCAAGCCAGGGTGTTGGGGCTGGAGGCCCTGACGATGGCCGACGCCGATCTGCCGCCTTATGATTACGCCGCATACGGCAACGCAGTCGCCGGTTATCTCCATTCGGCACAAAACAAGGCCGAAAAAGCGGGCATGCAGAATTTAGATTTCGCTCCCGCGCTTACGGCGGCCCAAAGCTTCCGCGATGCGGGCGTCCGAGCACTGACAGCGGAACAAAATCCCTCCGGAGCGCTTCGCCGTCAGAACGATATCCTGCGGCAGGTGGAAGAAGACCTGCTTTCGCCCAAAGGCTTGCCGCACCGCCCGTGGTACAAACACACCATCTACGCGCCCGGGGAATACAACGGGTACGCGGCCGTCGTCATCCCCGGAGTCAACGAAGCAATTGACGCCAAAGATGCGGGACGCGCGGCCAGCCAGCTGGTCGAGCTGGCAAATGCTTTGAACCGGGCCGCCGCGACGCTGAATGAAATGCCCTAGACACTTCCCCGGTCCGCTTCCCGATTCCGCGCCTCCTCCACAATTGTTGGGCTGATTGCCTTCCGGATGCCATAATGGCGGATATGCAGATTGGTGAGTTTCTGCGCGAGAAAGTCCTGGCTGTACAGGAATATTCCCTGTTGTCCTGGGCGGCGATCGGCAACATTTTTCGGCGGCCCTTCTATTGGGAAGACCTGTTCACGCAGGCCGATCTGATCGGCGTCGGTTCCCTGCCCATCGTCGTGCTGACCGGATTTTTTACCGGCGGCGTGCTGGCGTTGCAGTCGGCGACGACGCTGGCGCAGTTTGGCGCAAAGTCGGTGACCGGTGAGCTGGTCAGTCTCTCAATGATCAAAGAACTTGGCCCGGTGTTGACCAGCCTGATGGTTTCCGGCCGCAACGCTTCCGGCATGGCCAGCGAACTCGGCTCCATGCAGGTGACCGAGCAGATTGACGCGATGCGGGCGCTGGGCACCGACCCAATCAAAAAATTAGTTACGCCACGGCTGATCTCCACCGTAGTGATGCTGTTTTTTCTGACCATCCTGTCGGACGCTGTGGGAACGCTGGGTGGAGGCCTCATCTCAACGGCAATGCTGGGGCTGGACGCCTCGCAGTACTTTCACATGGCGTACCAGTACCTGATGTATCCGGACATCCTTGAAGGCCTGCTGAAGCCGTTGATCTTCGGCTTTATCATCGCGACGATCGGCTGCTATTTCGGCATGTCGACGCGCGGCGGTACTCAGGGTGTTGGCCGCTCCACCACACAAGCGGTTGTCTACAGTTCCATATTGATCATTGCCAGCGACTTCGTTATCAGCCGGTTGATGATCGGACTTTTCGGCCGCTAAAAATGTCGACAACAGCCAGTACAACCGCTGCCCCAAACTTGAACGCCACCGCCGTGGACTCAGGGCCTGTGGTCGAGTTTGAACATGTTTCGATCGGCTTCGATGGGAACTCGGTGCTGAACAATATCAGCTTCGCCGCCCGCTCCGGAGAAATGCGCATTCTGCTGGGGCCTGCGGGGACCGGAAAAAGCATTCTGCTGAAACTGGCCAATGGATTGATCCGTCCGGACTCCGGCCATATTCTAATTTTCGGCCAGGACATCGACAAGATTCCGCAGCGCGAGTTGTTCGCCTTCCGCAGCAACATCGGCATGGTCTTTCAGGAGAGCGCCCTGTTCGACTCGCTTTCCGTGCGGGACAACGTCGCCTTTCGACTGCGGGAACAGCACGACGCGGAAGAGGACATCGAACACAAGGTGACCGAGGCGCTTCGCTTCGTGGAGCTGGAAGATGCGATCGATAAATTTCCCGCGGAACTTTCCGGCGGAATGCGGCGCCGGGTTGCAATCGCGCGCGCCATCATCACTCAGCCGAAGCTGCTGCTCTATGACTCCCCCACTGGCGGCCTCGATCCAATCACCTCGACGACCATCATTCAATTGATTATGAAACAGCGGGATGTCTATGAAAGCACAGCGCTTCTAGTCACGCACAGACTTCAGGACGCCTTCACATTGGCCACGCACCGCTTCAATCGGACGACTAACCAGATGGAACGGTTCCCCGACGACGGAGTCGATCCGAACACGACCATTATGGTGTTAAAGAACACCGGGATTGCTTTCACCGG
>JBEPVW010000137.1:0-7682 GCA_041690775.1 Acidobacteriota bacterium | reverse complement strand
CACAGAAGATTGCTGACGTGGAAGCTTTCTTTCAATCGGCAGCAGAACTTTGAAGGGCCCTCGCGTTTTGCTGGTAAGCGCTTTAGCGCAAAACCAGAGGTTTCTCGACTTCGCTTCCCACCCCGGCTGCGCTCCGCCAGGAATGACAAATCCATTTTGGAAACAAGCTTCAGACAAATCGTACAATCGTAAGTCTCCCGTAAACTAATCGCAGGCGAAATCGCCAACTCCTATGTCCCGCAACCTCTACATTCTTGCCGCTGCGCTGCTGGTTCTGGCGGCGGCTTGTTTCGGCATGTCCTGGACGCCGGGCTCTCATCAACCGGGCTTACCGGGTGAGGCGGAGATGTGGCGCACGATGGCTCTGGTTTTGTTTGTGCTGGGAGCGCTCTCGTGTTTGAGCGGCACGGTTACGAACCTGTTTGAGCAGGCCAGTCGCCGGCACGAGGAGCGGGAGCGCCGTAAGGGCGGACGGCCAATCTAGTCGAAAAGCGTTTTCACCCAGATCTCAAAAGCGAGACCTGGGGTACCCGCTGTTTTGTCGCGCATCATTTTGACACATGCCGCCGCGCTTCGGTTGGGATGACAATTTTGTTGTACGTACGGCTTGCGGCTATGCGATTCTGCATCCAATCTCAACAATCAGGAAGGGTGCCGAATGCCATTCGTTTTATTTCCGGGATCGCAACACTATGCCGACTGGGGTCTGCTGCTGCTGAGAATCATCACCGGAGTGGTCTTTCTTTCGAGTGGCTGGGGGCACGTGAAAGCTCCTCGCGAGCGGGCGAAGAGCCTGGGCCTGAGTGTTGGGTTCACGATTTTTCTGGGCTGGGCGGAAATTCTGGGCAGCCTGGGCGTTATGTTTGGGGTGCTGCCCCAGTTGGCCGCGCTGGGGCTGATCCTGATTATGTTCGGCGCGATCTACATGAAAGCGGCGAAATGGAAAACCGGGTTCTGGGGCGAGAAAGCGTCCGGCTGGCACTATGATTTGATCTTTGTGATCACGAACCTGGTCATTCTTCTGACCGATGGTGGACGGCTCACGTTAATGAACTTGTTTGGATAGCCCCGACTTGCCCAGGTCTCAGAAGCGAGACCTGAGGGCCCCCATGCTTCTGCGCTCCTTGCCACACTCGATACAATAGAAGACGCTGCTGGATGCAATGCGGCGTTTGAGGAGCGGCATGTACGAAGTTACCGTGGAAGCGGGATTTTCCGCAGGGCATTACCTGCGCAATTACCGGGGAAAGTGCGAAAATCCGCACGGCCACAACTATAAAGTTCGGATCACATTGCGCGGGGGCGAGTTGGACCACGCCGGCCTGCTGCTGGACTTCAAGCAGTTGAAACATGTCATGCGTCCGGTGATCGATCGACTGGACCATCAGATGATCAATGACATTGCGCCTTTCACGGAATTGAATCCGTCGGCGGAAAACCTGGCGCGCTATTTTTATGACGAGACGAATCTCCAATTGCGCGAAATGACCGATGGCCGCGTCCACGTGAAGGACTGCACGATCTACGAAACCGACACGACCACCGCAACCTACTACGAGTAGCCTGTGCACCTGATTGAGCTGTATACGTCCGTGCAGGGAGAGTCGAGTTTCTCGGGGATGCCCTGCATTTTTGTGCGGCTGGCGGGGTGCAATCTTCGCTGTTCTTGGTGCGATTCGGAATATACGTTCAGCGGCGGCGAAAAATTTTCTCTTGACCAAGTTGAGCAGAGGATCGCCGCGCAGGAACCGGTAAAACTAGTGGAGTTTACCGGCGGCGAACCGATGTTGCAGGAACGCGAACTGCTGCCGTTGATGGATCGCCTGCTGGCGCAGGGTTATACCTTGCTGCTGGAAACCAGTGGAGAGCGGCCACTGGCTGCCGTTCCCAAAAGTGTTCATAAGATTATGGACGTGAAATGTCCCGCGTCGGGCGAAAGTGGGCGCTTCCATCTGGCAAATCTTGAAACGCTGACCAAGCGGGATGAGGTGAAATTTGTGCTCTCCGACCGTGCGGATTATGAGTTTGCGCGGTCGTTTCTCCGCGAACATGATGTGGCAGCACGCTGCGGGCATGTTTTGCTGTCGCCTGCCTTTACGAAAACACCGACACCGGAACGCAGCGCGGAGAATTGCGTGCTCGATCCGCGCACCCTGGTGGAATGGATGCTCGCCGACCAACTGCCTGCGCGTTTGAGTTTGCAGATCCATAAGTTCATCTGGGAGCCCCTGAAAAAGGGGGTATAGTCACGGAGAATCACATTTTTCCCATGGAACCTACTAGCCCGAAAACACCCGAAAATTTGTCCGAGACCGAGGCTGTTTTTTCGCCCACGGTGGTGAGCCACTGCTCCACCTTGAATGAGGCGCAGATGGTGGTCAGCCTGCTGGCGTCGTTTGGGATTGAGGCGACGATCGACTCGGAAAACTACTATCGCATGTTGGGCAGTATGATACCGAGCGTTGGCGGGGTGCGGGTCCAGGTGCGGCAGTTGGACGCCGAAGCCGCATTGGAGATTCTTGAGCAAGGCCCCGAGATGCTGACGGCGGACGAGCAGAGCGATGACAGCTCCCAGCTCTAAGTCGGACGGGATCGACAGCCGGCCTCGGGCGGTGGTTTCACTCTCCGGTGGCATGGATTCGGCGGTATGCCTGGCGCTGGCGGCGCGCGATTACGATGTTTACGCATTGCACTTCAGCTATGGCCAGCGCACGGAACAGCGGGAACTGGCGAGCGCGCGAGCGGTGGCGGAAATTGTCGGGGTACGACAATTCCTTGCTCTTCGTATCGACCTGTTCCGGCAGATCGGCGGATCGGCGTTGACGGATCTGAATATCGCGGTGCCAGATGCACCGGCGGTCGAACACATTGGCAAGGAAATCCCCGTCACCTATGTTCCATTTCGCAATGCTCATTTTCTGTCTGCGGCGGTCAGCTGGGCGGAGGTCCTGGGGGGGAGAAAGGTTTTTATCGGAGCCGTCGAGCAGGACAGTTCCGGTTATCCGGACTGCCGTCCCGCATACTACGCCGCATTCAATCAGCTGATCCAAACGGGGACGCGAGATGGCGATATCGAGATCGTCACGCCTTTGATTGAACTGAAAAAGAGCGAGATCGTGCGAATGGGCCTGGATTTGCAGGCTCCGCTGGAGAAAACCTGGTCCTGCTATTCCGGCGAGGAGCGGGCTTGCGGGGTTTGTGAGAGCTGTGCACTTCGGCTGCGGGCATTTGCCGAGGCGGGCGCAATCGATCCCATTCGTTATTAGAGAACAAGTCACCAAAGACGACCTGTGTGCATCCGAACATCTCGTAATGCAATAGGAGGCGGCAGGAAAGATAGGGCAGCGGGTATCGTTCCGATCATTGTGGCTTTAGAATTGTTTTGAAGTCCAGTGTCTTGACGGCACGCAACTATAAACACTGGGTAGAGACCCATTTATCGAAGGAGAGCAGGAAATGAGGAATATCCGGGAAGCAATAGTTTCCATATCCGCGGTGATATCGGCGGCGATCTGCATAACGATTGGCGGTATGGCAGCTGCAACTCCAGCGCACGCTCAGTCCACCGCTCCCGCCCCAGCTGCCGCTTCGACAACGACTGCCAAGATTCACGGTCACGCGCAGGACCCGCTGTATCAGCCGGTAACGGACGGGAAAGTGGAGATCACTACCGACGGGAAAACCGCGCTTTATACTTTTCCGACCAATGCGACCGGCGACTACACGGGCGCGGATATCAAGCCGGGCACATACAGTGTAGAACTGGTGGGGCCTATCAAAGACAAGACCGGCAAGATGACCGACGGCATTATGGATTACCAGCAAAACGTGAAGTTTACGGCAGGGGGCGACGCGCAGGTGGACTTCGACATGAGCCGCGAGGCGTATGTTTCCAAGCTACCGGCGGAGATCCAGAAACAGATCGCCGCAACCCGGAAGGCAAACGCCTCCGCCCAACAGGAAAACGGCAAGATCAAGAACGTCAACAAGCTGATTACCGACGCACGCGCAGCACGGACGGCGAAAAATTTCGACCAGGCGATTGCGTTGGACACGCAGGCGACTCAGGCTAAGCCGGATGTGGGATTGACCTGGTACGAACTGGGTGACAGCAACTTGGCCGCGAAGAAATATGACGCGGCGGTCACAAGCTACAAGAAAGCGCTGGAGGTTATGACCACAGAAAAGACGCCAAAACCGGAAGTACTGGCGGCCGCGAACAATAACCTGGGTGAAGCGCTGGCCAAGTCCGGCAAGGTGAGCGACGCTACCGCGGCGTATGAAGCCGCGGCGAAGGCCGATCCAACGCAGGCGGGAAAATATTACGGGAACGAGGCAATTGTGCTGTTCAAGACCGGCCAGGGCGATCCCGCGGCTGCGGCGGCGGACAGAGCGATTGCCGCCGATCCAACCAAGCCGATACCGTACTACATCAAGGGATGGGCCCTGGTGCAACATGCCACGGTTGACCCCAAGACAAACAAGATCGAGTTGCCACCGGGCTGTGCGGACGCGTACCACAAGTTTTTGAGCATGGAGCCCACCGGGCCGTTGGCGGACGATGCGAAAAGCATCCTGGATCAGGCTGGGGAGACGGTCCACTCGACGTACAAGAAGCATTGATCCGGCGTTTTCGCTGGCGCAAACGCAACAGCGTGGAATAGACCGCGGCTCCTAACCACTTGGTTGGGAGCCGCTGTCTTTTGCTCCGATGAAGTTCTCCTGAACGACTAGGCAGGAAATTAACCAAAGCTAATGAAAGGAATATCCGATGGACCCAGTTCAGTTGCCGCAGCGCTCCTGGCCGCGACGGACCGCTTCGCCGATATCGTTTGACGAAGCTCTGTCCTTGGTCGCGGCTCACTCGGCGGCAGTTCTTTCCGGGCCAACCCCCGAAATCGAGGAGTGCGAACTTTCTAAGGCTCTCGGCGGTGTGCTGGCATCGAACATTGTCGCGGATCGCGATCAACCGCCGTTCAACCGCGCTACCCGGGACGGCTTCGCTGTGCGCGCGCAGGACGTGGCCGGCGGCACCGCGATACGTGTGGTGGGCCAGATTCATGCCGGCGAACCATGGCCACCTGAACGAGCCAGCCTGCTGCCCGGAGAAGCTATTGAAATCATGACGGGCGCATCGCTGCCGCCTGGCGCGGATGCTGTGCTGATGGTCGAAAACGCGCAGGAAATTTCTGCTGCCCAATCAGAAGGCAGGGCGGCGAAGAATGGGGACTCGCATTCCATCCTTCCGGCTTTCGGTCGAACTCTGACTGTGGGCGAAAATGTGGTTTCGCGAGGAAGTGAAGCGCGGCAGGGAGAGATTCTGCTGGAAGCCGGAGCGCGCCTGGGGCCGGAGGAAATTGCGCTGGTTGCCTCCTGTGGTCTTCGTTCCATCCGCTTGTATCAAGCACCGAAGGTCGCGATTCTGGCAACGGGGGATGAATTAGTAGAGCCGTCGACGCTCAGTTCCAGACCGGAAGCGGGGATCGCATCGCATCAGATTTACGATTCGAACAGCCACTCGCTTGCTGCGCTGGTGCGCCAGGCGCACGGCGTTCCGGTGCGCCAACGCGCCGCGCGAGATGAACCCGGCGACCTTACCACCTGCGTTCGAAACGGCCTTGAAGCGGCGCCTTTGCTGCTGCTGACGGGCGGCGTTTCAATGGGCCGCTATGATCTGGTGGAAGAGGTGCTGGCCAACCTGGGGGCAGAATTTTTCTTTACCGGGGTGAAGATGCAGCCGGGAAAGCCGGTGGTTTTCGGCCGTGTACCCGGCGGCGGTGGCATTCCTGCGCGCTACTTCTTCGGGCTTCCGGGCAATCCTGTTTCCACCATGGTTACATTCCGCGTGTTTGTGGAGCCGTTGCTGGCGGCACTCGCCGGTGAGCGACATTGGCAACCGAGAATCGCGCTGGTAACGCTGGCGACTGAATATCGATGCAAGCCAGGACTCACGCGCTTTCTTCCAGCCCATCTGGATACGGCGCGGCGAAACCCTACTGTAGTTCTCGTCCGGAACCACGGCTCCGGCGATCTGGCCGCAAATGCGCGAGCAAATTGTTACGTGATCGTTCCCGAAGATTGCGAAGTTCTTGCCGCACAACAAACCGTTCGCGTGCTGCTGCGATAACGGATGCGGCGGACTACGGAGCGCATGTTTCTCAGACCGTATCCTGCTACGCTGTGATCATGAGCGAGCTTTCTCATTATGATTCTGCAGGGCGCGCGCGGATGGTAGACGTGAGCGGTAAGCCCACCACCTTGCGTGAGGCGGAGGCAACATCATTCGTTGCGCTGTCGGCCGAAGTTCTGGCCGCGTTGCCACAGAATCCGAAAGGCAATCCGCTTGAAGTGGCGCGCTT
Source organism: Acidobacteriota bacterium (assembly GCA_041690775.1). Taxonomy (GTDB): domain Bacteria; phylum Acidobacteriota; class Terriglobia; order Terriglobales; family Acidobacteriaceae; genus JAKAAZ01. The sequence goes on along the minus strand of JBEPVW010000137.1, from coordinate 1,323 downwards.
TGCCGGGATTCAAGCAGCCAAGCGCACAGCGGAGTTGATCCCGATGTGCCATCCACTACCACTTACCTTTGTGGATGTATCGACGACAGTGCAAGCCGAGGGTGTGCTGATCCGCGCAAATGTTTCGACCTCCGGACCCACGGGCGTAGAGATGGAAGCGATGGTGGCGGCATCGGTCGCCGCGTTGACTATCTATGACATGTGCAAGGCTCTGGATAAAGGGATTGTCATCCGACAGATTATGCTGGAGCGAAAATCCGGAGGCAAGAGCGGCGATTACCAAAGAGGCTCCGCATAACGGAGTCGCACAGCCACTTCACTTCCCGACGGCTCCTTGCGGACGCGCGGCTTCGACAGCATATGGAATGCTATCCACGCATTCGCGAAAACGAGTGGCTGATTTGAATGAGCACTGCAGTCGGGATATCAGCGAGAGCGATCGGAACCCGTGCGGTCGATTGCGAAAACCGCAGATTGCATTCGGACCAACCGTTCCGAAGACGAGCGGCAGCACATACATTGCGATGAAATGGGAAAAGAGAGAAGAAGAAACATAAACTGCTGTTTCAAAAGCGTTTAGAAACGAAAAGACCGCCCGGCAACAGGGCGGCCTTTTCTTCAAGGGAGAATAGTTCCAACGGAGGCAAAGCCATCAGAACTTTCTGAGCGTCATACTATGAGCCACGCCGGAGGGTGTCAAGGCAATTTCAGAATTAAAATAACTCGTTTAATATCAACACGTTGAATAGAAATGGTGAGTACCCGCGAAGGACACCAGCTTTCTCCTCATCTTCGCCCTCGCGAACGATGATGGCCCGAAATCACTAATTCTGGAAGACTTAATATGAGATTGCACCAATCTAAGTTCAACTCCGGGTTCAACTCTGGAATTTCAGCTCTCCATCATCCCCAATTCTGGCGGCGCAAAAAGCTTTCGAATTTCGCCGAGGATCCATTCAATCCTTGAGATTCAGTCGAATAAATTCCGCCGAATCATCTGCAGGCCTGCCAGATCTTCCACGCATTTTTCTCCATAGCACGCGTCCTCCTCCGAGAGAAACGCCAGCAATGATTGCGATGGCCGCAAAAATTCCAACCAGGAACGCGACGTTCAAAATGATTTGAGCGACCTTCGCCGTGTCGGGAACATACCGGCTGCGATTGCTCATGGTGAGGGTCACTTCATAATGGACGCGCTGCAAAAGTTGCTGCGCGGCGTCGGCCGAAAAACTGCCTGAGGTGACAGCGACCAGCGGCCCCGAGCGGCGCGATTGGATTGCCGGCGGATTGCTATCGGCCAGGGCTGACGTCCAGGAGTTCTGC
>JBEPVW010000136.1:0-7730 GCA_041690775.1 Acidobacteriota bacterium | reverse complement strand
TCCGCCATCTTACTGGTATAACCCGCAGTAGAGATTGGCTCCCCGACGATCAGCAGCAAAGGCCGGGGCTGTAGATGATATGTATGCATCGGCATCAACTCGTGGGTGCCAACCAGCGCCATCGGCACAATCGGCACCTGCGCCCGAATCGCCATAAAAGCAGGTCCGGAGAGGAATGGCTGCAGGTGTCCATCGACCGAACGCCCTCCTTCGGGAAAAATGACCAGCGGCATCCCCGCCTGTAGCGCCTTCACCCCGCGGTTCAGGCTGGCGAGCGTCGAGCGCAGACTGGTGCTGTCCACAGGAATCTGGCCGGAACGCTGTAGATACCAGCCAATAAAGGGGATCTTGAATAGATCGTGCCGGGCAAGGATCCGGAATTGAAAAGGCAGCTTGTTCAGCACCACCGGCGTGTCCATATACGACAAATGATTGGCGGCGTAGACTGCGACCGGCGCTTTCTTGAAGTTTTCCGCGCCGATAACTCCAACTGGCGACATCGTGATCCGCAGCAGCGCGCCTCCCCAGGCATGGGCGATGGAGTGCTGTACGCGTCCCGTCCCGTCCAACACCGACGCCACCAGCGCCACACTGCCAAAAGCTGCTGTGGCCAGCGCAAATAACGGCCACAAAAGGAGATAGGTCAGCCAGCGGAAGAAAATTCGGGTACGGTCACTTCGAACATCCAGCGTCCGCGGTCCGCTTCCTGCTGAAATGTCAGCCATTATATTGGCGAGTCCCGGCTCGGATCATCCGCGAGCCCATCGCGCACCGCGCCCACCAGATAGACAGAACCGGCGCAGACCAGCAGCCCGTTCGGCGGAGTCTGGCGGAGAGCATCTTCAAAACCGACCTGCGGAGAGCTTGCAGCAGAGGCCGCCGTCCCCACCTTCGACGCCACGGCCATCAAATCCTCCACAGCCGCAGTTCGCGGCGAGTCAACGGGAGTCAACACCACGCGGTCGAAAATCGGGAAAAGGATTTGCGCCATCTCCTCAAAAGCCTTGTCACGCAAACAGCCAAACAGCAGGGTTCGAGCGCCTGCGGCCGAATATGGCTCGGCGGAAACATAGCCATTCAGCGCCGATCGCAGCGACCAGGCACCGGCAGGATTGTGGGCCACATCCAGCAGCACCGCACATCGCGACTCAGTCCGAGGAAAAAGTTCAAGTCGTCCCGGCCAGCGCGTTTTGCGAATCCCCTCAGCAATCTGTTCAGCACGTATATTGTAACTGTGACTGTTACATAATTCACAGGCCGCCGCCACTGCCAGCGCTACGTTGCGATATTGATGACTGCCCGCCAGCGGCGGCATTAGCTCTACCACGCTGCCTTGTATGGTTATCGGATATGCCGCGCCCCAAACGTTTGCGTCTAGGGATGCGTGGGCGGCGGGCATATACTGCGCCGCGTCCACGCCCCTCACCTCCAGCGCCGTCGCAACCTCACCCAATGCCTGGTTGGCCTCCGGGTGTTGCGGCAGCGTCACCAGAATGCCGTTTCGACGCAAAATCCCCGCCTTCTCCCGCGCAATGGCGTCGATTGTGTTCCCCAGCCATTCCGTGTGATCGAGAGAAATATCAGTGATGACGGAGAGCAGAGGCTCGACGATATTGGTCGCGTCCAAACGACCGCCAATACCAACTTCGAGTACCGCCAGATCGACCGCCTGCTCCGCAAAGTAAAGAAATGCGAGTGCCGTGATGGTCTCAAAAAAACTGGGATGCTGCGGAAGCTCGCCCTGCTTCACCAGCCGCGCGGCTGTTTCATCCACGCGAAAGTAGAGCCGTGCAAAGTCGTCATTGGAGATGGGAACGCCGTCAATCTGGATGCGTTCATTCACGCGCGACAGGTGTGGGGAGGTATAGAGTCCGACACGGTACGACGCCGTTCGCGCGATGTTTGCCAGCATCGCCGCGGTCGAACCTTTGCCATTGGTGCCGGCAATCAGAACGCTGCGAAACTGCAATTCCGGCGACCCAAGCGCAGCCGCCAGAACACGCATTTGTTCCAGATCAAATTTACGGCGCGGAGTATTTGCGGCGGTGCCGAAGTCCTGGGCAAGCTCGTGCCCCAGCGCATATAACCCTTCCATCGCTTGAGCATAGGACATAGGTTGATTTTAGTAGATGTGCGAATCTATGAATGACTTTAAGTGCCAGACCAAATACATTCCCCAAACGTCCCACGAAAGAAGGAGCAAAAATCGATGCTCAAACGCAGAGAATTTCTGAAGAAAGCGATGGGCAGCGCTGTCGCCGGCATCGTGGCGCCATCTTTATTCAAACAGCAATCCTTCGCTGCTGCCAAGTCCATCGCCGATACGGGTCTCCACTTCTCATCGCCGAGTATGGAAGTACAGCTCTCCACCAGCGCGCCGCAGTTTACGCATCTGAACATCGATTCCCTGGGCAAGTCCAAGCGTGGAGCCAACGTCTTCGATGTATCTGACGCGGCAACCGGATATAGAGCGATCGCTTCTTCCTCAAGCGGGCTCTATCGAGTTGAATATCGAACCTCGCGTCCGGGCGGCCCAGGAACAGCTGCCTGGACAGTTAAAATATCCGAAAAGAAGATTGCGCTGATTTCCCAATGGTCTGAAGAAGCGGCTCCGGAACCATTTTCTTTCCGCTTCAACCTGAGCAGTTGTCACAGCACAGTCCTCGGCTTGCTGCAGAAGGACAAGACGCTGAGCATTCCGGCATTGATACATTGTCCCGGCCAGGGCTCCATGCGCATCACCGCAAACACAAATGACCACGCTGGGTTGATCTACCAGTCGCAGTACAAAAGCACTCTAGCCACACTCGCATTCCCTGCAGCCACGCAAGATCGGAAGCGCATCGTCTACACGTTGGAAGTTGTTGCCATATATCCGGAGTTGAAGGGCATCCACGGCGACGACCGCTTCGATCCATTCCGCAGGAACTGGCTGAACGTTTTGCAACTGAGTCCATCGAAAGGAGTGCTGGCGAACAATACCGCCAGCGACAGTTGCGCCTTGTGCTACTACGAATACGCCGACATTGCCTCGCTGACGCCATCGCTTGCGGAAGGGTTGACGGCACTGGATATCGTGCGGCAGACGTTGGACTACATTCTGGACGGTGGAACCACATATGGTCAGCCCGCGCCAGGAGATTATCCGGTGAAGTCTCAATACCCGGCGGACACTTCCGACACGCTGCCTTCCCTGCTGATCGCTGCCGCCGATTGCGTCCGAGCTGGCAGGAGCGATGCGTGGCTTTCAGCAAATTACAAAGGCATTCAGAACTGGGCGGACACGATGCTGGCGACAGACAAAAACGGCAATGGCCTCGTCGAATACATCGTCAGTGGCAATTCTGGAATCTGGCTGGATGGAATTCCTGAGACCCGCCCTGCCAATTGGTGGGACACGATCGGCACCGGCCATGAAGATGCTTTCAGCAATGCATTGGCCTATCGCGCACTTGGCGACATGGAGATGATGGCGGAACATGCCGGCAAATCCGCCGATGCTGCGCGGTATCACGCTGCCGCGCTGAAATTGCATGACGCGTACTTCAAGACGTTCTACAATCCCGCGACTGGCGTATTGGGAGGATGGCGCAGCGCGGATGGAGAACTTCACGATTATTACTTTTTGTGGGCGAATGGTATCGCGATCCATTACGGGCTGGTTCCGGAGCAGGAAGCAAACGCGATTATGGACAAGCTGATGGCGAAGATGAAGGCCGTCGGGTATGACAAATTCAATATGGGACTGCCCGGCAATCTGATCGCAGTGGCGCTGAAGGACTATGTAGATAAATCGAAGAACGGTATATGGGGCGGTGGTGTGCGTGCGGATAACGCCGATGGTTTTCAGAATTATGAGAACGGAGGAGCCACAGGATGTTTCGCGTTCTGGACCCTTGCAGCGCTGTATGACCTGGGCCGGAAAGAGGAAGCCGACCGCATCCTGTTCGCCATGCTGGGGGAGTATGGCCGGGGAGGATTCGAAGGGCGCGGGCCCAACGGGCACTCCAACGACTGGAGACGCTGGGACGGAACGCCCATGGGGTATGAGGGCTTCCTCACCGATAACTACTACACGATGCTCGCGGTTCCACTACGGCAGAACGAAATTTCGTGGAAAAGAGGATACCGCCCCGAAACATCCCTCTCATAAACAGCGAACGAATAACTCATTTACCTTGTTCCGAATTGGAACCCGCAAGCAGCCTATGCCGGTGCATCTCCCTTTTTTGACAGACAAATCATGCGCGCACCATTCATCGCAGAAACAAACTGCGCGCAAGTACCTTATCCTAAGGGTTAGTGGCTGACGATCCTAAATATCGCATCACGAGGCGGCGCTTCCTCGAGCTTTCCGGCCTCGGCGCGGCTGGCCTCCTTCTCTATTCCGGGGAGTACGAGCGTCATCACCTGGAGATCACCGAACGCACGGTAACGCTGTCGAGGCTTCCCGCCACACTTGACGGGCTTCGCATTGCGCAGCTATCGGACATCCATTACGAACAATATACGGAGCCGAGTTTTGTCCGGGAGGTGGTCGCGCAGGTGAACCGGCTGGCCCCGGACCTGGTCTTGTTGACCGGGGATTATGTCAGTGAAGGTCCGCTGCCCCAGGCCGAAAGCGAGCGCACAAGCTATTCCTGCGCGAAAGCACTGGCGGGCATCCACTGCCCGCAGCGATGGTGCGTGCTCGGCAATCACGACGTGACGGTTGGCTCCGCGATTGTTATCGACGCGTTTCAGTCCCACGGCTTTCCGGTGCTGGAGAATCGCCATGTTCCATTTGAACGCAACGGCGCACGGCTTTGGATCGCGGGCGTCGAGGACTTCGGCCTGAGACACCCGGACCTGGAGCTGGCTGCACCCCGCGGCCTGCAGTCGGCGCAGGAACCTGTGATCCTGCTGGGGCACGAGCCGGATTATGCCGACCAGGTTGTGCAGCACGGCGGCGTCGATCTGATGCTCTCCGGCCACACGCACGGCGGCCAGGTGCGCCTGCCTTACGTGGGGGCAATTTATACGCCGCCGCTGGGCCGCAAATATGTCGAAGGGCTTTTTCATCTGGAGAATGGCCTGCAGCTATATGTGAACCGTGGTATTGGCGCGGTGGGAGTGCCCTTCCGCGTATTCTGCCGCCCGGAGTTGACGATGATTACGTTGCGCCGTGCTGCGAACCGGGTTGTTTAACTTTGACGTGGTACAGCTGCTGAACCGGCCCGCAGGTGCAATATCTGCGGCACCGTCGAATATGAATTTGCCGCTTGGCCTGCTATCGGATGAGGAATAATAGAGCAGCTTCCCGGAAAATAATCCCACCCTTCGCAGAGACGCGAAGAATTGGGCACCCAGGTAAATCAAAAATGAAGAAATTTTCCATCTGCGTAATGCTTGCTGCCTGCATCTTCGGCGCGGCGGCGGTTGGCCGCGCCCAGGCTACGAGCAATGGCCAGCAGGACTGGCCAATCTATAACGGCTCCTCCGGCCAGTCCCATTATTCCGCGCTGACGCAGATCAACCGGACCAATGTGTCGAAGCTGCGGGAAGTGTGGCGCTACGACACCGGGGAAGGAGGCGGCCTTGAAACCTCTCCCATCATTGTTCATGGCGTGCTGTATGCCAATACGCCCACGCAGGAAGTGATTGCGCTCGACGGCGCGAGCGGCAAGCTGCTCTGGAAATTCAATTCTGGAATTCTTGGCCTGCAGGCAAGCCGTGGCCTGGCATATTGGAGCAGCGGAAGCGGCGATCACGCCCACGACCGCATCCTGACCGGCGTGTTGCATTTCGTCTATGCGCTGGACCCAATCACCGGCAAAGTGATTCCAACATTCGGCGACAATGGCCGCATCGATCTGCGTGAAAATCTTGGCCGCCCTGCTGCGTTGCAGTCCGTCGCGCTCACCAGCCCAGGTGTTATCTATAAGGATCTGCTCATCGTCGGCGACCGGGAGCCGGAGTCGTTGCCCGCGCCGCCGGGCGATATTCGCGCCTACGATGTGCGCACCGGCAAGCTTCGCTGGACCTTCCACACCATTCCTCATCCCGGTGAATTCGGCTATAACACCTGGCCGAAGGACGCGTGGAAGTATAGCGGCGGCGCCAATAATTGGGCTGGCATGGCGCTCGATAGCCAGCGCGGCATCGTCTATGTTCCTACTGGTTCGGCGGCGAACGACTTCTACGGCGAAAATCGAGTCGGCGACGATCTTTTTGCCGACTCGCTGATCGCGCTGAATGCGGAAACCGGCAAGAGGATTTGGTCATTCCAGGGTGTTCACCACGACATCTGGGACAGAGATTTCGCAGCGCCGCCGGTGCTGCTCACGGTCAAGCGCGATGGCAAGGAAGTCCCGGCCGTCGCCCAGACCACGAAGCAGGGATACCTCTACGTCTTCAATGGGGTCGACGGCAAACCGCTCTTCCCCATCGAATCCCGCAAGGTTCCACCGAGTACGTTGCCGGGCGAAGTAGCGGCCAGCGAACAGCCTTTTCCCACGAAGCCCGCGCCGTACGCCGAGCAGCTTCTTACGGAAAATCTTTTGACCAATCGAACTCCTGAGGCGCACAAGTGGGCAGTGGAGCAGCTCCGCACAATGCGAAGCGAGGGCCAATTTGTTCCCCTGAGCCTGGGGAAGCCGACCGTTGTGTTTCCCAGCTTCGAGGGCGGCGGAGAGTGGGGAGGTCCGGCGGTCGATCCGGAAACCGGCATCCTCTACATCAACTCCAACAATTACGCATCCATCGGAATGATGGCGAAGCATGAAAGCGGGCCGGGCGGCCGCGCCGTGTATCTAAGCCAATGCAGCGTGTGCCACGGCGAAAATCTCGCTGGATCGCCGCCGGAGTTTCCTTCGCTGATCGATGTCGGCACTCGCCTCAGCGCGCAACAGATCACTACAAAGATTCACCAGGGCGGCGGCAGAATGCCCGGATTTCCGGCTATACAGGGCGACCAGCTCAATGCGCTGCTCGCGTATCTGCAGCAACGGGCAGGCAAAGACTTCGACAGCGCCGCCACTGCCGCCACACCACCGACGTACCAGATGGCCGGCTACAAGCGATTCCTCGACCCGCAAGGATATCCGGCGACCGCGCCGCCGTGGGGAACACTGAACGCCATCAACCTGAACACCGGCGACTACGCGTGGAAAATCCCGCTGGGGCAATATCCCGAACTGGCAGCCCAGGGAATACCAGATACAGGCACGGAGAATTATGGCGGACCGATCGTCACCGCCGGGGGCGTGCTGTTTATCGGCGCGACAAACTTCGACAGGAAGTTCCGCGCGTTCGATAAGACGACCGGCAAGCTGCTATGGGAAACGACGCTGCTCTACCCCGGCAATGCCACGCCCGCGACCTATGAAATAAATGGGCGGCAGTACGTAGTAATCGCCGCCGGCGGAGGGAAGCTGGTGAATAAGGCATCCGGCGGCATCTACATCGCGTTCGCGCTGCCTTAGAGCGATCATCCGAGCAACTGCGGGCATACTCCTCTGGATTCTGCACTCATTCAGAATGATGACTTGTTGTATGGAAGGTCGATCTAAATAATTTGTCGGCAACTACCCGGCGTTCACTCCTGGAAAACCCGTTTCATCCCAACTGTGATATCCAATGGTCATTCCCACCAAGGAGCAGTCCTATCATGATGCGCTTCCACGCACCGAATCCGCTGATTGCAATCGGCGTGCTGGTCTCGACGGCTGCCACCGATGCGGTCTATGTAT
>JBEPVW010000135.1:0-7882 GCA_041690775.1 Acidobacteriota bacterium | reverse complement strand
ACTGTTGGCCAACTGTATGACGGGCCGCTCGATCTACTGCTCGACCTGATCCGCAAACAGGACATCGACATCTACGACATTCCGATTGCGAAGATCACCGGACAGTTCCTGGCGTATGTCGAAACCCTGAAACAGTCCGATGTGGACAATGCCGGCGAGTTCATCTATATGGCTTCGCTGCTGATTCACATCAAAAGCAAAATGCTGCTGCCGCGCAGCACCGATGGAACCACGGATGCGCAGGATGAAGATCCGCGCCGGGAACTGGTGGAGCGGTTGCTGGAGCACCAGCGCTTCAAGAGCGCGGCGCAGATGCTGCTGCAAAAACAGATGCTGGAAGAATCTTCATGGAGCAATCCGGCCATCGGAGAATTTCGCGATGACGCCGGCGCGGAGCCCGAGATCGCCGCCGACACGGTCGACCTGGTTCGCGTTTTCCGCGATATTCTCGACCGCGCCCGGAAAAGGCCGGTGTTGGATGTGAATGAGGATGCCGTTACCGTCGCGCAGATGATCGACTACGTTCGTCGCCGCCTGGTGATGGAGGACCGCCCGATTGGGCTACGCCGACTGCTGCAGCATGTGCAATCGGAGCGAGCCTTGATCTGCACGTTTCTGGCGCTGCTGGAACTGGTTCGGTTGCAGGCGATCCTGCTGCGGCAAGCCGGCAGCTTCGGCGAGATTTATATCAAGAAACACGAAAACTTTGACTCAACCATGATGGAAGGCCGCGACGACTGGCGTTGAGCCGGTATGCTAGATTCCTGGGATCCAATGAGCCGACAAACCAAACAATGAGCGTAAAAGCCAAAATTGAAGCAGTCATCTACGCGGCGGACGAACCCGTCACGCTGGCACAACTGGCCGCAATCTTCGCCGACGAGGTGCTGGCGGCCAGCAATCTTCCCTTCGATTATGTTGCCAACGTTGCGGAAGAAAACAGCGAGTCCATAGTTGCTGGTGCTCCGGTCCCGCCGTCCACGGAGGAAGGCTCGCAGCCAGAAGCAGCCGATGCCGCGCAGCAACCTGCGTTGCCGATGGAAGATGCGGAAGCGAAGAAGCAGGCGCGGCTCCGCGACCGCGAGGCACGCCTGGTTATCCAGAAAATTGTGGATGAGCTGATTGCGGACTACGCCAACGGCGAACGCGGCATGGAGATTCGAGAGATTGCAGGCGGCTACCGCGTTGCGACCAAGGCCGAATACCACGATGCGGTGCGCTCATTTGTGAAAAGTTTAAAGCCGCAGATGAAGCTGTCGTTGCAGGCGCTCGAAACGCTGGCCGTGGTCGCCTACAAGCAGCCGGTCACCGCGCCGGAAATTAGCGAGATTCGTGGTGTCGATACCTCCGGAGTCCTGGGTGGGCTGATGGCACGCAAGCTGATCACGACGGCCGGACGCAAGCAGGTGATTGGACGACCCATCCTTTATAAAACCACCAAGGAATTCTTGCTGCGTTTTGGTCTCAAAGATGTGGGCGAGCTGCCCAGTATGGAAGAGTTTGAAAAAATGGCGGCGGATATGGCGGAATCGGATGCGAATGAAATGGAAATGCCCGCAAGCCAGCCTGCCGAAATCGAACCCCATGGCGAGGAGAGCGTGTCCAGGGACAATTCTTCCACTTCTGTAACAGAAACAGTTACAGAAGAAAATTCTAGCGCCGAACCGGGTGCCGGAGAGACTCCATGAAGCAGCGGAAAGTTGCTGCCCCGCAGGAGATCGACGAGACTGAACCGAAACCAGCGCGCGCGTCCGCAAGGCCCGAGCGCCTGCAGAAGATTCTCGCCAGTGCCGGAATCGCGTCCCGCCGCAAAGCCGAAGAATTTATTGTGCAAGGTCGCGTCCAGGTGAACGGCCAACTGGTTACGGAGCTGGGCAGCAAGGCCGATCCGGTTAACGATCATATCCGCGTCGACGGCAAGCTGATTCATCCCGCGGACGAGCATCGCTATTACATGCTGAACAAGCCGAAGGAATATGTGACCACCGCGAGTGATCCGCAGGGCCGTCCGACGGTGATGGAATTTTTCTCGCGCATCCGGCTCCGCATGTTCCCCGTGGGACGCCTCGACTATTACAGCGAAGGGCTGTTGTTGGTTACGAACGACGGCGAACTGGCGAATGCCCTGACGCGTGCCTCATCGCATGTTTCAAAAACCTATCTGGTCAAAGTGAGCGGTGTGCCCGGTGAAGACGCACTCGATGCGCTGCGGCGCGGCGTTTCGATCCCGCTCGGCGACCCTGATTCAAATCGTGTACGTACCGCGCCTGCAAAAGTCCGCCTCTTTCGCGAGGGAGAAAATCCCTGGTATGAGATCACAATTACTGAAGGCCGCAATCGCCAGCTGCGAAAAATGTTCGAGGAAATCGGCCATCACGTCGAAAAAATTCGCCGCGTGGAATATGGCCCGCTGGTGCTGGATATGCCGCCCGGCGAGTATCGCGAGTTGACAGCGCACGAAGTACAGGCACTCTATCGCGCCGTGAAATTGTCGCAGCCCGCTAGCGTGCGGGCACCCGGTCCTGTCGGCAGAACCACCTCACGATCCAATCCACCAAAACGCATGGGCGGCAGCCAAAACAGTGTAGAAAAATCCACACGTACGCCGAAAATTGGTCGACCCACAAAAGCGCGAAAGACCTGATACTCACTGTTTGTAGAAGGTTTTATAAGGCTTTCCGGCAGCGGCGTATACTTCGAAGACGCACATGTTCAACCGCAAACAAGGCGCGTTCAGGACCATAGCGGCCCTCGCCGTGTTGATTGCACTTGTACTGCTATTGGTTCCTCACTCTCCACATCAACACGGCTTTCTATTCATCGCTTTCCTGCTTATTCCCGTTTTCCTGTTCGGCCGAGTGGATGTTCCGTGTTCATTGTGGCCAATCGGGCAGACAAGCAAGATTGTCTATCGTCGCATCGACATACTCTTCTCGCGCTTCCAACGCCCCCCGCCTCCTGCATGCGCTTACATCGTATTGGCCTGAGTCCGCAGTAACCCTGGTTGCTGTGTGCATGGGTCTTTCCTCAACGATCAAGCTCGTCTTGCATAGGTGCGTTATGGACTTCAGTGCAGCGATCGGCTGCGGTTTCCTGCTCTTCTCCCTTTTATTCATTTGCGCGTTTTATCTCCAGCGGCTTCGCTGGAAGCGCAACAAGCGTCTGGGTAAGAAAAATCTCGGATTTTGCCCCACGTTCTCATCCCTCGGAAATGCTCTTCAGAGAGCGCAACAATTGGCGCGACCGCAAACAGAAATCGTGATGCTGAAAGAGGATGCCGCGGAAGAGGACGAGGAAGAGATTGCCAGGAACGGCGTCAAGCACTTACATCGTCAACTGAAACAGCTAAGAAACGGAGGAGAGATCGACAAGCTGACGGTGTTGCTTCGTTTATGGCGTTCGTGAAGCCATTGCGGACGGCCTTCTATACTGAAACCTGAAACGGCAAACTGGAATCTAATTATGAAGAAGGAGCAGGCCATGGAGAAAGCGACATTTGGAGCGGGATGTTTCTGGGGGGTGCAGGTGGCCTTTGATCGCATCCCTGGAGTGCTGGAAACTGCGGTCGGTTATGAAGGCGGAACACTCGAAAACCCTACGTACCGCGAGGTCTGCACAGACCGCACCGGCCATGCGGAAGTGCTCCAGGTCACCTTTGATCCGGCTAAGGCAAGTTATCAGCAACTGCTCGACGCATTTTTCAACGAGCACAATCCTACGCAGTTGAACCGGCAGGGCCCGGACCATGGAACGCAATATCGCTCCGTTATTTTCTATCATTCCGCTGAGCAGCAGAAGAACGCGACTGCAACCATTTCGCGTCTGACCGCCGAGAACAAATTCCCGCACCCGATTGTCACGCAGGTGGTTCCGGCGCAAACTTTTTGGCGTGCCGAGGAATATCACCAGAAGTATTTGGAAAAGCGCGGCGCTGTGAGCTGCCACATTTAATCGAGTATTGCCGTCTGCGGAACTGAGCGAGTTTCGGGTAGAAGTCCGATCAATGCCAGCGTCGTCGCGGGAGCCAGAGCGAACGCGAAGGGCAGAAAAATGCGAACTTCATCCAACAGCCCGACGGTCGCCCAGACGGCCAGGTAGAGCACGGACGCCGTCAATAACATTGTCGTGGGCGTGTCTGTCCGATAGCGCTTGACCACGATCAGCCCGAGCAGCAACCAATACGGAAAAAGTGCGAGCAGCATAGGGAGCCACATGTCTGGATGGATATTGCTCGCCAGACGAACGGGCCCACTGGCGCCATATCGTGCGTTTGGGAACCGCACAAACATTAGGTAGAGCTGGGCGCAGCCCGCAATCAGAGCGGTCAGCAGGCTGGTTGCCGCCATCCGGAATCTGCCGAGCGGAACGGAAGCTCTGCGGTTGAAAATTATCGCCAGAAAAAATCCGCCGTGCAGGATAACGGCAACATCGGCACGAATAAATCCCTGAATCCATCCCAGGACGACGAGCAGGAAACAGGCAAGCAGCCTGTTCCGAACGATCCCTCCATAGACCAGGGCCACGCTTAACGCCACGAACAGGATCGACGGCAGCGTGACCTCGGTCTGAAACCAATGCCCCCAGGCGAGATAATATTCGGCCAGAAACAGCACGCCCGCAGTCGCCAGCCAGCCAGTGCCACTCGGGATATTTTTAAAACGGTCGCAGCTGTGCAGGACGCGCAGGACAGCCCAGAGTGCAAACACCAGGCACAGCACATCGATCATCGTAAGGGTGTTGTAGGGTTTGACGTGGAACAGGCGATCCATCCAGTCCACGACAATCCAGTTGCCAATCCGATATTGAAACGGCGCTTCGATGCCGCCACGCAAATACTGCCGCCAACCATCGGGAGCGCGGACAAATTTTTGCCGGTAGACACTCCAGTCGGAAAACCCGTAGGACAACCCGATCGCCCACAGAAAGGCGTGGAGCAATGCGGATTTAGCGGCGCGGGAAGACAAGGGAATCTCCTGAAAGCTGGGCAAGCATTTGCAGATTACAACTATCGTTATCGTACGCAATCATAGAGTGTTCATTGCGAGGGTTTCGGAAATAGCTGGTACAGAATAATGCCCGCCCCGTTATACGGATTCAGGCCGAGGAAGTCCGCCCGGTCAACCATGCGGCGTTCTGCCGCCACGATGGCCGGGCGCGCCGGAGGGTCGCTCGTCCAGTTCATGAACCAGCCGGGTTGATAGACCGCCACTTTTTGCGCCAGCGGCATGGCCCCGTCGCTGTCGATGGCTGCCAAACCGCCGCTCAACAATGAAACCTCGTCCACACCGCGTCCGATCAGCACCGGACTCGATCCAGGTTGAATTTTCTGCTGCGCGACAATCAGGCGCTTAATGCTCAGGCTGGCGTCGAGCAAGGTATACCGCGGATGGAGAAGGTAATTCCCGATCGAGGCAATGTTCCACGCCACAGACAATGCGATGCAGACAGTCGCGACGATTCCGGCCTGCCGGTGCCGCCGCCAAAGCCACTCGGTGAAAATCAGAGCGAGCCAGATGGTGGGAACGATCAATGTCACGAAATACCGTGGCGGTCCGTCGTAATGGAAGACGATAAATGCACCGTACCCGGCTTCCCATAGAAACGCAGTGGTGAAGAGTGTGTCTCGCCAGAGAAACCGCAACCGGCAAATTGCGGCCACAAAACATGCGAGCGCCAGCGAAAACAGGACGGGGTCGATCCATGTTCCGCGAAAGAAAAAACGCAGCAGGCGGAGCGGAGAATTTTCCAGCTGCCACAGCGGGTCCATTCCTAAAATAACGCTGGCATCAGCCCGGTAATGATAGAACCAGATCAGTTTTACGCAGCCCAGCAGAATCACAATGGTCGCCAACGCCGTGGCGAGCAGTTTCCATTGGGGCCAGCGCCCGGTTCCGTGTGCAGTCCGATTCGCCGCCCACATTGGATAGAGCACCGCGGGCAGGACAAACGGTCCCGTTGTTTTCGTCAGCGTTAGCACGGTAAAGACAATTCCCACTGCGGCAGCCAGCGCGTAATTTCCTGGACGGACCCGACCGGCGAGATAGATGGCGAGCAACAGGAACGTCACGAAAACAGGTTCAAGAAGCGCAAGGCGTCCGAAGAAGAACCCGAATGCATTGGCAGCAACCAGGAACGCCGTGATGCAGGCAAACGTCGGGGGCCGATACTGCCGCGTAACCGCATAGGCCAGCAGCACGCCCAGCCAGGTGCATATCACCGCCAGCGACCGTGCTGCCACTACGCTGACACCGGTGAAGTGGAACAGGAAGCCGACCAGCAGCGGCCACACCGGCATGAACACTCCGGGGTTCCAGCCCCCCGGAATATATGCATGACCCAGTGTGAAGTAGTGGAGCGCGGCGCTGGTATAAAAACCCTCGTCGGAATACCTGGCGCCGTCCTGGCTATAAAAGTGATAGGCGGGGAAATCCGCGCGGATGTGCCACAGGCGGAGCGCCAGCAGACAGGCTCCAACCAACAGCAGGATGAACAGCGCGATCCTGCGTTCCTGCTCTCTTGAGCCGAACAAGCTGGGGAACATTGGTTTGTTGAGAGAACCGTGAGGTCCTTCGCTGCCGTCAGGATGGTAAATCATCGGGGTAAGTAACTCTGAGAAGAGACAATCGCGGCGTCCATCCTCACGCGCGTTTTTCCTCGTGATATTCCTGCTCCGTATTCACGGCCCACAGGTTGGACTTGTCGTGCACGTTGTTCATAATGTTTTCCGCCGCGGCCATGGCGGTCAACATGGAGTGGTCTTGGTTGTTGTATTTATGCATTCCATTGCGGCCCACCAGGAAAAGATTTTCAAAGCTGTCGGTAAATTTCTGGATCACGTCGAACCGGTCGTAGGTGCCGAAATATGCAGGATAGGTTTTCGGCACGCGCACTACATGGCCGTCCAGCACGTCGGACTTTGTCAGGATGCCGATTTTTTCCATCTCCGCCACGGCGAATTTCTTGATTTCTTCATCCGGCATATTCCAGAGCGGGTCGGTGTCGTTGCAAAAGTATTCCAGGCCAATCCACATCTTTGTGGGGTCGGCGACCATCCACGGACTCCAGTTATTGAAGATCTGCAAACGGCCCACAGTGACGTCCGGCTCCTGGATATAAATCCATGTGTCCTTGAGCGGACTGCCATCTGGCTCGGTGACAAGTAGCTTATTCACCAGCAGGCCGACAGTGATGAAGTCGCGATAGATCAGGCCGTCGCTCACTTCTTTTACCTCCTGCGGCACGGGGCATTGCAGGCTGCGGATCAGGTGCTGGATGGGCATGGTCGAGATGACATAGTCCGCGGGAAACGTGTGGGTGCGGCCTTCCGCGTCGACCGCGACGACTTCAGAAATGCGGTTGCCCACGACTCGCAGCTCAGTCACGCGGGTCTGCATGTGCAGCTCGCCGCCATTCTGCTGGACCATCGAAGCGACATGCTCCCACAGCTGGCCCGGGCCGAATTTGGGATAAAGAAAGCGTTCGATCAGCGAGGTCTCGACGCCTTTCTGACTCAAATCGCCGCTGTCTTTCTTCGGTCCGGAGAATGCCTGTTTGACGAAATGCTTCACGGCGCTGGTGAGCGAAAGCCCCTTGATGCGCTGCGCTCCCCATTCCGCGCTGATGTGGCGCGGATGGACGCCCCACACTTTCTCTGTGTACGACTCGAAAAACAGTTGATAAAGCTGCTTGCCGAAGCGGTTGACGATGAAATCTTCCAGCGAAGTTTCCGGTTTGCGGGGAATTCCGCGCGCCCGCAGATAGCTGATGCCAACCTTCATAGTCCGCGGCAGGCCAAGGCCGCGCAGCGTCTCCGGAGTCAGCTTGATCGGATAGTCGAAAAATTTTCGCAGAAAATAAATCCTGCTCTTGCGCGGGCGAACCA
>JBEPVW010000134.1:0-7952 GCA_041690775.1 Acidobacteriota bacterium | reverse complement strand
CCAGTTTCGTTACGCCGGAATTTATCAGCCTGCTTCGCAAATACAAGGTCGCGCTAGTATGTGCGGATACCGTTGAATGGCCGCGGCTGATGGACTTGACCTCCGACTTTATTTACTGCCGCCTACATGGCTCGGAAGTGCTGTATTCGAGCGGCTACAACCAGGAGGCTATTGAAGAGTGGGCCCAACGCGTGGCCACATGGACGCGGGGCGGGGAATCGAAGGACGGCGATTTTGCAAGCGAGAAGCGCGCAGTCAAACGCGCCAGCCGCGATGTGTATGTCTACTTCGATAATGACGCCAAGGTGCGTGCGCCGCACGATGCGCAGGCGCTCGACGCCCGGCTCGCCGAAATACTAGGCGCCCCAATCTCCAGACCAAAAATGCAGCTATCGCTATTGTGAACATAATTCAAAACGCAAAAAATCGCGTTGATGCGAGCAACAGCCGCAGCGTTGAAGAGGCAACAGCATAACCATCGCCGCCATCCGATTTTGATAAGGGAAATCTCCCGGATGGAGTAAAAATAATGCCTACTGAATCGCACAATAAAGCCGCCGAACACCATGAGAATGCAGCGAAGTCCCACCGCAATGCGGCAGAGAGCCATGGCCGCGGCGAACACGAAAAGGGTCGTGAGCAGTCTGGCCGGGCGCAGGAACACTCGACCAAAGCCCATCAGGCTTCCGGCGAGGCTCAGGAGCGCTCGAAGATGAGTCGCCCCGAAAATGGAACAAAGGGTGAAAAAACGGAAAGCCGCGAGGAGAATGCTCGCCCCGGCTCGCAGTCTCATAAGAACGCATAAATAGCGTGGGTACGCGCTAATGGAACCACGCAGTCTGCCGCTGGTCAGCAGACTGCGTGGCTTTTTTTGTTTCGATTCGCCGATTTCCGCATCAGGGCGGGCCCGCATCGCTCCAGAGAGGAATTTGCTACAGTGGAATGGATCCGATGCATAACCGAATCCTGCCCTCTCTGGTTCATCTTTTCGAATTCTTCCCGATCGCATTCAGCGCTTTGTTTCCGTTGATCAATCCGCTCGGATCTGCCATCATTTTCCTGGGGATCGTCGGTCCCGCGGATGCCGTGGTGTATAAGCGGCTGGCGCGCCGCATTGCATTCCGCACTGTGCTGTTTCTTATTGCGGTCGACCTGGTCGGTGCGCTGGTCCTTACGTTCTTCGGGATTTCTCTGCCGGTGATCGAGGTTGCAGGCGGATTGGTGCTCGCCTCCATGGGCTGGCAGCTTTTGAATCAGCCGGATGTTGAGATTCCCGAACCGACTGCACAACTATCCAATTCTTTGCAGGTTCTGGACTCCAAGGTTTTTTACCCCTTTACCTTTCCCCTGACAGCGGGACCGGCGACCGTTGTTGTGACTCTCACGCTGGCCGCCCATGCCGAACAGCCGATGTCTCTTGAAAGCATCTTCAACCAGTTAGGAATGTTCCTTGCCATCGTCGTTCTGTGCGTGATGGTGTATTTTGCTTACGCATACGCCCCCGCCATTTCCCGCAAAATCTCGCGGCAGACCATCCATGGAATCCTCCGCATCATAGCTTTTATTCTGCTGGCGATCGGCGTACAGATATTCTGGCGTGGAGCCGAAACTCTTCTACATCAAGCCTTTCCTAGATAAAGCGCTCTGTGCTAACTGTTCACGCTGAACTCTTAATGTATTGCTTGATGGAACAAGCTGTTTGGTCACATTCGTCTACTCTCTCGAGCGTTCTATTGATAAATGGAGAAAAACTTCGTAAAATAATAAATGAATCACGTCTTGGCACTCCTCCCGCCGCCAAGTATTGAACTTATTTTTTTAGTTCATCTCTGCAGATCAATCTCGCACGGCAAAGGAACAGCGAATCTATGGCAAAACGTCGTGGAAATCCGAATTGGGGCAAGCCGGAACCGATCGGTCCCGTTGTACCCACAGTTACATCTTTTGAACAGGTGGTGAAGGAATACAAGCTCACCCCGGACCAGTACATCCGCTCGACGCGGCTAAGAGAATGGGCTCGCCGCAACAAGAACTCGAAATACATTCCAGAGGCGCTGCTCGAAGCCTGGGGATTTGAAATCGAATCGTCCCTGTAAACAGCGTTTTTGTTTCAAGGAAAATGCCACCGATTGCGGTGGCATTTTTTTGTGAAAGCCTGGGTGCCCGATAGCCGGCTCTGAGATTGCCGAAGGGTCTCGCGTCTGAGACATGGGGTCCACAATCCTCGATACAATTGTTAGCGTGAGCGCAATCCACAACACGTTTGTCGATGTCCCAACGGCGCTTGAGGAAGTTCGCGCCGGACGGATGATCGTGGTCGTCGATGATGAAGACCGCGAAAATGAAGGCGACCTGACACTGGCGGCGGAGTTCGTCACCCCCGAGGCGATCAACTTTATGGCGCGCTTTGGACGCGGGCTCATCTGCCTCACGCTGACTGAGGACCGTGCCGACCATCTGCGTCTGCGGCCGATGACGGAAGAAAATACCTCGCGCTTCGGCACTGCATTTACAGAGAGCATTGAAGCGCGGGAGGGCGTCACCACCGGCATCTCCGCGCATGATCGCGCCCACACCGTGCGCGTCGCCATTGATCCCACATCGACGGCGGCGGACCTGGCTCGCCCCGGCCACATTTTTCCACTTCGCGCCCGCCGCGGCGGAGTGCTAGTGCGCGCCGGTCAAACCGAGGCCTCCGTCGATCTTGCCCGCATGGCCGGTCTGATTCCTGCCGGCGTCATCTGCGAAATCATGAAGGACGACGGCAGCATGGCGCGGGTGCCCGACCTGATCGAGTTCTGCCAGACCCATTCGCTCAAGATGCTTACCGTAGCCGAGCTGATCCGTTACCGGCTGCAGAATGAGCGCTACATTCATCGCGTGGCGGAATCCATGCTGCCCACCCCGTTCGGCGAGTTCCGAATGATCGCGTATGAGAGCGAGGTCGATGGCGGCGAAAGTCACATTGCTCTCGTGCGAGGAGACGTGGCGGCCACGGACGACCCGGTGCTGGTACGCGTCCACACCCACTGCCTGGCCGGCGACGTATTTGGCACGCCGCTGTGCGACTGCCAGCAGATCGTGCGCCGTTCCTTGCAGATGATTGCGGAAGCCGGCCGCGGAGCGCTGGTATATCTGCACAACAATACGAAAGGCTTTGGCATCGAAGCGGGCGGTCAAAAAGGCGAGGGCGGCCAGCTTCCGAGGCTTGTCTTTCATCGCGATCTGCGCGCCCGCGAACGCACGGAAGATCGCCAGCAGCGCACCCTGCGACAAGTCGGTCTCGGCGGCCAGATTTTATCTGACTTGAAGATTCACAAAATCCGCCTGCTGACCAACACGCCGACCCACGTGCCTGCACTTCAGGGATTCAACGTGGAAATCGTCGAGCAGGTTCCGATCCCGTTGGAAGCGGCGCGCGTGCAGGGGCGATGACGCCAACTCGAAACATTCCCAATCTGTAGCTCGACCGTAGTTATCAGGGCATGTTCGAAAAATGCTCACGGATGCAACGATGGCGGCTCCTCAGGGATGGCCGCACCATCTGTCCGCGGGTCGGACGCGCCAAAGTTCACGCCCAGACGATTGTCATGCAGCACCGCATTCCCGCGGCCCATCACCTGGGAGTAACGCGGGGTAATGTTCAACAGATGCCCTCGCGACGACAGCCCCTCCCAAACCGCCGGAGGAAAACCATCTTCGATCGAGACAGCACAACCGGCGCCAACGGTCTGTCGGAATCTGGGCGCGTCGAGCGCGTCCTGAATATTCATGTTGAAGTCGACCACGTCTGCGACGAACTGGGCATGCGCCTGCGCCTGGTTGAAGCCTCCCATAATGCCGAACGCAATCGTGACTCCATCCTTTGCCATGAACCCGGGAATGATGGTGTGAAGAGGGCGCTTATGAGGCGCAAGCGAGTTAGCCTGTCCAGGCCGCAGCGTAAAACCTTCGGCGCGGTTCTGTAGAACGAACCCGGTCTTCGGCGCAACCAGGCCGCTGCCAAACGCGCCGGCGTCGCTCTGGATAAGCGACACCTGATTGCCGTCGCGATCCACCACGGCAAGATACGTAGTATCGCTCGACAATCGCGATAACTGGTTTTTCAGAACAGAGGGAAGCACTTTGCATTGTGCCTGGTCCATTCGGATAAGCCTGGCGCGTTCCGTTGCGAGACTTTTGGAAATCAACTGCTCAGTTGGTATATGACTTGTTCTCGGATCGCCGACGTAATGCAGCATATCGGCATACGCGAGTTTCTTCGCTTCAATCTCGACGTGGACGGTGTTCGCGTTCTCGCGGCCCCATTCTTTCAGAGGAAACCGCTCCATGATATTCAGCATGGAGAGTGCGGCGATCCCCTGCGTATTTGGCGGCGTCTCCCAGACGGTCCAGCCGTGATAGGTTGTCGAAACCGGATCGACCCAGGCTGGCTTGAAATTTGCCAGATCGGCGGCATTCATAAATCCACCGCGCTCCGCCGAAAGTTTCACGATGGAGTCCGCGATGGGACCACGGTAGAAACCATCGCGGCCGTTTTGTGCAATCAGGCGCAGCGAGGCGGCGAGATCCGGATTGCGAAAGACCTGCCCGACAACGGGAGCCTTGCCGTCCGGCAGAAAGACTGGCGCGAAGGTTGGCTCATTCGCCAGAGGCGAGCCGAATTCTTCCCAGTTGTCCGCATCCGTTTCCGGAATCGGAACTCCTTCCTGGGCGAAGGTAATCGCGGGTTGCAGGTCTTCGGATAACGGCAACTTGCCAAAACGTTCGTGCAACGCGGCCCATCCCGCCACTGCGCCCGGTACTGAGACGGAATAAATGCTGTGCGGGGGGATCTCAGCGGAAATGCCCTTTGCCTTCAGGGCCGCAATGCTCATTCCCTCCGGCGACCATCCGCTGGCATTCAGGCCATAAAGTTTTTTGGTCTTCGCATCGTAGACGATGGCAAACAGGTCCCCGCCCATGCCATTCATCATGGGCTCAATCACGCCGAGCGCGGCATTGGCGGCGATGGCGGCATCCACAGCGCTGCCGCCCCGCGCAAGGACGGAGGCCCCGGCCTGAGACGCCAGCGTTTGACTTGTTGCGACAATGCCATAGCGATTGACCGTCATGGAGCCGGCGTATTGGCGCGCCGGGTCATTCGCGGCAAAGGAGGAGGATGTCAGTACTGCAATCGCAACGGCGAAAATCCATTGGCGAATTCTCTTCGGGGCAATCATTCAGCGATAACTCCTGGCCGTATGCAATCTCTTCGAATACATCTCGTTCCGCATCGGACGACAAAAGGATTGCGGCCAAGTCTAGCACGGGCACGAGGGGAGTCGCCGTTCCTTCGGACGTGTGAAGTTGGCGCGGCGCACCTTCTGAGGTTAGACAAGTACCGGCGGCAGGGAAGTTGCCCAACCTTCACGTTGCAGGTCCGCCTGTAGCGTCGATAGATCGCGGAACACCAGCGCGTGCATTCCCACCTGTCGAGCGCCTTCAACATTCTCGATCTTGTCATCCAGAAATAGAGCTTCTTCCGGCTGCACGCCAAGCTTCTCGAGCGTGTGTTCATAGATCGCGGCTTCCGGCTTGATCAAGTCCAGTTCGCACGACCATGTCAGGTGATGGAAACTATCCAGCCAGCCGAAATGCTTCCGCATGTGCGCCAGCAAATCCTCACCCATGTTCGACAGGATCGCCGTCTTCATTCCTGCCGCCTGTACTCGAGTCAGCCAATCCAGCATCGCGGGGTTCACGCTCGCCCATAGTAGAACGTCCTGCTCGATGAGCGCGTCGATCTGGTCGGGGGTGAAAGATAGTCCGGTATCGCGCGCGATTGTCTGCCAATAGGTTCGTCCATTCAGCGTGCCGCGGTCATAGTCCAGACGGTATTTCCAGTAATGTGTGTCGAAGCCCTCCGGGGCTAGTCCAGTAATTTCAAGCAGGCGGGCGCGGGCCGCGGGCTCTGCTGGACCGGAGAGGACGAGACCGTAATCGAAAATGACTGCGCGAAGAGGCATGGGTTTTTCTTTCTGTGGAGGATGGTGTGATTTAGAGGCGATTCATTCGATCGAGATGTAAGAAATGTCCGCCTTACGCATTATTGGAGCAGCTGAAGGATGACCTGGGCATAGGCCCGATGGCCAAAGTCGTTGGGATGATTGATGCCGTTACCAGTTAGATCAAGGTAGTTTTTCGTCTTCAGCATCTCTCTCCATAGCGAAGTTATATTTGCAACGGCAACGCCCGGCCCTTCCAGCTTGAGAAGCTCGTTGAGATATTCAGTATAAAGTTTCGCATTGGATTTATTCCATTCTGGATTGCCTGTCATCGTTGCCACAAGAATAAAATCCGTATCTGGATTTGTCTTTCTCACCGTGTCGATAATTGCATGAATATTGCGACTGTAGACAGCAGCCGGTTCTCCGGCGCTTGCGTCGTTCATGCCAAAAGCAATGATTGCTAAATCCGGATGCTCGACTGCAACTTTTGAAGCCGTGATTACGCCCCACGTGGAATCCATTCCACCAACTGAAAGATTTTTTACGGTGACCGGTGATCCATATTCAACATGCAATGTCTCGGCAACCAATCCGGTGAACGGCGGCTGATAGGGTGGGCCGCCAAAAGTTTCGGACGCGCAATACCCGGCGGAAATGCTATCTCCCAGGACCAGGATGCGGAGTGGCGCTTTGGCTTTCAATCGAGCCATGGTGTGGCCTAGCTTCGATGAAGCAGCAGGAGGGATAGCGCCTGTCCACTTTTCGTCGTGGTCATAGGTGACATTCACCTGTAGGCTCTGAAAAACGGCGCCGCCCTCGGCGAAAAACAGGCTACTCTGTCCGTCAATCGTTTCGCCGAGAGACCCTGGGGATCCTATGCGAGGGTGCAGCTCGGGAAATGTCTTAAAGGGAATGCGCGAGTTTTGCGTCAGGGTCAGGGTGTCGCTGCCGGGAGTCCAAATATAATCCCGGCCTTCATCAAATCTCTGAAGCCCATTTCCGCTGGTGATGCTGATAATTCGAGTCGGAACGAACAAGAGCCGGGCGGTAGAAACCTTGGTGCCGGGCTGCTGCACAAAAAGCACTGGTTCCCGATCCATGGATGAACCATTCCAAAATGGATGCAGAACTGACTTCGCCTGCAATTGTTCGACCTGGGTCGGATGATTTGAGTCGAAGGTATGCAGGATTTTCGTTTGCGCTTGCAAAACGAATGCAGCAAGAATCAGAATCGGGCAAGTTCTGACTAGAGTGCGAAGCGCTAGCCACGCCGGGTTCTTCATCAAGCTATCGGATCTATACGGTGGTATCAATATTTTTCCTTGAACAGCAGACAGTCTCGCTGCTACAACTCAAAAAGATGGATGAAGCTTACGACCGGCGGCCGGTTGAATCTTTCCGAAAAAATTCATTGAGCTCGGAATATGGGGCCAAGCCATCGAAGCCGCTGAAGCTGCCTTCTTCCGCGATCTTTTTTGCGGCGTGAATGAATCCAGTCCAGGCTGCGCGGGCGAGGGAGGAGCCGACACTGACCCGGCGTACACCCATTGCCTCGAGGTCGGAAATTCTTAGCCCTGTGTTGGAACTGATCAATACGTTGACTGGTTTTGGATGTACGGCGGTGACAATGGCCTGGATTTCCTCCTGCTTGTGCGGGCCTGGGGCGTAGAGAACGTCGGCGCCGGCTTCGGCATAGGCCTGAAGGCGGCGGATAGATTCTCGCAGCGGGTCGGGATGGCCGACAAGAAAGCATTCGGCGCGGGCGGTCAACAATACGTTGGCACCGGACGCAGCGATTGCGTCGCGCGCGGCCTTGATTCTTTCGACGGCGTGAGAAAGCTCGTACAGCGGCTGCTCGCGATCGCCGGTTGCGTCTTCAATGGAGAGGCCCGCGACGCCGGTGTCGATACAGAGCCTGACATTGGCAGCGACGGCTTCGGGCTCGTTAGCATACCCGGACTC
>JBEPVW010000133.1:0-8233 GCA_041690775.1 Acidobacteriota bacterium | reverse complement strand
CAGCACGATACAGGCAGCAATGGGTGTACATGCACAACATGTTCAAGGCAGGGGAAAGACAAGGAGACTGTATTAGGCGCTATGATCTCGATGCACAGAACCTCTGAGTTACTGGCAAAATCGCCAATCGGAAGAATGATCCGATAACGATTTATTCCCGGGAATTTGCCCCAGTCAGACAATTCGAGCGCCGACCAAATCGACAAATGGCTGCTGGTTGACTCTGAATTGTTCCGGAGTGGCCTTCGCGATAGTTGCCGTGTCCGCTACATATCGCCCCACCTATTTGAGCGTGAGGTAGGTCGATAATGCAGTTGCACTTGTTGCGAAGGCAGTCGCCCACGTTCCCGGAGCATTCCAATTGATCACACACATCACAACAGCCTACCCGCGGGGGCCGACGACACCTGGGTTATTTATGCGCTTCGATCACATGGCCGCGAACAGGCACCCGCATGCTACCTCGAACCAGTCCGGCGGTAGACACGTAGTCAACCTTTACCTTCCGCATCTGGTTCTCAATTTCGGCTTCGAGAATGTCGCCGATCTTTGGGATTGTCTCGCACCGTATCCATGTGCTGCATTCGCCGCCTTCGTATGTGACGGACAGATCCAGTCTCTGCATGATGCCAACAGCGTACCACTCCGGTGCGCGGGGAGAAGAAACGCCTAGTTTTCCTGGGATTCACGGCCGACAAGGTAAGTTTGGCGTCCCACCCAAAATTGAGTTGGAACCACATGCGGGATTGGCTCCAACGGCTCGATTCTTTGCGGAGAAGCTACGAAATGTGGCTGCCTAGTTTCTAAGAAAAGAAGAGATTGGGTTCTAAGGGGCTTTTGGAGCGCATTCGCACATTACTTCCGTACTCCCCAGTAGGTTTGGAACATTCTTTCAGGATTGACCGCGTTCGGAAGACTTGAGATTGGAAACACGCGGGTTGCGGGCCTGGATTGCAGATTTGCCGTTCGGAATTTCTACTCAGTTTTGCTGCGTTTGCCGAGTGATTTCGAATAGAACAACGAGGGACTAAATGAGCTGATACGGAAGCGCGAAGGAAACTACAGACGACTACAAGCGCATAGACGTGCGTTTTCTGCACAAGCATGAATATTCAGAATCGTTGGGTCGGTCGACTTTGGCCAATAGAGACGCATCATGAGATCGATCCGCATCGTGCCGCCTTCATTTCAGGCTTATCTTGCGCTGGACACAGTGAAGCTTGCAATGCGGGCCTCAGAGCAACACAATGTTGGAAGGGAGCAAAAGCGCCAGACCGTATTCCAAAAGGTGCTTTCAGAACACGGGACTTTTGCAAATTTACTATATCCATGAGGAACCACCTTTGATGAGGAAACGATTTTTAACTTCCCTGTTATCCGTCTGCTGCGCCTCTCTTTTCTTTGCAGCCTTCGCGCCCCACGTTTTTGCTGCCGACAGCGCGAGTACCGCAGCCGCTATGCCGCCTATCCGGCACGTTTTTCTGATCATCCTGGAAAACAAGAATTTCACCGACACGTTTGGCCCCCACTCGGAAGCGCCGTATCTTGCGAAGCAACTGCCGGCGAAAGGGGCTTTGCTGCCGCAATATTATGGAACAGGGCACAGCAGTCTCGATAACTACATTGCCATGATGGGCGGGCAGGCAAATAACCCGCAGACTTCAAGCGACTGCGGTATTTATGCCGATTTTCACCAAACCGGCACGGCTCCCGATCGACAGGCCGTAGGGGAGGGTTGCGTCTACCCAGCGCCCGTGAAGACGCTGGCCAATCAGTTGATGGACGCGGGCCTGACATGGAAGGGCTACATGGAGGATATGGGTAACGACCCGGCGCGGGAGTCTTCCACCTGCGGGCATCCGGCCCTGAATACACGCGATCAGACCGAGGAAGCCGTAGCGCCGAGCGCAGCCGTTCCGCTTGGAGATATGTACGCGACGCGGCACGATCCATTCATGTACTTCCACTCGGTCATCGATTTGCCGGCGTGCAATGAAGATGTTGTAAACCTGCGCAATCTCAAGAGTGATCTCCGCTCGATCGCCACTACGCCTAATTTCAGCTTCATCACCCCAAACCTGTGCAACGACGGCCACGATTCACACTGCGGCAATGGGCAACCCGGCGGACTGAAGTCCGTCAATGTTTTCATTAAGAAGTGGATTCCGATGATTATGAAATCGCCCGCATACAAGAAAGACGGCCTGATCATCATCACCTTCGATGAAGGAGGGCAGGGGAAAATAGTGCAGATGAAGAGCGGCATTCAGGTCACCGTCTATGGAGCCACCTGCTGCAATCAGCAGGAAGGCCCGAACCTCGGCAGAAAGTATCCTCTCGTTGAGACGCACATGTCGCATGGCCGCCGGGTCACCGTTACGACGCTTAGTTTTGGGGGAGACAGGACAGGCGCAGTGCTCCTGTCAAAATATATTCGTCCAGGCACCGTCTCAAACGTGCCCTACAATCACTACTCGCTTCTCAAGTCATTGGAAGAAATCTTTGGCATTCACGAGTATCTGGGCTACGCCGGTCAAAAAGGGCTGGTTGCGTTCGGCTCGGATATCCTCACGAATCCCTAATCGCACTTCCTGTTTCGCCGCCGCATCGGTAGCATCAAAATGTGGCGGACAGCCAAGCCGTGGTTCGCAGCGGGCCCTCCATACATCGTTGCTAATAATCATGAAGCGCCAATTTCTCCTCGTCGGAATTCTGCTCGCCACAGGAGCATTGTGTGTGGCAGGCAGAGTGGGCATGTCATTGCCCCCCACCACAAATTCGCAGCTCAGCCCGGCGGCCACTCTTGGGGAAAAGATCTTTCTTGACAAGAGTCTTTCGGCGTCCGGAAAGATGGCCTGCGCGACGTGCCATGATCCTCGATTTGCGTATGGCCCTCCCAACGGATTGGCCGTCCAGTATGGCGGGCCAAACATGAAGAGTCCCGATTACCGAGCGGTACCCTCGCTGCGCTATACCCTCAATTACGTCCCTGTCTGGACGCACGTGCAGGAGAACAACCCGATCGAAAAATATACCGAGCCAGAGGAAGTTCCTGCGGGTGGATTCGGGTGGGACGGCCGCTTCAACTCGCCCCACGCGCAGGCGGCGTTTCCATTTTTCTCGCCTGTGGAGATGGACAATCGCAGCGTGGAAGATCTGGCGCGAAAATTGAGCTACGCGAGCTATGCCAATGTATTCCGGGTGGTCTTCGGACAGCATATCTTTGAACATCCAGCGCTGGCCGTCGAAAAAGCCACGCTGGCCATTCAGCAGTTTGAACTGCAGGACAAAACTTTTCATCCCTACACGAGCAAGTACGATGAATGGCTGGACGGCAAGGCGACTATGACGCCGCAGGAACTGCGAGGCAAGCAGTTGTTCGACGACCCGAATGGAGGAAATTGTTCCTCTTGCCACTTGGATCAAGTGGGCGTGAATGGAGCCCATCCCATCTTTACAGACTTTCAGTTTGAAGCCCTCGGTGTGCCGCGCAACAGGGAGATTCCCTGGAACGCAAACCCACGCTACTATGACTTGGGACTTTGCGGCCCGTTCCGGAAAGATGCAGCCAGCAAGGACCTGGCAAATTGCGGGCTCTTCCGCACACCTACGCTCCGCAATGTCTCCATACGTCATGTTTTCTTTCACAACGGACGCTTTCATTCCCTGCGGGAGGCTCTGTTCTTTTATGTGGAGCGCGACACCAATCCCGGTAAGTGGTATCCCGTGAGCCCAAACGGCAAACTGGAAAAGTTCGACGACTTGCCTCCGCGATACCGAAAAAACATGGACACAACCGATGCACCTCTCAATCGCAAACTCGGCGAGGATCCCGTCTGGCATGAGCGGCAAATCGACGACGTGATTGCTTTCCTCAAAACGCTCGTCGATCAGGATGTGGCAGACAAAGAAGCTTCTCCACGTTGAAACACTAGACCGGGTAGACCTTTAGAGGCTCTTTCCATCCAGGGTCATTGCTCGGTCCCGGCAGCGGGCAGGCTACGGATATAAGCGATGATCGCCTTCATGTCCTGTGCGTTCATATTGGTGAGCGGCATGCCGCCGTTTTGCATTTGCTTGCTGTGGTGCCGCAACAGAGTTTCCAAGGTCGATGCTGGAAGAATGGAAGCGGTTCCAGCCAAGCCCGGGGCCGCAACAGTTCCATGCAATCCGCCGATTCCGTGGCAGGTTTGACAGGAGTTGTTTTCAAACACCGCTCTACCACGCACAGCTTCCGCACTGAGCGGCACTGGCTTGACTTCTCTCTGCGCTCCAGCGGTTTGAGTTGAGGTGCCTGGCGCTGGTGCGGACTGGGCTGTAGCAGGTTGTGCGCCAGGACTCGCTGGGTTTGACTCAGTAGAAGGAGCAGCTCCCAGGCTCGATAAATAGGCAACAAGGTGCTGCATCTGCTCTTGGTTTGCAGTGACGGGAGGCATGCCTCCATCGCTCATTTGTTTCGTAGGATGATGCAGCAAATGGGTGAGTTGAGCGGGCGGATATTTGTGAGTGATCCCGATCAACGACGGCGCGAAATGTGTACCTTGTGCATTCTGGCCGTGGCAGGCGGCGCAGCCGCTGGACACAAAAATGGCACGACCGGCTGGGATTGCGGTACTTGTCGCGGCTACGTCTGACTTTATTGGAGCAGCTTTCGAGGCGATCGCAGATCTCGTTTCAGTTGCTGGCGGCGTTGCGGTTGAAGGCATTGGCACAGGAGCATTTCTTTGCCCAGCTATATCTTGCGCAGGAACCACTGTGCTGGCTTCCTTCTTTCCTTTGGCGGAGGTTGCCGGAGCGAGGGAGCGGAGATAGGCAATCAAGGAGCTTACCTGTGCGGGAGGTGCTACCAGCGGTGGCATTCCTCCAGCGCGCATCTTGGCATCTGGTGTATGGAGAAGTTTTGTCAGTTGCGCATCCGAATGCTTTGCAATCAAGCCAGCCATAGCTGGAACACGCGCAGTTCCACCGCCTGCATTTCCGTGACAACTGGCGCAGCCATGCGCCAGGAAAATATTTTCTCCGCTTGCAACGGAAGCCGACGGTGCTTCCGCGACACCCTTTGCAGGAGTACCGCTATCTTTAGGCGCTTTTGCCGTAGCAGGAATTGGCGCAGGACTCGTTGCGGAGGCGGTCGATGGTGCTTCACTTGGAGTCGCCGCAGCCGCCGCGCTTTCTCCGCTCTTACCTAAGCCATCCAGATAACCAAACAAGGCCGACATATCCGAGGCAGATAGATCGAAGGCAGGCATATGGCCAGCGAGCATCTGTGCATTTGGATGGTGCAGCAAGTTGGTAAGCTGTGGCAGAGGATACTTGCTTGTAATCCCGACAATGCTGGGAGCCGTGGCTGTTCCCGTCCCGGAATCTCCATGACAACCGGAGCACCCCTGAGCATCGAAGATTCCCTTTCCCTTGACAATCAGTGGATTGACCGGCCCGGATGATAGAGCCGGCCCACTCACCGATTCCATTCGGGGATGGAATGGCGCTTTGGTGTAATCCCTTTCCTGATTGTCCTGGAACGCGAGCTGGGCCGCGACACTGTGGTCGCGTAAATCGTCCAAATGACTCCTGAACCCAAGAAAAATCATTCCGACTAAGACGATGGCGACGCTGAGGAGTGGAATGGGCCTGCGCCACGGCCTGCGTTCCAGCTTGCGATCTAAAAATGGCATCAGGAAAAAAAGCAAAGCGAGAATTCCAGGAACCAGTACGACAGCAAAGACCTCCATGCGGCTGGACCAGAACTTCAACCACTCAAACATCGGAAGGTAATACCACTCGGGCCGTGGAACAAACTTTGTGTTTGCAGGATCGGCGATCGGACCCAGCAGCACCGGACGGAAATACGCCAGGAATCCGAGGCCGATCATCAGGAGCAACGCAAACGCCATGTCCATGATCACCTGGCGAGGATAGAAACTCTCCGGAGGAAGTTTCGGATTGACAGGATCTTCCTCGATCGGACCAGCAGGGCCAGCCTTCCGAAACAGCGCAATATGAATGCCGATGAACAGGAAGATCATGCCTGGAATCAAAAACACATGCGCGAAATAGAAGCGCGACAACGTGAGCGTTCCCAGCGTGTTGCCACCACGCAGCATGTCTGTAAGC
This sequence comes from Acidobacteriota bacterium, assembly GCA_041690775.1. Lineage (GTDB taxonomy): Bacteria > Acidobacteriota > Terriglobia > Terriglobales > Acidobacteriaceae > JAKAAZ01. The sequence goes on along the minus strand of JBEPVW010000133.1, from coordinate 2,119 downwards.
CATTGGCCGATGAAAGGAACTTCTCCGACAATGTTCGTTCCAACTGCCGTGGCGAAGTAGGCGCTCTGGTCCCAGGGAAGCAGATAGCCTGTAAAGCCCATGCCGAGGACCAGGCAGGACAGAAATGCTCCTGAGATCCAGAGTAGTTCCCTGCGGCCTTTGAAAGATCCATAGATAAATGTCTGTAAGAAATGTAGCAGCAGCACGATAATCATCGCGCTGGAGCCGTAGTAATGAAGACTGCGGAGAAATTGCCCGGCAGCGACCTGCTTGGTAATGTAGGCGACACTGGCATGCGCCGACTGCGCCGATGGAACATAGTAGAGCGCCAGGCACAGGCCTGTAATCACCTGCGAAATAAAGATGAAGAGTAAGCCGGAACCGAATATGTAGGCCAGGCGCGCTCCGCCCGGAATAGGTTCATCCAGCGACGCGTGCATCAGGCTTCGTATGCCGGTTCGCTTGTTGAACCAGCTATAGATGCGTGCTGATCTCTTCTCCTGCGGCATTTCAGCCTTCAAGGGCTCATCCACAAGTTCACCTAGCTCAACACTCTACGGTTAGGAACGTTTTCTCGGAAATATTCAAACTTCACCATCAGATTTCCATCCGCGACCTTGTTCGGAAGTGGGTCCATGCCTCGCGGAGGCGGCCCGAAAATATTTTTTCCATCTGGAGAGAATCGTCCTCCATGACAAGGGCAAACAAACTCATCCTGGCCCTTATTCCAGGCAACTGTACAACCCATATGCGGGCAGATCGCTGAAAGGACTTGCAGCTTCCCATCCGCCCCTTTGGTTACATAGACGGTCTGGGAGGAATCTACTTCACGCCACCCATCCAGCTGTTTCAGGTCAACCGTTTTCAGAACGGGTTGCGCAAGATCGGAGAACTCGTTCATCGCGCCTATTGGAGACCATGCGGTCTTGCTGTCTTTTGCATAAAGCGGGTACAAAACATAGCGAAGAACTGGAATTGCGAGGAGCGCTCCCATGCCTGCGGTCCCGACGCCGAGCAGAACTCCGAAGAAGGAGCGCCGGTTGATCACGATCACATCTTTGCGGACCTCGTTTACACTCAGATTGTTCTCGTGTTCCATACCGTCTCCTGAGACTAGAAATTCACCCATAACGCCATGTATACGGTGTTGTTGTCGGAAGCATTGCGGTTAGCACCGTCATAGTTGGTGCTGGCGCCATTGAATTTCAGATACCCGGTGTAGGCCAGATTGAGATCAATATTCTGCACGGGCCAATATCCAACCTGTGCGATATATCCACTGGTATTCGGGCTACCGTTGTTACTTCCCGTCACCGCGGCGGGTGCATAGAGTAGCGCGTCCCCATTGCCGGTCGTAGCAAATAGAGCGCCTGTGGCACTATATCTGTTTTTCCAATGGTAGGTGCTGTCAAGCTTGAAAGTATTTAGATGATTGGATTGAGTACTTGCACCTCCCGCAGCAAAAGTTGCCGCTAAATTTGAACTCTCATGGATCCAGGTTCCGTGAGCATCCAGCAGATTTGCGCCGAAGGGACGTTCGTATTGAAAGTCAACTGCAGGATCCAAATAACTGTCCTTCGGCCCCGAGACTGCACCCGGATAAGAATTGAGATCAATTCCGTAAGTCCCAACCTCAAAGTAATTGCTACCCCATGTCTGCTGCCATGCAGCTCGCCAATAGGGAGCGACTCCACTGACGTTGTACTGGTAGGTTGTTCCTGTAACTGGAGTCGGCCCTCCTGCATGTTCGGAGCGGTACAGGGTTACATCCGCGTAGAGATGACTCGCCCACATGGCATAGCCACCGGCACCGGCGACATCTTGACCAAGACCTCCATTGAGGACCGGCGATGCGATTGAACCTACGCCAGATCCGGTCGATATCCAGGGGAAACCCCACGCCGGAGTGCTGTTCCACACGTCTTCCACTGTCGGATTGTTATTTAGAGTAATTCCATAGAACAGACTACGTTTGCCGAGGGTTGTTTGGTTGGCATACCGCAGATCGGTGTTGTCCATGCCGAAGTGGTCATCTGTATGTGTGTAGGTGATCTGCGCGAGTCCGCCGAAGTGTGACGCATAACCCCCAGCGAAGAAAATACTCACTTGCTGCGGGAAG
>JBEPVW010000132.1:0-8251 GCA_041690775.1 Acidobacteriota bacterium | reverse complement strand
TTTTCCTGGAGCGCCGGCTGCAGGCGATGAATCTCGTCAAGAAATAGCACCTGGTGCTTCTTCAAATTAGTCAGAATGGCCGTCAGATCGCCCTGAATCTGAATGGCCGGCCCGGAGGTCTGCTGGAAACCGACACCCAGTTCGTTCGCAATAATGTTTGCCAGCGTAGTCTTGCCCAGCCCCGGCGGCCCGGACAGCAGTACGTGATCGAGCGCCTCTCCCCGGTTGCGCGCGGCCTCGAGTGCGATGGACAATTGCTCCTTCGCCTTCTGCTGTCCGATGAACTCATTCAGACGCTGCGGCCGCAGCTTCAGGTCAAGTACGAGGTCGTCTTCCACCGGCTCGGCGGAGACAATGCGATCGGATCGGCTGTTCAACTCCATGCAAGCGGATGGTACCGCGAGCAGCGTTTCGACGCAATGCGGGAGCAAGGTCCAAGCGATGCTTCAATGGTTCTAGTAAACTCAGCATTTCATGCGCATGCCAAAGTTTGAGTTTCGCAGACCGCAGATGCTCGCAGCGGCAATGCTGTTCCTGTTTGCCGTACAGTGTCTCTGGGTCGTTAGTCGCCAGAACCTTTCCGCCCGCGATTATCAGTACGCCCGCTGCGGACGCGAGCTTTGGGAAAAGCCCTCGCCCCTGGCCGGTTATCTCACATCCTGCGGCAACATCAGTGACGGCACCTTTGCCTATCGAGTTGCCGGGCTGCCGCTCACGCTGGAACGTGTTCTGGTCGGCCAGCCGAGCAGCGCTTCTCCCTGGGAGTTGCGCCACCTGGTTCGCGACGTGCTGTTTCTCATGCGGCTGCCCTTCATCTTTTTCGGCGTCTGGCTGGGCGGCGGCATCTGGTGGGTCTCTCGGCGGCTCTATGGCAATGAAGGCGGTTTCATCGCGCTGGCGCTGTATTGTTTTTCGCCGGAAATGATCCGCGTCTGCGTGCAGCCCAACAATGAGATCCTCGCGGCGTGGGGAATGTATGGCGTGCTGTATACCGCCATCGGGCTCGCCCACACTATGCAGGGGCCGGTAAGGAAGTGGCGTCCGCGGCTGGCACTGCTGGCGCTGGCACTCGGGTTGACCGCGACAGCACATATCGCTGCCGCCATTCTGGCGCTGCTGATGGCGCTGACCTTCATGATTTATCTGGCGGAAGGGAAGCGTCCGCAGGCGATTCCAGTATTGGCCGGGGCCACTGCCGGAGCATTTCTGATCCTGCTTGCCTCCTACACCTTCAATCTGGATGCATTGAGTTATGTCTTCCAAAGCGCCGATGCTTTCCTATGGATTTCCTGGAGCGGCGCGCGCCACATGTTCACGGTGCTGCCGAACGCAGCCATTACGATTGCGGCTATCGTGGCGCTGGCGCTCTACGTGCTGCATCGCCGCTCGCGGTATTTCGGCAACACCACCCCGCTGATTGTCGCGCTGATTCTGCTGTCACTGGAAACCACCGGAGTTCATGCCGAACCATGGCTATGGGCGCTGCCCTTTGTGCTGACGTTTACCGGGGGAGTGTTTGCCGACGTACTGGAATCGCGGCATCGGCGAATGTTTCTCGGCCTGACGGGCGCAATTCTGGCGACCCAGGCGGTCCTCAGCATTGTCAGTCTGCCGCTGCTGGTTCGGTAAGGCTGCCGGGCGGCCATATCTGGCCCCTCTTCTCGCAGACTGTTCGTTTTTTAACGCTAAATGTCAAGTAATTCGTTGGAGCCGTAGACCTGCGAATCCCCTCCAAACACGGTAAAATAAAGGGAGACCTTCAGTTCCATCCGCTTGCACCTCTGTAGCCTGGCGGATCGGCCTTTGGCTCATATTTTTTTAAGAACGAACCGCGATAAAACACATGGCAGACGAGCAAAATCCTCAACTTCCCCTCGGTAACAATGGCAGCGACGGAACCCCTCCCGGTGGCCCCACAGGCCCCGGCGCAGCGAACATGATCTTCATCAACATTGAAGATGAAATGCGGCGCTCGTACCTCGACTATTCCATGTCGGTCATCATCGGTCGCGCGCTGCCGGATGTGCGCGATGGCCTGAAACCGGTGCATCGGCGCGTGCTGTACGCAATGCACGAGATGGGCCTGCAGCATAACAAGAAATACACCAAGTGCGCCAAGGTGGTTGGGCAGGCGATGGGTCTGTACCATCCCCACGGCGACGCATCGATCTACGACACCATGGTGCGCCTGGCGCAGCCCTTCACCATGCGCTACACCATGGTCGACGGACAGGGAAATTTTGGCTCGGTGGACGGCGATCCACCAGCCGCCATGCGGTATACCGAGGCACGTCTGACCCGCATCGCCGGGGAGATGCTGGCCGACATCGATCAGGACACGGTCGACTTTACGCCGAATTACGACGAGAGTACCTTCGAGCCCGTTGTGCTGCCCACGCGCATTCCAACTTTGATCGTGAATGGATCGAGCGGCATCGCGGTGGGCATGGCGACCAACATTCCTCCGCATAATTTAACGGAGATCGTAAACGCCGCCATTGAGATGGTGAACAATCCCCACGCCGGGCTTGCCGAAGTCATGAAGCATGTTCAGGGGCCCGATTTCCCGACCGGCGGATTCATCTATGGCCGCAGCGGAATCACGGAGGCGTATCGAACGGGCCGTGGCCGTTTCCTGATGCGCGCCCGCGTCGCGATTGAGAACATCACGCAGGGCCGTCAGGCCATCATCGTTACCCAGATTCCCTATCAGGTGAATAAGTCGAAGCTGATCGAGCGCATCGCCGACCTGGTGAATGAAAAAGTGATCGATGAGATCAGCGACGTACGCGATGAGAGCGACCGCGACGGGATGCGCATTGTCATTGAGCTGAAACGCACCGCCGAAGCGCAGATCGTGCTGAACCAGCTTTACAAGCACACGCAAATGCAGGATAGCTTCTCGATGATTTTCCTGGCGGTGGTTAACGGCCAGCCGCGGGAACTCGGCCTGCCGCAGGCGATCCGCCACTTCCTCGATCATCGCGTCGACGTCGTGCGCCGCCGCACCGCTTTCCTGCTGAAAAAAGCGAGGGAGCGCGAGCACATCCTGGAAGGCTACAAGATTGCGCTCGACAATCTCGATGCGTTCATCCGGATCATTCGCGGATCGTCTTCGCGCGCGGATGCACGGGAAAATCTGCATCGGTTCTCACTCGGCAAAGACATTGTCATCAAGCTGGACAAAGACACGACCAACATTGCTGGCGAAGCTGGGCTCACCTATCGCCAGATCGACGCCGTCCTTGAATTGCAGCTCTATCGCCTGACGCAGCTTTCCATCGACGAGCTGCTGAAAGAGCTGGCCGAAGTGCGCGACCGCATCGCGGAGTATGAATCTATCCTCGCAAGCGAGAAAAAACTGCGCAGCGTAATCGTCAAGGAGCTGGAGGCGGTCAAGAAAGAGTACGGCGACGCCCGCCGCACTGAAATTCTCGATGAGACCGCCGAGCTGCAGTTGGAAGATCTGATCGCGGACGAACAGGTCGCCATCACGGTTTCGCATTCCGGCTATTTGAAACGCACGCCAATCTCCACCTATCGCCAGCAGCGCCGCGGCGGTACCGGCCGCTTCGGTATGCGCACCCGGGAAGAGGATTTTGTCGAGCAATTGATCATCGACTCCACGCATGCCTATCTGCTCTGTTTTACGAATACGGGCCGGATGTACTGGCTGAAGGTCTATGAGATACCCGACGTGGGCGCGGCGGGCAAAGGCAAGGCGATGGCCAGCCTGTTGAGTTTGCAGCCCGGTGAAAATATCTGCGCCATTCTGCCCGTGCGCAACCTGCTGGAGGAAGGTAAGTTCATCTTCTTCGGCACGCGGCAGGGAACGGTAAAGAAAACGCCGCTGAAGGATTTTTCCAACGTGATGCAGAAGGGCATCATCGCGATCGGCATCGATAAAGACGACGAACTTGTTGCAGCGCGGATCACAGATGCCAAGCAGATCGTCTTCCTCGCCACGCACGATGGCATGGCGATCCGCTTTGATGAAAACGACGTTCGCTCGATGGGCCGTCCGGCCTATGGGGTCCGCGGCATCGATCTGTCGAAGGACGATTATGTTGTCGGCGTCGCAGTCACGCCGAAAGAGCGCAAGAAGAACGGCGGCGGTGAGGATTGCACTTGCCTGATTCTTTCTGTGACCGACAATGGCTACGGCAAGCGCACGGACGTCGATGAATATCGCCTGCAGACACGCGGCGGTAAAGGCGTCATCAACGTCAAGACGATGAAGAAAAATGGCAAGGTCTGCTCGATCAACCTGGTTGACGATTCGAGCGAGTTGATGGTCATCAGCCAGTTTGGCAAGATCATCCGCATTGATACAAAGACGGTGCGCGCCGCGGGACGTTCCACGCAAGGCGTGCGCCTGCTGAATCTTGAAGAGCCGGACAAGGTCGCAGCGGCGGTCGTGATTCCGCCGGAAGAGAAAGAGAATGGCGAAGAGCCGACGCTGATTCAGTAGAGGGGTATAGGGAACCCACGTCTCAGAAGCGAGACGTGGGGCACCCGCTTCGTTCCCCCCGGTACCATACTGCGGAATTCGATCTACGAGCCCAGGCAGTAGCCCTGGCCCTGAACCGTGAGGATCAATTTCGGCTGCTTGGGATCTTCTTCCAGCTTTTGGCGCAGTGAGCCTACATGGACATCGACGGTGCGGGTGGAAGGGATGAAGTGGTACGACCAGACTTCCTTGAGCAGCTCTTCGCGTGTGATGGTGCGGTCTGCATGATCCAGGAAATAACAGAGCAGTTTATATTCTCTGGGTGCCAGGTCGACCAAGCTCCCGTTGCGAGTCACCCGGGTGCGGCGGCGATCGACGCAAATTGCGCCGGATTGCCATAGCTCCGCAGCGCCAGGGTTCAGTGGATTGGTGCGGCGCATCAAAGCCTCAACCCGCGCCAGCAGTTCCGGCATCTCAAATGGTTTTGTCAGGTAGTCGTCCGCGCCGAGTTTCAGACCCACAACTTTGTCCATCGTCTGGCCCCGCGCTGTCAGCATAAGGATGGGCGTGTCGATTTTCTTCTGGCGCAGATCGCGGCACACATCGATACCGGAGCGCCTGGGCAGCATCCAGTCAAGCAGAATCAGGTCGAAATTTCCCGTGCTGGCGCGGGACAATCCAGCTTCGCCGTCGTGGACAATCTCCACGTCGTAGGCTTCGCTGCGAAGACGGTCGCTCAACGTAAGCGCAAGTCCGGCGTCATCCTCCACCAGCAAAATGCGTTTCGGCATGGAGACATACTACGCTGAATGCGATGCTGCGGACGCAACCGGAATAGAGTCTGCACTGGCGGCAACCGGAACATGCAGCGTGAATGTGCTTCCGTTACCGGCAGAGCTCTCAACCGTAATTCGGCCGCCCACGCCTTCGATCATCTTTCTGGTCAGGCTAAGGCCGAGCCCGGTTCCATGGATCTGTGAATCGCGTGCAGTACGGGCGCGATAGAACGGCTCGTATATGTGCGAAAGTTCTTCCGGTTCGATACCCGCGCCGAAGTCTCGAACGTTGATCAGAACGCGATCTTCATCGTCTTCGCGCGCCGCAGAAGCAGTAAGAAGAATCCGCTGTCCGCCGCTTCCGTACTTCAAAGCGTTACTCAGCAGGTTCTGCAAACATTGGCGAAGAGCCGCCGGATCCGTAAAAACCGAAGGCAGATCATCCGGAAGATTTACGTCCATCGCAACACCCGCAGATTGGATCAGCGAACGCTCATTCGCCACCACATCCGCGACGACGTTGGCCACCGCTACAGTTTCCAATCGATAGCTGTGGGCGTCGGCCTGTAGATGCGCGAAATCCAGAATGTGATCAACCATCCCCGACAAGCGCTGACTTTCTTTGTGGATCAGCGCGCCGTAGTCGCGAACCCGATCGCCGTCCGTTACCACTCCATCCGCCAGGTTCTCCGCCGCAGAGCGGATGACCGCCAGCGGAGTCCGGAGTTCATGCGAAACTCCCGAAGCGAACTCCATCTGGATTTGAGCGAGTCTGCGCGCTCTCCTCGTCGCGACAAGAATCGTAATCAGGCTCACGAGCAGCATTAAAAGCACAACCATGCTGACTGCAAGATCCCGCCGGCGCAGACTGGTCACCGCGGCATCGACGGATCCAGAGCGATGCCGCACCGCAATCTGCCATTTTGGGGTGTTGGAGGCGGTGAGCAGAACGGGACTCAATGCTGTGTCCGCAATCGTTCGGGCAGACGAAGGTCCTTCGCCGGAACGATAGAGCACCGTGCCATCGAGCAGCCCAACGGTTGCATCGGCATGTTCAAACACGCCCGCAGGGACGCGTTTGTCGGATTGATAAACAACGCGGCGCTGGCTGTTTCCCTGGCGCTCGATCAGCTGAAAAACAAATCGATTCGATAGCGGGAAATATCTTCTCCCTAGTCCCGGCAGATACCTTTGTTCAAGATCCTGAGAGTTGAATACAGCGAAAAGATAACCGAAGAACTGGGAGTGTTCAACTTTCTTGTCCTGGCCCAGCGCATAGATGGGATGAATTAAAGCTGGACCGCGCTCATCCCAGAGCCAGTCTTCCGGCTCTTTCGGCAAAGCACTCGCAAGTGCAGGGTCGGTAGCGAAGACTCGCAGCGATTCAGGCCATGCAGCCGGTTCCAGCTTGCGAGTTTCAGGATCGAGCTTTAGAAGAACACCTGGCTGCCCATTCGATTGCCGCCAGATGTACAGCCCGCTGATCCGCCCCGCATGGCCGGAAACGCGGCTCCAGACCTCGAAGCGATTGAACAAATGATCGGTCATCATTTGTGGATCGCGGGGCTGGGCTGCCTGGAGCGTCTGGCAGATTCCCAGCAAGTCCTGTGAAAAAGCAGACTGAAAACCGCTCGTGGAATGCTGGAGATTTTCCTGAAGGCGGACGCGTTCCGTCTCGCTGACTTTGGCGCTCCAGCGAAGCTGCAAAAAGGCCAGAGCCAGCAACATCGTAATCAGGCCAGCAATGGGCAACACGCTGGCCAGTATGCCCGTGGTCCAACTGCGTCGTATCGGTTGCATCAGGGCAACGATAGAGGGTGCGGGGGTCTGTGGCAAGTGCCGGCGAAAGCGTAGAGGAGGAATTCCTGCAGTCATCGCTGAAGCGACCAAGTCGGCCCACATCAAGGTCGATGCCACGGAAGCCCTCCTTTTCTCACGGCTGGCTTTTGTCAGCAGCGGCGGTGCGGTCAAGCTTGGATGTGACGTGGGTGCCGGGACGCAGTTCTTCCGTCCCGCGAATCGCTACTTGGTCGCCGGCCGCCAGGTTGCCGAATACCTCCACCTCTTCACCCGATGCAACGCCAGGTTTGACCGGCACCCACTCCGTGACACCGTTTCGAACGCGGATGACAAAGGTCTCTTCCATGGAACGGACGACCGCCGAGGCTGGAACAAAAAGCGTCGCTTGCGAATGGCGCAACGGCCAGTTGACCTGTGGATACATGCCCGGATCCAACCGTCCGGCGGAGTTGTCTACATCCAGCTCGACCGGCATGGTCCGTGTTTTTACATCGACGGATTGCGCCAGCCGCGCGACTTTGCCGTGAAATATCTGGTTCGGATACGTCCCCACGACGAACGAAACGTCCGCTCCCGGGCTGATGTACGCCACCGACATTTCCGGAACCGCGACCACCAGGCGGAGGCGCGAAACCTGAGAAATGTTCAGCATGGGGAGCTGCGATCCGCCGCCGCCCGGTCCGACAAGCGCACCGGGATGGACATTCCGTGCTGTGACGACGCCATCAAACGGTGCGGCGATGTTCAGGTAACCTGCGATTTCCTCAACGGACTTCAGCGTGGCGCGCGCGGCGTCCACGGTTTGGCGCAAGGCCAGTTCTCGCGCCCGGCCTCCCGCTGCTGCTTCCTCGGCAATCTGCAGTTCGTTCTGGGAAATAACTCCGGGCGTGGCCGACGCATTTTTCAGGCGTTGATAGGTGGCTTCGTCCGCGGCGGTTTTGGCCTCAGCCTCCACCCGGCGCGACTCCGCGCTTTGCAGCTTCGCTTGCGCCTCCACGCGTTGGGAGGTCAATTCCGGAGCCACCAGCCGCGCCAGCGGTTCGCCTCGATGAACTTTCGATCCACGGTCTACGCCGATCCATTGCACAAACCCAGTCACCTTGGGATAGATGGCGACGACCTCATAAGGCTGCAACTCGCCCGGCAGTGACGTGATGACGTTCAGCGGGTGCGAGGCAATCAGCGCCGTATCTACAATCGGCAGCGAGGAATTCGGCGTGCCGCC
>JBEPVW010000131.1:0-8278 GCA_041690775.1 Acidobacteriota bacterium | reverse complement strand
TTGTGGCCGAACGGCGCTCCTGGAGCACAAGGAACCACTCCGCTCGACCAGCCGACACTCACGGTTTATCTGCCCGCGCAGAATCCAACCCGCACCGGCATCGTGATTTTCCCCGGCGGAGGATATCAGATGCTCGCGATCGACCTGGAGGGTACGCAGATTGCCCACTGGCTGAACGCGCGCGGCGTGGCGGCTTTTGTGGTGACCTACCGCCTGGGCCCTCGCTATCACCATCCCGTGGAGTTACTCGATGCACAGCGCGCCATCCGTTATGTGCGATCCCATGCAGCGGAAAACGGACTCGACCCCGCTCATATTGGCGTTTGGGGGTTTTCCGCCGGGGGCCATCTTGCTTCAACGGCTGGCACGCACTTTGACTCGGGCAACGCCAAGGCAGCCGATCCGGTCGAACGCGCCAGCAGTCGCCCCGACTTCATGGTGCTCGCCTACCCCGTCATCAGCATGCAGCCGGGGATTACGCACAACGGTTCGCTGCATAACCTGCTCGGCGAGCAGCCCGACCCCACACTGCAGAATGAACTCTCAAATGAGACGCAGGTAACGCCGCGCACGCCGCCGACATTTCTGTTCAGCACTACCAACGACCCAGCAGTTCCCGTGATGAACAGCGTGTTGTTCTATGAAGCCTTATTACGCGAGGGCGTTCCGGCGGAGATCCATCTTTTCGAACAAGGCCATCACGGGGTTGGGCTCGCACAGGACAATCCCCAACTGCGCATGTGGCCGGTGTTGTTGCAGAACTGGCTCCATCTGCATGGCTGGATGGCGGCTGGCGCGGAGTAGGCTGGGTTTTCCCATGATGGCGCCCGGAACAATGCGGGTGCCCATGTCTCGCTTCTGAGACATGGGTTTGTGCAGGCCGCTGAACGAAATACTCTAGTTTTTGAACCGCCTGAGGACGCGTTGGGCTATCTATCCTTCGCGCTGCAGTACGTCCAGCGCTCGCTCCAACCGAACGCCGCGCGAACCCTTCAGCAACACAGCATCGCCGGACTGTAGGTTTTCGCGCAACCACGCTCCTGCCTCTTCAGGGGTCGCGACAAACACGCTCGCCGCACCTGCACTTTTGGCTCCGGCAACGATAGACGATGCCTCGCCGCGCACTCCCACGACAATATCTACGCCGCGCTTCCCCAAATACTCCCCGCATTCATAGTGGAGTTGCGGAGCGTCGGGCCCGAGTTCAAGCATCTCTCCGGCCACTACGATAGTCCGCACCGCTGGAAGCGTGAGCAACGTATCCACCATGGCGTGCAGGGCCGGTGGATTGGAGTTATAGCAATCGTTCAGCAGCGTCGCGCCGCGAATCTGGAGAGTCTGTCCGCGCTTGTCCGGAGCAGCCATTTTTCCCAGAGCAACAGCGCATGCATCCAGCGGAATTCCGCTGGCAAGCCCGGCTGCAACCCCGGCAAGAGCATTGCGGATATTATGCTCGCCAAGCAGGTGGAACTCGACCTCCGCCCGCTCAGTGCCCGCGAGCACAGTGAACCGCGTTCCCTCCGCACCCATCGGAAGGATCGATTCCGCGCGCGGATCGGCACAAGCGCCGGCGCCAAAATAGATCGTTTTCCCGGCGAAGTCACGGCCAAATTGTTGTACGTACGCATCGTCACAATTTAAAATTGCAGTGCCATGGCGCGGCAGCGATGCGATCAGCTCATACTTGGCGCGGGCAATGCCCGCCAGGCCATCGGTAAAATTCTCTGCATGGGCGGTGCCTACGTTTGTCACCACGCCCCAATCGGGCGCGGCAATCCTGCACAAGGCGGCAATCTCACCCGCGTGCGACATGCCCATTTCCAGGATTGCGACTTCATGCTCCGGTTGCAGTTTTAAAATCTCCAGCGGCAATCCGTAGTGGTTGTTCAAATTCCCCTGAGATTTGTGAACGCGAAACCGGCTCTCCAGCACCTGCGCGACGGCTTCCTTCGTCGTGGTTTTTCCTGCGCTGCCGGTGATGCCAATCACGCGCTTGCCCCAATGGCGGCGCACGGAGGATGCCAGCCGCTGCATCGCCACAAGAGGTTCATCGACCAGCAGAAGCCGCGGGCGTATCGACGCATCCCCATACCGCTGGCTCTGCGTCTCGGAGATCACCGCAGCTGCCGCGCCCGCCTTCAATGCCGCTTCAACAAAGTCATGACCATCGAAGCGTTCGCCATGAACCGCAAAGAAAAGATCGTCAGGCTGAACCGTCCGCGAGTCGATGGAGTAGCCGGACGCGGTGGATGCTGCTCTCGGCGTCGCCGCAAACTCCGCGGTCATCCAATATCGAATTTGTTCAAGGCTCAATTGCATACGGTTCTGTCTGCAGTTTCGTGCGTCCGCTCACCAAATCTTTCAAGCAGCGCCTGACGCGCCACCTCGGCATCGTCGAAAGGGATGGTGCGATCGCGAAGAATCTGCACCTTCTCATGTCCCTTGCCGGCAATCACGACCACGTCATTTTCGCGGGCCTCGGCGATCGCCATAGAAATCGCATTCGCTCGGTCCTCGACCACGGTGAACTTCACGGCGCTCGCTTTCAGGCCGGGAAGAACTTCCGCAAGGATCGCTGCCGGATCCTCCGAACGCGGATTGTCGCTGGTGGCCACAACGAAGTCGCTACCTTCTCCAGCGGCGGCGCCCATTCTCGGACGCTTGGTACGATCGCGATCTCCGCCGCAGCCAAAAACCGTGATCACACGCCCGTGACGCGGCTCTGCCAGCAATCGAGCCAGACGCGTGACATTGCGCAGCGCGTCCTCAGTGTGCGCGTAGTCGATGGCAACCGTAAACGGCTGGCCGCAATCCACGGTTTGAAAACGGCCCGGCACATGATCGATGTTTTCCACGCCGAGCACGATCTGTTCCAGAGTCAGGCCGCGCGCCATTGCCGCAGCGGAAGCAGCCAGCAAATTCAGCACATTCATCGGGCCTGCAAGATGCGTCCGCACATCCGCTTCACCCGCCGGCGTAATCATGCGGAAGCGGGTTGCATGCGCGGCGAGTTGAACATCGACAGCACGAAAGTCTCCCCGATCCAAACCATAAGTAACGAGCTCGCTTCCAGCAGCCCGAACCAGCTCGATCAAGCGCTGTCCATAATCATCCTCTGCATGGATAGCGGCCACGCGGGGCGGAGGAACCCCATCTTCCCCGGTAAACATTTTGGTTTTCACTCGGAAATAGGATTCCATATCGCCGTGATAATCGAGATGGTCCTGCGTGAGATTCGTAAAGACCGCCGTATCCCAATGCAGCCCCCAGACACGTTCCTGATCGAGCGCGTGGGAAGAAACTTCCATCACCGCTTCAGTTACTCCAGCGGCCACACCTTCTGCCAGCAATTCGAAAATATCGCGTGACTCCGGCGTAGTATGCGGAGAAGTCCGTATCGCTCCCGCTATGTGATATTCAACCGTGCCGATCAGAACGCAACTACGGCCCGCGCTTCGCAACATGGACTCTAACAAGTAGGTGGTGGTCGTCTTGCCATTCGTTCCCGTGACCCCGATAAGGTGCAGCTTCGTTTCCGGATGCGAAAAAAAATTGGCGCTGAGCGCGGCCAGCGCGCGGCGGCCACGTTCCACCCTAACCATGGCAAGCTCCGGATGCGCCGCACGCAACCGGCTCCATGTGGAGTGAGAATCCGTAACAATCGCCACCGCACCTTGCTGCAATGCGCCATCCACGTACCGGTTGCCATCGGTCGCGCCGCCCTGCATGGCAATGAAGACTGTGCCAGGAAGCACTCGGCGTGAATCATAGACAACATCCTTGATCAGCGGATTCGCGGCTGTGCGCTCGAGAATTTCAACTTCCTGTAGAAGCTCCGAAAAGCGCATGGATGGATTCGTTGTCATGGTTCGAGGCGAGACATCTCTTCAGCATTGAAGCATATCTCGGCGCGCTCCAGAGAATCTATTCGCGAACGGGCCAGGTTTGAAAACATCAGGGATGGAAACGCACCACGACAGTAGTGCCTGCCGGGACGCGCGTGCCTGCGGCGGGCGCCTGCGCGGCTGCAACCCCGTCGCCGTAAACACGGACATTCAATCCGAGATTGGCAGCCGTAACGATCACGCTCCGCATCGGCTGCCCGATGAATCCCGGCATCGTCACCGCCGGGGCCGAACCGGCTGCCAGCGCGGGGCCCGACGGTTCGGCGATATTTTTTGTCGTCGCCGGAGGCATCTCATTTTGTGGCGTGCTCTCCGCTAAGGCAGATGTTTCGTCGCTGTCAGTCCCGACGGTCGGGGGCGAGAGAGCCTTCGATGTTCCATCGGTTGCGGTTTGCTGATACGCCCGGGCCTCATCGGCATCCGCATTCTCCTGTATTCCCTGGGGAGGCGTGCGGAGAGGATCATCCTGCGGCAGATGGTTCACCTCCGCAAACATGGCACTTAAATCGCCCACCTGTTGCGGATCTCCCTCGCCAGCATCGTGGGAATGTTTCTGCTGCTCCTGTGCAATTAATTTTGGCGGTTTGATCGGCATGTCATGGGGCACACCCAGATATTCGAGCACCTTCTGCGCCAGTTCCTGAAACACTGGCGCGCTGACTGACCGGCCAAAGTGTGAGCCTACGGGAGAATCGACGATGACCGCAATGGTGATAGCTGGATTGTTGACCGGAGCGAAACCTACGAATGATGCGATATATTTTGTCTTCGAGTACGTGTGCGTTCGCACGTCAATCTTTTGTGCGGTGCCCGTTTTTCCGGCGGCGCTGTAGCCGTTCAATTGCGCGGTCGTACCCGTACCGGAAAGCACTACGCCTTCCATCATGCTGCGCATCTCCGCTGCGGTCATCGTCGAAATCACGCGATGCGCGCCGGCAGGCAGCGTCTCCGGAATGCTGTCCTCGGGATGAAACGCCGCGGGCACCAGTTGCGGATTCCCTTTCAGGTCCGGCGTTTTTTCCAGCACGATGTGCGGCGGCAGATATACACCGCCATTCGCAATCGTCGATGCCATAGTGACCAGCTGGATGGGCGTCACGCCGACCTCCTGTCCCATGGGGATGGAGCCGATCGTGGTCGGCTGCCAGCGGGCGGGCGGCTTCAGCAGACCGCGCGTCTCACCCGGCAATTCAATGCCGGATTTCTGTCCGAATCCAAAGCCACGAATGTATTGATAAAAGCGGTCCTTGCCCATGCGTTCCGCCAGCTGGATTGCCACCACTTGACTCGACTCCTGCAATGCCTGCCTTGCCGAAATCACATTGTTGTAGTGGCTCTCGTAAATGATGGCGTCGCGGTCATCGTGCACAATCCGCCCCGCAACATTGATCTGGCCGCCAAAGGTATGGATCATCGTGTCGGGCGTGATGAGATGATCTTCGAGGGCAGCCGAAAACGGTATCAGCTTGAACGTCGAACCCGGCTCATACACATCGCTCACTGCATGGTTCAGCAGCAGAGCGCTAGTGACATGCCGAGAATCATTCGGATTGAACGTCGGACGGATGGCAAGCGCCAGAATCTGTCCCGTATGCGGGTCCTGCACCACCACCGTGCCATTCAGCGCCTTCGTACGCTCCATGGCATGGTCGAGGGCCTGCTCCGCCATAAACTGAATGTTCGCATCCAGCGTCAGCACCAGGTTCTCGCCCGGCTGCGGATCGCGCTCCACGCTGCCGTAACTTTGCCGCCGCGCGTCAACTGCGGTAAGCATGCGCCCGGACGTGCCATGCAACACGTCATCGAAGCGATGCTCGACACCACCCAGCCCGTTGTCATCCAGGCTCACATAACCCAGGACCTGCGCGGCCAATTGATCGTCGGGATAGAAGCGCTTAAATTCTTTTTGAAAATAAACGCCCTTCAGGTTTAGTGCTCTTACTTTTGCAGACACATCCGCATCGACCTTCCGAGCTACCCAGGCGAAATTGCGCGATCGATTCAGGCGCGCATCAATCTCCCTGGCGCTCGTGAAGCGGTCGATCGCATCTTGATGGACAACGCGCGCCAGCCGTTTCGCGGTATCGTCTTTATCTGCGATTTCGCTGGGAACCGCGTAGATGGAATCCACCAGCACGGTCATCGCCAGCGGCTGCAAATCGCGGTCGTAGAGCACGCCGCGCCGGGGAGCAATCTGAAATGTGCGCTGCTGCTGGCGCAACTCGCGCTCTGCGTAGTCGGAATGGCGGAACACCTGCAGCCATACCAGCCGCGCAGCAATAATTGCCACCCAGAAAATCAGGATGGCAATCAAGGCTACGAATCGCAACCTGGGAATTGGCGCTGAAAGCGACTGCTTTGGTTTTCGGCTCATGCCGTGGTTGAGTCCCGCTGAACTGAAGGTACGTTCAGTCTACCGGTTCGACGACACAATCGGTAATGTCACCGAAGCCAGGATCGGCGTGCCGGGATTGACATCCATCACGCCTGAAGACACGATCTGTCCAGGCTGCGGCGACTGCATTCCAATCTGGTGGGCCAGGCGATCGATACGCTCGGACCGGCTCAACTGCGCTTCCGTCAGCCCCAGTTGATGGTTCTCGTCCTGCAGATGCTGTAGCTGCGCCTTCTGCGCTTCAATGTGATAACCGTACTCGATGGAGCTGAAATGCTGCCAGCTATAAACCATCAGCAGCGCAAAAAAGAAGACCGCCGCAACTGCAAAGCTGCGCATCTCGCGTTTGCGCACCGGATCGTCCGCCTTGACCAGCCGGGAATTATCCAGCCGCTTGTCGAAAAACACTTCGGGAGTGGGCCCTCGGCGCGCCCGTTGTTGTGCCGCAAACAGCCAGCGGTTGTGGTCCGCCACTGCTTCGGCGCTCCATTGGCCCTTCTCCCGAAACGTATCGATTGCAATCCGTGCTGCTGCCATAAAATGTTCCTTTATTCATTGGGGATCGTTCCCCTGTTATGCCGCCGGAGCCTGCTTCACTCCTTTGACCACGCGGCCAGCCGTCAACTTTTTTCGTTTACAGCGCTCCGCTGAGAGCCGCCGCCATGGCGATGCAGGCAGCGACCGTAACGACGCCGAACACGATTGCGCCTGAGATTTCCATGTGATTGTCAAAGAAGTTATAGATGTATGACATGGTGTTTTCTCCTTAATGGTTGGTAGACGTTTGAGCGGAGGGGAGAGATTCGATTGCGTCTCTTTGCCGCTACGGGACTGGCTTGTGCCGTTGCACGAGCCCAAACTTGTTTGCTGCAACTCCTTCGTTCGTCTCACTCATCTCAGGCATCCCTCGGGTGTTTCTCGGGCCAGGCTCGGTGAGCTTGGAGGGATAGGGGACGTACACTTACTCGCTGTTCTTTCGCCTGAAAGAGGGTGGGACGAACCCGGCCCGAACTTGCTCGACGCATTTACCGGTTATGGATCTACCAGCTACGCCGCAAAAATTGGCCTTGCTTCCTGCCAGCCTCCAGCGCTGGCCTTTCGATTCGCTCCGCCGCTCGCAACTTGGCGCTGCGCGAGCGGGGATTGTTCTCAATCTCCTGCTCCGTCGCGGTCACTGGCTTCGGAGTCAACACCTGCCAGATTCCCGCCGTTCTACCCGCCCGGAACGCATCTTTCACAATGCGGTCTTCGAGCGAGTGGAAACTGATCGCCACCATTCTTCCCCCGCGCCGCAATAACTTCGGCGCTACTTCCATCAAAGAAGAAATCTGCTCCAGTTCCCCATTCACATAAATTCGGAGGGCTTGAAAAACCCGTGTCGCTGGATGAATTCGATCGCTTTTTATTGTCGGGGCGCTAGCTGCAACGACCTTGGCAAGTTGTGCCGTCGTCGTCAGCGGCCGCGCCCTGACAATTGCTCTGGCGATTCTCCGCGACCTCCTTTCCTCTCCGAATTCGTAAATCAGATTTGCGAGATCTTCTTCGCTTGACTGATTTACCACTTGTTCGGCAGTCGCTCCGCTGCGCGGGTCCATCCGCATATCGAGCGGTGCGTCTGCCTGAAAGCTGAATCCTCTGTTTGCCGTATCGAGTTGCAGCGAGCTGACCCCAAAGTCTGCCAGAATTCCATCCAGGCTTTGTGGTTCCGCCCAGCTCGCCATCTCCGCGAAAGCCGTTGCGTGGATCGTGATGCGGGGCATCTGGTCATTTAGTTCCGCCCGCAATGCCGCGAACCTCGCTTCTGCACTTTCGACGGCCTCCGGATCGCGATCGAATGCGATCAGTTGGCCTTCCGGACCCAGTTGGCGGGCAATCGCCGTGCTATGCCCGCCCAGGCCGAGCGTCGCATCCACATAGGTGCCCCCCGGCAGGATTCGTAAATACTGAATTGCTTCTTCTAAAAGAACCGGCACATGGC
>JBEPVW010000130.1:0-8307 GCA_041690775.1 Acidobacteriota bacterium | reverse complement strand
AGCGAAGGATCTGATAGGTGCCGGCAAAACGCGAGGTCCTTCACTCCACTTCGTTCCGTTCAGGATGACATTTTCGATATTTGTTCAACATGTCAACAAAGCCAACCACTCTCTAGTTTTCCTGTGGGTGCCGAGCAAAAACCGCAGGTCCCTCCACTTCGTTACGCTCCTATCGGGATGACAACTCTATCGGTATCGCTCTACATCCAGGCAAATTCTCCTGCAAAAGAAAAATTCCAGTGGACGTCTGGTAAGACAGTCCACTGGAATGAGTTGAGGTTAGATTGGCGAGGTTAGAACGTGTAGACCCCCGAAATCTGCACCTGTCGTGACCCGGAGACAACGTTGTTGATAACGCCCCACTGGCCGCTACCCGCCCGTGGATTCGGTTGCGCATAGCTGGCGATGTTCAATGCATTGTAGGCATCGATGCGGAGCCTTAGATACTGATTCCCCACAGTGCGGAATGCCTTGAAGAGAGACAGATCCACGTTTTTCCCTCCAGGACCGCGTTCAGAGCCGTTTTGATCGTTTCCAAACTCGCCCTCAGCAGGTACTCCGTAGGCGCAGGGCACGTGATTGGCATTGATGCGAGAGCCAGGTGTTTTACAGGGCAACGCTGACGGGTCCGTGCCGAACCAGTGATTTATCGATCGGTGCACAATCTTCAACGGAAAGTACTGGTTGGCGCGTTCAGCGAAATTGTAATTTGAATTGCTCGTAGCAGAGTTTAGACCGTTGCCGTCTCCATTGGCACGGATGAGGAGCGGAAATCCGCTGACGGCCGTCACATTGGCAGATAACTCCCACCCTCCGAGCGCTTCGTCGGTCAGACGGTTCCAGTTTGCGCCATATTTCTTTTCATGGCCGAACGGAAGTTGGTAGACAACCGTTCCACTGAAATTATTCCGGACGTCGAAAGCCGAAGGGCCATAATCCGCTGCTGGGTCATACGCATTCTGCCAGAAATTGAAGCCGTTGTTAACTCCGACACCCAAAAACCCAACAGGGCTATTCGTCATCGCACGAGACCAGGTGTAGTTCACTGTGAACTCCAGACCGTCGGTTGCCTGTTGATGAAGAGTCGTCTGCAAGGCGTGATAGTTTGAATTAGCTTCCGAACCTGTCTCAACGATCTGGCTGCTTGGTCCCACCAACGCATAATACGGTGCGACTAAATCAACGCATCCAGTGGTATCGGATGGATCGCACGTCGCTGGAACAGGCGCGATGTACTGGTTCAGGATTTTGGGTACCGCAATATGCCGGCCAATCTGGCCGACATAGCCAATTTGAAGAGAAGTTTTGCTGGCAAGCAAATACTGCGTTGTCAGGTTGAACTGCTGAACCATAGCCGGGCGGAAATGGGGATCCCATATATCATACTGGGCGCCGTTGCCGGGAATCGGAGTTGTTGATGTAAAGCCGTTGGTCACGTTCAAGGCCGCTCCACTGGTTGGTGTAGGGCCTCCCAAGTTGTTTGTAAACGACACATTGAAGGGTGCGTTCTGGGTCATGCGCAACCCATCGCCTGTACCTTCCGAGTCGTCGGTGATGCTGTATCCGCCGCGAAGCACGAACCGGGGCTTGAGTTGCGCAGCAAAGCCAACGCGCGGCATGAACTGGTAATAGAACGGGTTAACCAGGGCGCGGCTATTGCCATTCTTTCCAGCGAACAACAGCAACGTAGCCGGATCCGTGCCCACCGGTGCAAAGAATGCCTTCTTTAGATCGACCGAAAGCATCTTGTCGTGAGCCTCATACATCGGCTGGTCGTAGGCATACCGCAAACCGAGATTCACGGTTACGTTTGGAAGCACCTTCCAGTCGTCCTGGATGTAGTACGCATCGCGCCATTGCCGCGACCCAAATGTTCCGCTGACACCGCTGACCTGCGCGGATTGAGCTTTATCCAATTCAAAGTCGGCATAGCCTTCCCCAACGCTATTGGGGCCTGCGGTGTATAAGCCGTTAAAGCCGAATATGCCCAAGAGTCCACCGAGATTGCCGGGTTGGACATAATTTTCCTGATAGCGAATAAACTGCGCGCCAAATCGGGTGATATGGTTTTTGTGCACCCATGTTATGTCGTCCCCATAATCGAAGTTATTGTCAATGGCCTTCGCGCCGGAGCTAACATCGTCACCGTAGGAGGAATTATCCGTCGCGCTAACAGCCATCTGGGTAAATCCAACGATGGGCTGGTTCTGAAATGGGATTCCGACGATGCTATCGCCGTTCTTCCCGAACACCCCAGTTGGATCCGATGTTTCCGTATCCGCGACGATGCGCGAATATCCAGCACGAAGTTCATTCACCAGCGATGGTGAAAATGTGTGGACCCAGTCGATCACACCCATAGCGAAGGGGTACTTGTGGGTCACCGGGAACAAGCTGATAATGAGGGGCTGTCGGTTAAATTCGTCGTGGGCATCTCCGTAGGTACCTTTGACCATCAACGTATCATGGCCACTAAGCGTGTAATCGATGCGTCCATCGCCTTGGTCGTTGATATGCTGGCCAGCTGAAATTCCGAGATAGTTGCCGCCTGTCACGGTGGCGAATTGTGCCGGATGGTTGGGCAGCGGCAAGAGTTCCGGGTGAGCAAAGAGATACTGGGCTACCGGGTTGACGATAGCGGGGAGAGTATCGTTCGGATACTCAGTAGCTGTATTTGTTCCGTTCGAGGTGTCCCAGATTCCATTCCCCTCGATGGTCTTGACTTCGCTAAAATTGCCTGCGCGCTCTAAAAGAGAGGGAACGCTCGCTGTCGCCTCACTTGGGGGGCTGACATTCCGAAACCCTTCATAATCGGCGAAGAAGAACAGCTTGTTCTTGAAGATCGGCCCGCCAATGGCGCCGCCAAACTGATGTTGATGGAACTTCGTTTTGGTCACTTTATTTCTGCCGTTGGACCAAGCGTTGGCGGCGAAGTTCTGATTCTCGAAATATTCGAATGCGCTGCCGTGGAAGTTGTTTGTTCCCGCCTTGCTGACCATAATCACTTCGGCGCCGTCTACGTTTCCATACTCGGCATCGGAATTGCCCGTGATGATCCGCTCCTCCTGGAGCGAATAAGGGGATGGATTATAACCGCTGGTGTTGTTGATCGTTTCATTGATTTCAATGCCGTCCAGAATGAAGTTATTCCCCTGCTGGCGGTTGCCATTGAAAGACGGAATCCCAGACGGAACCCCACTATTTGGATCTACGATATTGCGGTATGATCCGGCAAAGCCCCCCATGGCAGAAAGATTGGGGTTGACCGCACCCGGCACAAACATGGTGGCGTACAGGACGTTCAGCCCAGGCAACGGCATGCTCTGCAACTGATTGGAGCTGATGCTGGTTCCGAGTGTGGCATTTTCTGTATTCAGAATCGACCCAGCGCCCGCCGCCACTTTGACGGTGGTGGAAGTCGTCCCGACTGTCAGTTGGGCGTCGATTTTGGCGATCTGATCGATCTGCAGATGGAAGGGGCCGACAGATGTGGTGTTGAACCCGGTCGCCGACGCGGTGATGGTGTAATCTCCCAGCGTCAAGAACTGGAAATTATACAGTCCGCTTGCGTTGCTGACCGTGTTGCTTGCGACGCCGGTGGCCACATTGGTTGCGGTGACGTTCGCTCCCGCTAACACAGCACCGCTTGGATCGGTTACTGTTCCGCGCACAGACCCGGTGATCGTCTGCGCAAATGCCGTTGTGCCGCTCAAGAACAGGACGGCGCAGCAAAGCCACATCGTCAGCAGATTTTTCCTCATCAAAATGCTCCCCCTAAAAAATAAATCTTTGCAGAACGCCACACACCAAGGACTTTCGCGCTTATCTCGGAATAAAGCTCTAGCGGCTCAATCTGTCCCCTGGTATTGCATGGATTTAATAATGATCATAATGCTGCACCCGAGACTGGCGCGATGTCAAGTATTAAATCGTTTTATACGCACATTAATAAAACAGGGCTAATATTGGGAATTTCCGATTATTGATCCGGGCTTTTGGCGTGGGGCAAGGCTTCCCACTCTAGCCGCTTCCATGCTGCGCGATCATAAAGACCCAGGTCACAAAAGCGAGATCTGGGGCACCCGGTTCATTGCCTGAATGGGGTAGCCGGCAAACCGCGAGGTCCTTCACTCCGTTCAGGATGACAATTTTCGGTTGGTGCGGTTCTTCTTCAGGATGACAATTTCGGTTGGTGCAGTTCTTCTGCTGATTGAAATTTATTTGCTGGGAAAGACCCAGATCTCAGAATCGAGACCCTTCGACAGGCTCAGGGCAGGCTCTGGGGCACCCGGTTCATTGCCATGATGGGGTACCCTCCCGATTCATGGTTTCATCCTTTTTTTCTTCCCGGCTTTCTTTGGCGCGGGGGAATTGGGCGCGGTTGAGCCCCGGGCGACTAGTGTTGGGACCATGAGATGGGCATCCCCGTAAGGCTGGCGTTCGTCTTCGCCGCGCCGTTCCAACTGTTTCAGGATGTATTCCGCTGCATATTCGCCCATCTCACCCATCGGTTGCTGGATGGTGGTCAATCCAGGGGTGCTGAACGCGGCGGCGGGGATATCGTCAAATCCTATGACCGAACAGTCGTCCGGCACGCGGCGACCCGCTTCCGACAGCGCGCGGATGGCGCCGTAGGCGGTGAGGTCGTCAAAGGCCAGGATGGCCGTAAATTTCTCCGCCGATTGAATCAGGTTGTTCGTCAGGCGCATTCCACCTTCAAAGCCGGAGTTTGAGCCCATGGTTCCCGGCAGATCCTGAATGAGGGTTGGGCTGAGTCGAAGGCCGGCCTCGGTGGCGAAGCGCCGCACCCCTTTCCATCGGATTCGACTGTCGCCCAGCCGGCGCGGGCCGCGCACGAATGCAATGTCGCGGTGGCCAAGTTCGTAAAGATGCTGCATGGCGGCATATCCGCCGGCTTCGTTGTCCACCAGGACGGAGTTGATGGTTGGGGATTCGAGGTCGCGCCCCACGACGACGGTGGGAATCTGGCGGTCATCGATATCCTCGAGCAGGGTAATATCAAACAGCAGCCAGTTCGCTACGGTAATCAGTCCTTCAATGCGGCGCTCGATCATCATCTCAAGATACCGTTCCAACTGCTGGGGCTGGTTATGCGCATCCATCACGATCGGCAGGTAGGCCGTCGGCAACAATTTGCGCTCGATACCCTGAAGGATGAGAGTGCAGAAGGGATCGGCCAGATCGATGACAAGCACGCCGACTGTCTGGCTTCGCTGGCTGCGCAGAGAGCGGGCGAATACGTCGGGCCGGTAGCCGAGGCGCTTGGCGGTCTCGGAGATCTTATTCTTTGTCTTGTCGGGGATGTAGCGGGAGAGAGGCGCTTCATTTAGTACGAGCGAAACGGTGGACGGGGAGAACCCGCTCGCCTTCGCGACATCGGATAGGGTCACGCGCCTGTGGCTGGAACTTATCTTGCTCATTGTTCTCTGGTGTCCTTACTGCTGATTTCTGAAACATGGATCGCGGGACGCATTTCGTTTCGGGGAAGCCTCAAT
This sequence comes from Acidobacteriota bacterium, assembly GCA_041690775.1. Taxonomy (GTDB): domain Bacteria; phylum Acidobacteriota; class Terriglobia; order Terriglobales; family Acidobacteriaceae; genus JAKAAZ01. Next base: position 2,791 of record JBEPVW010000130.1, on the reverse strand, counting down.
GAGGCGAGCGCTCAGATGCCGGTCATTGAGTACGCCGCAGGCGCCGAATATGCCACAGGTGGAGAGATGGGGGGTATCTCGACGGTCCGGGCGGCACTTCCCTTTTGCGACGGTTAGTTTGTTTACAGAATATGTCCTCCGGCTGGAAGTCGGTGGGCTTTCTTAAAGATATTTATTAATTCGATTGAATATCAGTTGACCGCATCGGGTGTCAATATCCAAGTCGATATTTCTATCCCGGGGAACGATTTCGGCGGTCACTCGACCGCTGACACTTGATATGGAGCTAGGAAAACTGGCATGGCTTACGATGGATTTGCCTAATGCGAGACGCGCGGCAAACATCTCCAGACCGCTGGAGGACTGCGAAAAATAAACCTTGCCAGCCTATCTGCATTTGCTTATAACGTGTAGCGTCCTCGGAAACTATAGCTATCCAGTGATCCGGGATTATGCATGCTTGCTGAGTTTGATTTCCTTTGCGGTTCATGTCCCTTGGTTCTCTGTCTCTCACCCCCCTGCATGTGCTTGATAGAAGTGCCAAAGGTGGTGTTGTGAAGACTCTCCAGTGGTTCATCCTGATTCTTATATTGTCAGCGATCCCCGTGTTCGCGACCGTCACCGTCACCAGCCCCGCGCCCGGTTCCACCGTAACTTCGCCGGTGCAATACACGGCGATCGCCACTTCGAGTACATGCGCGAAGGGCGTTTCTTCCATGGGTATCTACTTAAGCAACAAGCAGGTTTACAGTTCCCATGGCGCGAATCAGATCAACACGCAGCTAATTTTGAGTCCGGGATATCAGCACACGGTGGTTGAGGAGTGGGACCACTGCGGTAAGGCCTCCTATACGACGATCAATATCACGGTCAAACCATCTGCGCCGCCGACTGTGACATCGATTGCCGTGTCGCCTAGCCCCGCGAGCGTTGCCACTGGAGCCACGCAGCAGTTTATCGCGACAGCGACCTACAGCGATGGATCAACGGGAAACGTTACCGCCGCGGCGAGCTGGCAATCCGCGAATGCCGCAGCGGCGACGATCAGTTCGGCAGGACTGGCGACTGGGCTGGCTTCGGGTTCGACCACCGTGACGGCTACGCTGAGCGGGGTGAGCGGGAGTGCCCCACTTACCGTGACCCCGGCAGTGCCGCCTGGCGCAGGCGCAAACGTCGTGACCTGGCATTTCGACAATCAGCGCAGCGGATTGAATGCGGGCGAGGAATCCCTGTCTCCAGCCAACGTAACTGCTCAGACCTTCGGGAAGCTTTTCTCTTATGTGGTGGACGGCTATGTATATGGCGAACCGCTTTTGGTGTCCAACCTCACCATCAATGGAACGGCGCATAACGTCCTGTACGTGGCGACGGAGCACGACAGCGTGTACGCGTTCGATGCGGACAGTTACGGCGACGGAACTCCGTTGTGGCAGGTTTCTCTGTTGGGGTCTGGGGAGACACCTCTGCACGGCAGCGTTATTGCGCCATGGCGCGGGGTCACATCGACGCCGGTAATCGATTTGGCGTCGAACACCTTGTACGCAGTGTCGACGCAAACTTTGACGAGCGGCAAGACCACCTTCCGCCTGAATGCAATCGACATCACCACCGGCGCGCAAAAGCTCGGGAGTCCGGTGACGATTCAAGCCTCTGTTCCGGGAACAAATTCGAGTGCGGTCAACGGTGTGGTATCTCTCACGGCTTCTTCTCTACAAAGGACGGCTCTGCTGCTGGCGGATGGGAACGTGTACATCGGATTCGGCCGCGCCGAGAGTGGCTGGTTATTGGGCTACGACGCTCAGACTCTGAAACAAACGGGGGTGTTCAACGCTACTCCCAACCTGAACGGCGAGGGCAAGTATCCCGGCGGGGGCGGTATCTGGATGGGCAGCGGCGGTCCGGCTGCGGATAGCGCGGGGAATATCTACATCACGACCGGGGACGGTCCGTGGGACGGGCAGACGGCCTGGTCCGATTCGGTGTTGAAGTTCAACTCGCAATTGCAAATGCAGGACTACTTCACACCCGCCGATTACCAATTCATGAATTGCAACGATGCGGATCTGGCGGGGGGCGGGTTGCTGCTGATTCCAGGAACAACGGAGGCCCTGGCGGCAGGGAAGACCGGAAAACTCTATCTGGTAGACACGACCAATCCTGGCAAAGAGCAAGCCAACGACGCGGGAGCGATTCAGACTTTGTGGTTCGAGTCCGATTTAGTTCCTCTCCACTCCGCCAGCTGCACCGATGTTTCAGGAACCCACACTACGCAGGAAGATTCCAGTGAGACTTACGGGACAGCCGCGTATTTCAACGGGTCGGTCTATATAGGAGTAACGCCAACGTCGACGACCGCGCGGGCATACACGCGGCAGTTTGTGTATTCCGGCGGAACATTGACGCCGGGAAGTTACACCAGCGACACCATCCAGAAAGACACCCCCGGCACGACCCCTTTCATCTCGGCCAATGGCACGACGAATGGAGTGCTGTGGATGATCGACGAGGGACAACCGATACAGAATTCCAGCTCCAAACCACCGACTCACGCGACTCTCCGCGCCTATGACGCCAACGACCTGAGCCATGAGCTGTACAACAGCGGACTGAATTCTGGAGATGTGCCCGGGTATGGAATCAAATTTTCCTCGCCGATTGTGGGGAACGGGAAAGCGTACATCTCAACCGGCTACGATCTGGTGACGGCTCAAAATCCGCGGGGTGAAGTTGATGTGTACGGCTTGAAGTAGATTTTTTCCAGAGCGGAAGCATGCTCACGAATACAGGCAGC
>JBEPVW010000129.1:0-8381 GCA_041690775.1 Acidobacteriota bacterium | reverse complement strand
GGGTACTGACGCCTGGATCGGTATAGTTCGGAGTCGGAAATTCATCGCGGAATGCGCTCGGGTAGCTGGCGATATAAAGGGCGAAGGGCTCTTTCTGCGGTCGCCCGTTGATAAAGACTGCGCCATGATGCAGGCGTATTTCATCGCCCGGAACCCCGATCACGCGCTTGACCAGATGCAGGGAGTGGTCGACAGGATAGTGAAAAACCACAATGTCGTCGCGTCGTACCGGCTCATACGCCAGCAGATGCTTCCACTGGCCTGGAGTGGCGAAAACGACTTTGTTCACCAGCAGAAAATCTCCAATCAATAAGGTATCTTCCATTGATCCGGAGGGAATGCGATAAGGCTGAACGATGAATGTCAAAACGAAAAGCGCGCCCACCAGAAATGTCAGCGTGGTCTGCAGCATGATGAGTACTTCGTGATGATGGATGATCGGCGCTGGACCAGGCGCGACAGCCGCACTGACTTGCGTTGCGCCTGCAACTTCTGCCGGTTGATCTGCGGCCGCAGCGCTTCCGCCTGTAGAACACACTTCGCCGACCGAGACGTGGGACTCTCCGCTCATTCGGCTTTCCTCACTTCCGGTGATTCAGCACCATCCTCCGCCACGCGAAGATGTTCGAAGGCGAGCCGGGCAGCCTCCTGTTCAGCATGTTTCTTCCGCGTTCCGCTCGCGGAAGCCAGCGTGTGCTCACCGCCTTGTGCTTCGCCGAGCTTCACCGCCACGACAAAACTCTTGCGATGGTCGGGGCCCGTTTCTGAAGTGACCTCATAGATCGGTTGCCCCAGACCGTGCGCCTGGAAATACTCCTGCAAGGTCGATTTATGATCGCCCACGGCCTCTCCGGAACGCGCGGCAGCCACCAGTGCGTCCAGCTTGGCATCCAGCAGCCAGGTGCGGACCAGCCGGGCCGTCTCCTCCAGTCCACCATCCAGATAGACGGCTGCAATCAATGCTTCGACAGCATTGGCTAGAATCGCCGTCTTTTTTCTTCCGCCGCTTTTTTCTTCGCCTTTACCGAGCCGCAGGTATTCTCCCAGCCCAAGGTTCTGAGCCACTTTTCCCAAATGTTGGCGGCTCACAAACTGCGCCCGCAAGCGAGTTAACGGCCCTTCAGTAAATTCCGGATACGTGCGAAAAAGATGCTCGGTCACCACCAGACCCAGCACCGCATCCCCGAGAAATTCCAGCCGTTCGTTGTCACGTTGCGGATGATGCTCCAGCTGTTCCTCATAGGCAACGGAGCTGTGCGTGAGCGCCAGATCGAGCAGGTCAAGATTGCGAAAGCGGTAGGCCAGCAACTGCTGCAACGGCTCCAGCAAAGCCGCGTGCATTCGGTCAGGCGCTCCGGCGCCATGCGCGTGAAGAGCCGCTGGTTCGTTGGCCTCGGACGCGGATCGCTTGCTGATCAAGATGCTTTGACTCCTGAATACAAGCTAATGGTTCACCAAACCAGGTCGAATGAGCAAAACCGGCCTAGTGCGGCGGCTGGGTCGCGGCATCTCCGTTGTCCTTCTCGTTCGAGCTCTGCCGCGCCTGTGGAGGAGCAAATGGAGCTTTCAGCCCTTCTTCCGCCGCCTGTTTCGTATCCGGCTTGCCATCACGCGACTTCATCGCCGCCTGATATTCCGCGACCGCCGTCGCACGATCACCTTGAAGATCGGCCAGCCGGCCCAGGTAGATATGCGACCATGCGATGGTCCGCAGATCGTGCGACGTCTGCGCCGCCTGGGTAAATGCCTGCTCGGCGGCTTCCATCTTGCCGCTCATAATGCTCGCCCGGGCGAGAAGAAATTGCGCCCGTCCGGGGTTTACCGTGTGCGCGGCCAAAGCCTGCCGGGCAAGTTCGGCAGCACCTGCCGAGTCTCCGGAGATCAACTTCTTTTCCCCTTGGTCGAGCATGGCGGACTGCGGCGAAACCGGCTGGATCACGTCCTGATCCGTATGCGATGTAAAAACAATGTCCTGCACGCGATGCTTTTCGATATCCACGTTCATCCCGTAGATCATCTCGCCGACGACTTCCTGCAGCGTGGTAGGGCTCTGCTGGAAAATCTTCAGCTGATCGTAAAAATACCGCGTCAAGATAAAGCCCTGAACCATATCCAAGTGGACGGTCTGGTTGCGCACCGCGGCGATTTCACGCTCGTTGGCGTTTTCTGCACTGTTCACGGCGGCAAGCTGGCTGCGATCGATATGCGTCGGAATTTTGTAAGGAGCAATCCCTGTATCCATGGTGTGCGCTTCAATGGCGCGGATCATGCACTCCGTCACCAGCGAAAGGACATCGCTCTTGTACTGATAAGGCAGCGGAGAAGGCTGCACCAGTTCCAGGATCGGCGTGAGTTGGTCGATGGCCGTGGACCGGGCATAGATCAGCGGCTCCAGCACAAAACGCAGATAAGTGTGTTTCAGGGGCTTCAAGTCCACCTGCCCGTTCACCGGAGATTCCACAACAACGTAATCGCCGCCGTAGACGCGCGCGTTGATCTCGCCGGGCGCAATCAACGGCTCGAGAATCACCAGGAAGCGGCGAACTCCGAAGCTGGGCGGCGGTTGTTTCAAATACAAATCCGTCTGCACCAACATCTGCGACAGCGGCACATGGACTTTTACCACTTCTGCTTCATACGCGGGATGGTTCAGTACCCAGATCAAATGCAGTCCCACGGCTTTAGAAAAGTCTCTGAGGCGCGGAGCAAGATCGACTAGCGGCCCAGCATCCGGAGGCAGGTCGGCGGTGGCCACGTTCGGCGTCAACTCCGGCGGGGGCGTCAGAAACAAGGCGAGCGAAATATACGACGCAAGGTTCAGTTTGGGACTCTTCATCGAATGTGTCTGGATGAATGCACAGAGCCGATCGCGAGCCTCCCGCGCAGGTTCCGACTGCTGTAGCGTCTGATCGATGTCGTCGCGGACTTGCTGGCGCACCGGGTCAGAGCTCGCCAGGCCCTCGTTATAGCCGCAGGTGTTCAATGCGGCCATCACGTCAAAGAGCGATTCTGAAGTTTCAAGCGAAGTCGCCGGCCCGCTGGGGTCGACCACTGCGGGAGCCTTCTGCTGCACGTTGGTTGCGGGGCCGGAGGACAACTCGCCATCCTTCGAAGGCGCGGCCGCTGTGGACGAAGGAGCTGAAGAAGAAGTCGAGCTTTGCCCGGCTGGCAACTGCGAAGTTTGTGGCGATGGCAGCGGAGGGGCCGCTGTCTGCGCCAGCAACGAGATGGCCAACAACGACAACCCAACAGGAAATCCGACTACCCTGACGCCGACGCGTACTGCGTGTTTAACCTGCATAGATACTCATTATGGAATCAACTTCAGTCTATGCACCGCCGGTGGCAGGGTCAAACCAACTGGCAGACCATGACAGCATCCTTTTACACCGGCCAACAAAACTCCTCACACTCGCTCGAAGACTCAATCTCAGCGTTCTCTTAATTTCTGGTCGAGCAACATTTTTTCGGTCATCAATTCCTGCACGGTAGTTGCATCGCCTCGCCCTTCAGCCTCCGCCAACAGACGTCTCAGTTCCCGCTGACGCCGTTCCAGTCGGCTATGGCGCAACGAGTGAAATGCCTCCTCCACTTGCTCTGAAAGAATCTCCTGCGAATTATGGAGCAGCACAGCGGCCAACCAATGGCGGCTGGCTTCGTCCGGCGCCAGGTCGAACGGGTTCGAGATCGCCTCCGCGTCAACAAAAGCGGCCAGCAGAGAAGCAGCCGCCAAGCCTTCATACAGCGCAGGTTCCTCCGCCAGCCGCTGCCGGGCCAGTTCTCGCGCTGGTTGCCCCGCACTCAACATCAACGCGCGAAGCAACAGCTTTTCGGCCTCGCTCCACGCTGGCGTAATGGCAGCCTTCGGACCAACATCGGCCCTGCGCGCGAAGGCCGCCTGCTTCAATTCCTGACGCAGCAAGGCGGAATCGATCGCAAGCTTTTGCGCGGCGTCGGCGGCAAATTCGTCGCGGGCAATGCGGCTGGGAATGTGCTGCATGTGCGGCAGCAGAAAATTCAGCGCTTTAACCTTGGCATCTGACGTCACCGGCGGAAACAGTGTTCGCGCCCGTTCAATCAGATAATCGCTATGCCGGCGCGCACCGCGCAACGCTGCGATATAAGCAGGTGTGCCCCGCTCGCGCACATAGCGGTCCGGGTCCAGGCCGCCATCCAGCGTGACCACCTTCACGCTGAACCCTTCCTCAATCAACAGCGCAATGGATTTTTCCGCCGCGTTCGCGCCCGCCGTATCGGGGTCGAAGTTCACCACCACCTGCCGCGTATGACGCGCCAGCAGCCTCACTTGCGTCTCGGTAAACGCTGTGCCACTGGTTGCCAGCACGTTGGTAATCCCCGCCATGTACACGGAGATGCAATCCATCTGCCCTTCCACCAGCAGCGCAAATTCAAACTGCCGGATGGCCTGTTTCGCCTTGTCCAGATTAAAAAGCACGTGGCCCTTGGTATAGAGCGGCGTCTCCGGCGAGTTCAAATATTTCGGCCCGGCTTTTTCGTCCGTCTCCAGCGCCCGCGCGGTGAACGCGATTACGCGCCCCGCTTCGTTGCGGATGGGAAAAGTAATCCGCTTGCGAAAGCGCGCATACATCGCGCCGGAGCCGCGCTCCGCCTGCTCCTTCGCAGAAAACAGTCCGCTGCCACGCAGCACTTCCTCGTCAAAGGCTGGCTGAAAACGATCGCGCATCGCAGAAAAAGAATCCGGAGCATAGCCGATGCGGAACGCCGTGATCGCATCCGCTGTCACGCCTCGGCTGGTCAGGTACTCGCGCGCGCGCGCCCCTTCCGGAGATTGCAACTGCTCTTCAAAATAGCGGCAGCCCTGATCGTGAATTTCCAGCAGCTTCGAACGCAGCCGCGAAGCCTGCGCTTCTTCCGGCGAGGAAAATTCTCGCTTCGGGAGCGGAATGCCGCTCTTCTGCGCAACCGTGCGAACGGCCTCCGGAAAGCTGACGTTTTCGATTTTCTGCACGAAGGTGAACACGTCGCCCGACTGGCCGCAACCGAAGCAATGAAAGAACTGCTGCGCTGCCTGCACATTGAACGAGGGCGTGCGTTCCTTATGAAAAGGACACAGGCCCTTGAAGCTCTGCGCACCGCCCTTGCTCAGACGCACATATTCGCCAATGATGCGGACAATGTCCGCCTGCTGCTTCACGGATTGGGCGAAACCGTCTGCCATGGGAAGTAAAGAAAAGTGTATCGGGAATGGATCGACGCTGGGATTCGTCGCCGGGTTCAACCGTTTTCGCGGAATCGGCTACAGCCCGCCGTACCAGTCGTAGCCAAGATTGGCCCAGTAATCCGGCGGCCTCTGGCTCGTATACGTGATCTTGGCGATCTGCTTGATCTGTTTGTAACCGTATTTCAGCGGCATGGCGAGGCGCAGCGGAGCGCCGTGTCCCGCACTCAATGGCCGGCCGCCCATCGAATAACAAAGCAGCGTCTGGGGATGCATCAGGCTCGCCATGTCATAGCCGCTGAAGAAGTCCCCCTCCGACGTTTCCATCGCGGCATATTTCGGCAGGCTGCCGTCCGTATTCAACTTTGGCGGATATGCCTTGATGAAATCACTGAACCGCGCGCCCTCCCACTGACAGACCTGGCTCCATCCCTCAATGCATTTGAACTGCGTCACCATCTCGGTACGCGGCAGCTCGTAAATGTCGGCCATCGTCAACAAAATTCCCGGCGTTGTAGTCATTCCCGTGCTGGCCGGCGCGATCCGCTGCGCCGTGCTCTCAACCTTTACGCTGGGGCCCTGCGATGTGTCTGTGCTGGAGGTATCCGCATTGTCGTTCGTTCGATAGTTCCAGAGGTCCACATCCTGCGTGAACTGCAGATAGCGTTCAGGGCGGTCGAGACCGACCACCTGCAGCCGCCAACTGTCGAGCACCAGGTCGTCGAGGCCCACGTCGCCATTTACGCGAAGTAGTGTCGCTCGACTTTTCGGATATGTGGGCGCCAGAACGCGCTCACGGAACAGTTCCCTGTTGATTTCGGCATTGAAATTCTCCGCATTGCGAAGCGGCCATTGCAATTCATTCACCAGCGTTGCCCGGTCGAGCCACTCGTATGCGCCTACTGCCGCGACTGCCGCAACGCCGCCAATCAGAAAAGCGCGCCGAGATTTGCGCGTCATCGCTCGGCGAACTTCTTCGTCCAGTTCTTCCTTAGTTTTGATATGCCGCGGATCAGTCGTAGAGTTCATGGCTGCTCCTCGCCGGTCTTCGTTAGTGGCGCAATCTCATATCCCGTCACCATTGCACGAAAATTGTTCCACCCGGCCAGTGCCACCTGCACCACATGGATGATGAAGAATATGCAAAATCCCATCGTCAGCCAGAAATGCAGCCAACGCGCCATTTCATATCCGCCCATCAGCGTGGTGATCCAGTGCAGCGTAATCGGCTTGTAGATGGCGAATCCCGTCAGAAGCGACCCCGCGCCCATCAGCACGACCAGAGTATAGGCAATTTTCTGCGCACCGTTATATTTACGCTGAGGCGGCAGACCGCGACGGAGATGCAGATCGTGCAGCGTAACCAGCCAGGCTTCGCGCAGGGAGTGCCGGTCGGGAACAAACAGCCGCCATTCTCCTGAGATCGCCATGTACAGCACGTAGATCAAGCCGTTGATGGCAAAGATCCACATGAAGAAGAAGTGATAGCCAAGGCCCGTAGGCAGCTTGAACATGCCATGGATCGCAGTCCAGAAACCTACCGGAAACAGCCGCACCAGCGTGTGCCTTCCGAGGCCAATTCGATAGACTTCGCCGACGTGTCCAACATAAGGGATGGAGTCGGCCCAGTAGATCAGCAGGCCACTCCAGATCATGATGAACAGGATGGGAAAGTTAATCCAGTGCATCCAGCGGATGGCGAGGCGATGCTTCGCCACCAACTGTATCGATGCCTGTGGCGGTGGAGGGTTTGACGATTCAGTGGGGCGGGCTGCTTCGAGTTCGCTCGCTGGCGAAATGATCGTCGCGTCTGGAACAACACTTGGCTGCTCGTCGCTCATTCTGTGCCCCGCATGCGATTGACATTTAATCACACGCCAAGTAGTTTCGGCTCAAAAAATCGGGGTACCCCGGGTCTCGCTTTGAGACCTGGGTGAGTTCCGCACGCATAATTACGACTTCTTGCTTTTCTCCCGAATCGGCCGCGCCGGGATCCCCGCGCTCACCGTCGATGGCGGCACATCGTGCGTCGCAAGGCCCATCGCCCCCAGCATGGCGTCTTCGCCAATGCGCGTGCCGGCCAGCACCGTCGCGTGATACGTGATGCGCGCGCGCGGCCCAATCTCTGTCGGGCGATTAGTCACGTCCGACGAGTCGTTGATGTCATGGGTATGTGAGTAGACATTCGCATAATCGGAAATCGACGATCCTTCCCGCACAATAATCTCGCCGCGGTCATCCAGCAGCACGAATTTATGGATGGTGCAGTTGTCCTCGATCGTCAGGTTGTAGCCATAGCTGAACTCCACGCCGTGAAATATTTTCACATTCTTGCCGATGTGTTTGAAGATGTGACGGCCCAACATGCAGCGGAAACGAAAGCCCAGCCAGTGGTTCAGTCCCACCGGCGAGCGGTCGTACATCTGCCAGAACCAGATCAGCGGCTTCACCACGGCATACTTTTCCGCATCGACATCGCCGTAGTATTCCGGCTCCAGAGTCGCATTGCGCGGATCAAGCGACAACTGCAGCACGTTGAAAGGCAGCTCGGTCGTCATGTTGAAGTTCAGCTTGCCGCCGTGTGGCCGCCCCAGGTAGAGCTGATGCAGCTCATCGCGAACGATCTCCCCACGGATCTCAGGTTTACGGTGGCGCGTAAATTCCGTATCGAGATGCGCAATCCAGCGCATGTACGCCGCCTCCGCTTCGGGCGTCGGTTTCAGTTCACGATAAGCATAGTGAGCCATAGAGATAGTGTAGTGTGCCGGAAATTTTAACGTCGAAGGGAAGCATGTGCCACAGGTCTCGCTTCTGAGACCTGGGTGAAGATGATCTTCTACTGAATCGAAAACACGGCGTATACGGTCGCCGAGCGCTCGATCTTGCGCGGGTTGATCGCAAGCGGCGCCGGTTCCGCTGTTGCGTTCGCTACTAATCCCGCCGACATCGCCCGCATCATCATCGGTCGAGGTGTCTCCGGATTTTGGTTACTGGCGTAAATCAAATCGCCCAGCTTAATGCCAAGACCCTGCGCCATCTGCGCAGCAACAGCATGCGCACGTGCGAGCGCTTTTCCCGCGGCCTTCGCTTCCAGTGCATCTTCATCGGCAACGGCCCAGTCGATCTGTCCGCTTTGATTGGCTCCTGCATTCACCGCGGTGTTCAGAATTTTCGCTGCGTC
>JBEPVW010000128.1:0-8443 GCA_041690775.1 Acidobacteriota bacterium | reverse complement strand
TTTCTCCGGCGGCAATGCGGAATTGCGCTTTGACGAGATCGACGCCGGTGACCATTTCCGTGACCGGATGTTCGACCTGTATGCGGGTATTCATTTCGATGAAGTAGAGCTTGCCATCTTCATCCATGAGAAATTCAACGGTACCGGCATTCATGTAGCCGATGTTTTCCAGGCATTTTTTCAGAGTCGCGCCGATCTCCTCGCGCATTTTCGGAGTAACCTGCAACGACGGCGCTTCCTCGATCATCTTCTGATGGCGGCGCTGGATCGAGCACTCGCGTTCGCCGAGTGAAACGACATTGCCGTGCTCGTCGGCGAGCACTTGAAATTCAATGTGGCGAGGGCGCTCAATGAACTTCTCCATATAAAGGTCACCATTGCCGAAGGCATTTTGCGCCTCGGTGCGGGCAGCTCGGAAAAAGTTCGGCAACTCTTCAGCGCTGCGGACGATCCGCATTCCACGGCCGCCGCCACCCGCGGAGGCTTTCAGGATGACGGGATAGCCGATGTGCTTGGCCCAGTCCAGGGCCTCTTCTTCGCTTTGAATCACGCCGTCGGAGCCGGGGAGAATCGGCACCTTGGCCTTCTTCATGGACATGCGCGCCTTCTCTTTTTCGCCCATCAGCCGCGTGACTTCCGGCGGCGGCCCGATGAACTTTATGTTGGAGGCGCGGCAGACCTCAGCGAAATTTGCATTCTCACTCAGCAGACCGTAGCCGGGATGAATGGCATCGACGTCGGCTATTTCCGCCGCGCTGATGACGGCGGGAACATTGAGATAGCTGTCCGAGGAGCGCGGCGGGCCGATGCAGATGGCTTCGTCGGCAAAACGAACGTGCAGGGAATTACGGTCCGCCTCGCTATAGACAGCAACCGTGCGAATGCCCAGTTCCTTGCAGGCGCTGATGATGCGCAAAGCGATTTCGCCGCGATTGGCGATGAGAACTTTTCGAAACATAAACCTCTTGCTCAGTGTGCGTGATCGACGGTGAGAACCGGCTGTCTACCTTTCGCGGCGGCGAGAACTAGCGGGGACGAATCTCGAACAGCGCCTGCCCATATTCGACGGGCTGTCCACTGGCCACGAGACGTTTTACGACTTCACCCGCCGCGTCGCATTCAATTTCATTCATCAGCTTCATCGCTTCCACAATGCAGATTACCTGGCCAGCCTCGACCTGATCGCCAACCTTGACGAACGGCTCCGCGCCGGGGGCGGAGGCTTCATAAAAGGTGCCGACGATGGGAGACTTGACTATGTGCAGGCCTGCTTCTTGTTCCGCTGCGGAGGAGGCGGGGGATGATGTCGAAGCGGTGATGCTGCCATGTGGCAAAGAACCTGCCGTCGCTGCAGATGAGGCGGATTTTGGCGCCTGCTGCAGGAGTTGCGCGATCTGGCCCATATCCACGCCAGTATTCACATTGGTGGCGGAGCTACCGTGCCCGGCGAAGCTGAGGCGGACCTTGAGGTCCTCCTGCTCCAGTTCGAACTCGCCCACTTCCTGCTGCTTGAGAAACTCGATGAGGTCTTTCAGCGATTGCAATTGTCCAGAGTTCATATCGCTTTCTTGCTCCTTACAGGTCTCGGCCGATTTGTTCTGTCTTTGCAAGTATAGAGGTGATAGCGTGCGGCAGCAGATGACACCCCTGTTTAGTGAATGGATGCCTCAGGAACGCTATAGTTCAATCCACGCTTTGGTTGCAGGCGTCAGCACTTCCGATCCGCTTCGGGTTACCAGAACCATATCTTCAAGTCGGATGCCAAAACGGCCCGCCAAATACACCCCTGGCTCCACGGTAATTACCATTCCGGGCTCAAGTTTTTGCCGCTGCCGCGCTGCAATACGCGGACCTTCGTGAATCTCCAGGCCCACTCCGTGTCCCGTGGAATGGGTAAAGAACTCCGCCAGTTTCGCACGGCGTAAAACACTGCGGGCAGCCTCATCGACTTCTTCACACGTGACTCCCGGCTGAACGGCTGCGACCGCTGCCAGCTGGGCTTCGAGAACTGCTTCGTAGGCACGCCGTTCCGCGCTGGTTGCAGGCCCAAGGTGTACCGTTCGCGTCATGTCCGAGCAATAACCACTGAGCATAACACCGAAGTCCAGGACCAGGAATCCGCGCTGCGGGATACGCTGCGTGGTGGCGTGGCCGTGGGGCAGGGCGGACCGCGCGCCGCTGGCTACGATGGTCTCGAAGGACATCGCTTCCGCACCGGCCAGGCGGGCGGCGAACTCAAGCTGCGCGGCAATCTCCACCTCCTGCTTGCCGGCTTCGATTTTGGGCAATAGCTGCTCAAACAGAGAGCAGCCGAGGTCCGCGGCGGAACGCATCCGCACAATTTCATCCGCATCTTTGATCTCTCGAAGGTTGGCGACTACGGGCGGGACGGGTTGAAAAAAACCTCTCCACTTTTTCGATGGAATCCACCGGCGCATGGCGTCGAGGGTCGCGACAGTGGTGTGCTCGGCGTCGAAAGCGCAATGTTCGATGGTCTGCTTCTGCATCCAGGCACATGCTTCTCGCAGGACGGGACCCTGGGCGATGACCACGCCGGCATTTCTGGTTTGCTGGCGGGCCTGCGCGATGTAGCGGCCATCGGTGAACAGCATCGGTTTTCGCGGTGGGCGGCGCGGCGTAGTCGAGTGTAGTGGAACTACAAGCGCCGCATTGGAGCCGGTAAATCCGGTGAGATAACGGACATCCTGTGGATGCGTAACCAGCATGGCGTCCGCGGTGCGGGTTATTGATTGGAGTGCGGCAGCCAGCCGCTTCAGGCGAACCATACTTCTCGGTTATAGCATCCAGCAACTGCGGGCCGATGCTATTTCACGGACGCCTGCCGGGTTGGATTGGCCTCGCTGGTCAGCCGGCGGATGAGATCGACTTCATGCTGGCGGTAGGGCTTGCCATCGGGATAGAAGATGTCATGGAACCAAACCGTCGGTTGCATCAGCACGTAGGGGCGCTGCCATGAGTCCCAGGGGAAATTTGTCTGCGTTCTTCCGTTGACCAGGCCCCAGTTAATGGCCGCCACGTGATCTTTCATGGCGATTGGCAGGATCGTATCGAAAGTGCTGCCCGCGCTACGGGCCATATATTCGGTGCACAGAAGGGGACGGTGATATTTTTCGAGTTCGACCACATGCTTTTCAAAGTCTTCTGGCCAGCCGTAGTTGTGGAAGCTGATCACGTCGGATTGGGTCAGTTGGATCTTCGGCACCGGTTGCAGGGTCGATAGGTCGTCCCAATCGCCATAAAAGAGACCGCTGGTGAGAGGCTGGATGGGATGTTGCGAGCGGGCCCAGTCGAATACCTGGGGCAACAATTTGGCCACCAGTTTGCGTTTGCTCTGGCCCGCGTTCGCTGTCTGGTAATCGGCATCGCCGTTGTCCGGCTCATTCCACAGATCCCATGCCAGAATGCGAGGGTCATTGGCAAAGGCACCTACGACGCCCTTCACGTAGGCTTCCAATCTCAGGTACTGCCCGGGGTCGCGCAGCGCGGCCATGCCAGGACTCTGCACCCAGCCCGAGTTGTGGACGCCGGGGATCGGCGGACGCTGAGGCCCCAGCTTTGGAGAAGGGTCCCAGCAGGAGTCGAAGATCACAAAGACGGGACGTATGTGATGCCGGGCGGCGATGGCGAGGAAAGTGTCGATGCGTTGCTGGAAGCCTTTCGGATCCTGCTGCCAAAGCAAGTCATGCAGAAAGACCCGCATGGTGTTCATGCCGATGGCCTGGGCCCAGCCCAGCTCCTGATCAATTTCCTCTGGGTTGAAAGTCGCCGCCTGCCACATCTCCAACTGATTGATTGCATCACGCGGGATGTAATTGGCGCCGACGAGCCAGGGCTGTTGGGCGTACCAGGCGTTCGCCTGCGCCTCCGTCCAACGCTGTGCCGGAGTTGAGTTCGCAGTCTGGATTTGGGCAGTTTGGGCCCCGGAGAAGGAGGCGGGAAACAGGGCCGCAGCGGCCAAGATGAAGAGTAAAAAGGCTTTGCGCATGCTGGTCTGGACTTTACGCCGGTGGTTCCTGGGATGCAAGGCGGCGGAAACAAACCGCCAGCGAATTTCCGTGTATCGGCGGGTAGTGAATGGTACTCTAAACAGCGTACCGAGCCGAGCCGCCTTAGATGCTTAAATTCCCGGCAAGATTGAGGCGGGACGAAAGAACCGAAAAAGGTCAAGGTGCCAAGTGGGCGTTATGGCCGTTGGCGCAGCCCGGACATGTTGGCTCTCCCAAGTTAACGCTCCTCGCCGATCGGCAAGGTTTTCTGTGTAATGTGCCGGAAACACAAGAGGTAGCCCAGATTCGGTGACCGACAGGATGCAGCACTTGTAGGCCTTGGTTATACAGAGCGGCTTCCCGCCCTGCCGGCACAGCCCGGTCAAACACCTGAAACTTCGCAGATAAACTTCCACGATGTGGCCTCGAACGATAGTTGGAGCGACAACCCGTTGGGTTGCAGGGATGAATTACAAATTAACCGGGAATTGAACTGAAAAGGATATGTTTGAGTGAAGCACGGATCGCAATTTGTAACTGCCAGGCCCATGCCGGAGGCTGTTTCGCGGCTATTTTGCTTTCCCCATGCGGGTGGCGGCCCGGTGGCTTTCTTCGACTGGTCACAGCGCTTCGGCGGGGAAATTGAATGCGTGTGCCTACAGTATGCCGGTAGAGGCCAGAGATTAAGGGAACAACCGCAGACTTGTGTCGAAGGACTGATTGGGGACATCGGCCTGGACTTTTCCGCGTTTGCAGACAAGCCCTTTGCGTTTTATGGTCACAGCTTTGGCGGTATTGTTGCGTTCGAGCTTGCCAGGCAGATGACGCGTTCCGGGTTGCCGGGACCCCATCACCTGTTTGTGGGAGCGACGCGGCCTCCGCATCTGCCGCTACGATATCCACCCATTCACCAATTGGCGGATCGGGAGTTCGTCGAGAGCATACAGCTCCGTTACGGGGGTATTCCAGCGACGATCTTTGACAATCCGGAGTTGCTGGAAATGTTTTTGCCCGCTATGCGAGCAGATTTTACGGGATACGAGACATATCGGTTCGAACCCAGCGATCCACTCACTATTCCGATCACCGCGTTTGCGGGAGCGGAGGACAGCGCGGTAGCGCTGGATTCGTTGCAGCAATGGGCCTTGCACACGAATTCGGGTTTTGATATTAACGTGTTGTCCGGCGGACATTTCTTTCCAACAGTCAGCGGACTGGAGTTGATCCGCGTATTGAAGACTCGCATTGGGGCCCACCTTCGCGATCAGAACGTCTCGTTAGCAAGTTGAAGGTACAGGCATGCAGATAATTCCTAAAAAGAAGACTCAAGGCGCAAAAAACCAGTCTGCCATTCCCCCGGGGACGGCCGCCGAACCCATTGCGATTATTGGTATTGGATGCCGCTATCCGGGCGCGTCGAACCCCGTTGAACTCTGGAAAGCCCTGATTACCGGGGAGGAGGGGGTGGGTCCATATCCTGGTGGACGCTTTGCCGGACTGGACAGCCTATATGAGGAAGCGCGTCGGAAGCCGGGTAGAGTGTTGACAGACCGCGGCGGATTTCTGGCGGACATTGCCGGCTTCGATTCGCAGTTCTTTGAGATTTCACCCCGCGAGTCGACCTATGTGGATCCGCAACATCGGTTGCTTCTTGAAGTCGCCTGGGAGGCATTGGAAGATGCCGGACAGGTGCGCGAATCGTATGACGGGTCTTCGACCGGCGTATACACAGGCCTGTGGACGAATGAATATGAGGCGCGGCTGTACGAATCGGCCACCGAAGGAGATTTTTATTCGATAACCGGCTGCGCGCGCGCGTCCGCCTCTGGCCGGCTGTCCTTCACCTTTGGATTTCAGGGACCGAGTGTAACCGTCGACACCGCATGTTCTTCCTCTCTGGTAGCTGTGCATATGGCGTGTCAGGCATTATTGGCCGGAGACATCGACATGGCGCTGGCTGGCGGAGCCAATGTTATTTTAGGCACGGAGATTTCCGAGCTTTTTACCAAAGCGAAGATGCTCTCGCCGGAGGGGCGGTGCAAATTCGGAGATGCGTCGGCCAACGGATTTGTTAGAAGCGAAGGCGCGGGCATCGTCGTATTGAAGAGGCTTTCGCGGGCCATCGCCGATAGAGATTCGATTTATGCGGTGATCCGCGGCGGGGCCGTGAATAATGATGGCCGCAGCAGCGGGCTGCTGGTAACCCCCAGCCGCGAAGGACAACGGGAGATGCTGGGTTTCGCATGGAAATCCGCAGGCATTGACCCGGTCGACCTGCGCTACATCGAAATGCATGGCACCGGAACCGGTGTAGGAGACCCCGTCGAGATCGATGCAGTCGGTGCGGCGCTGGCGGATGCCGGCGTCACCCGGTCCTGCGCGCTGGGGTCCATCAAGACAAATATTGGGCACACAGAGTCCGCCGCCGGAGTGGCTGGACTGATCAAGGCTGCGCTCGCGCTCAAGCACCGCATCGTACCGCCTAGCCTGCATTTCAAAGTACCGAATCCGAAGATTGCGTGGGACAAGTTTCCAGTTCATGTTGCCGCTGAAGCTATCGACTTCGCAGAGGAAACGGGCTTGATCCTGGCTGGAGTCAACTCCTTCGGCATCACCGGAACGAATGCACACGTCGTGCTCGAAGAAGTGAAACGCGCGTCAGATTTAAATCCGCAGGGGAATGGCCCGTATCTGCTGCCGGTTTCCGCGCGCAGCCCGGAAGCATTGCACGGCTTGTTGGTCGCACACCTGAAGCAGATGCAGGACGCGGGTCTGGACTATCCGGTTCGAGATGTCTGCTACACCGCCAGTGTGCGGCGGAACCACCATGAATATCGCGCGGCAATCGTCGGTGAGGATCTCGAGGATCTGGAGAAGAACATCACCGCGGCGATTGAGAAAGAAGATTGCGATCGAGTTGTTTTCGGTCGGGGGAGCGCGGGCGAAGACAAGGTTGTGTTTGTCGCTCCTGGCCAGGGTTCGCAGTGGCTGGGAATGGCGCGGGAACTCTTCGACCGCGAGCCGGTGTTCCGACAGGCGTTCGAGCAGTGCGATTCGGCGATCGCCGCGGAAACGGGCTGGCGGTTAGCCGATCGAGTTCTCGGTCCGGATGCAGAAAGCTATCTTACGCAAATCGATGTGATCCAGCCCGCGCTATTCACCATGAGCGTGGCGTTGGCTGCGGTCTGGCGGTCCTGGGGAGTCGAACCGGACACTGTTGTCGGACACAGTATGGGGGAAGTCGCGGCGGCCCATATCGCCGGAATTCTGAATTTGAAGGACGCGGTCGCTGTTATTTGCCGCCGCAGCCGTTTGATGAAGACCCTGAGCAGCGCCGGAAGCATGGCGACCGTCGAGCTTCCGCTGCGCGAGGTCGAGAAGCTGTTGCAGTCCAGGGAAGGTGTGTCTGTTGGGGCAAGCAACGGCCCCAACACGACGGTAATTTCCGGAGACTCGAAAGCCATCGAAGCGTTGTTGAAGGAGCTTACGGCGAAGGAAATTTACTGTCGCCAGATCAAAGTGGATGTGGCCTCGCATAGCGCGCAGGTCGATCCGATTCTCAATGAGCTCTTTACCTCGCTTTCTGGTATCCGTCCGCAACCGGCAACGACTCCGATGTTCTCGACAGTCAAAGGCGAGTACGCGTCCCGTGACGGCAACGCCGGCGTGGTGATGGACGCTGCCTACTGGGTTGAAAATCTGCGCCGCAGCGTGCTGTTCGCGCCGGCGATTGAGAAATTATCCCGCGAAGGTCATGACACATTCATGGAACTCAGCCCGCATCCAATCCTGCTGCCATCGATCGACGCCTCTGCACGGGAGGTGAACCCGCGAGCGCTAGCGGTCGCCTCGCTTCGCCGGGAAAAGCCCGCTCGCGCGTCCATGCTGTGCGGATTGGCTGCTCTATATGCGGCTGGCGGCAAGATCCATTGGGAGCGGCTCTATCCAGCGGAAGAAGTTCGCTGTGTGCGATTACCGCAGTATCCTTTTCAGCGTGAGCGCTGCTGGCCAGAACCGGGAGATCCGGCGCGAGCGCGTCTGGCGCGGCATACCGGCCAAACAAGCCCGCTGCTCGGGCACAAGTTCGAGTCCTCACTACAGCCGAATACGTATCTGTGGGAGACCGAAATTGAGATTGCGGCGCTGCCTTACCTGAATGATCACCGGGTTTTGCGCTCTGCTGTTTTCCCGGCTTCCGGGCATATCGACATGGCACTCTCCGCGGCCAAGGCCCTGTTTCCAGAGGAAATCTTTGATGTCCGCAACGCCTGCTTCCTCAACGCCGCTTACATTCCGGAGCAAGGCAGCCAGACATTTCAGCTGGCGGTAAATCCTGTCGGCGATGGATCCTTCACCTTCGAGATTCGAGGCCGAGCCGAGCGGCGCGGCGAGAACGTCGATGGGAACAGTTTGGCGCCGCGAGAAGCGGCCTGGAC
>JBEPVW010000127.1:0-8579 GCA_041690775.1 Acidobacteriota bacterium | reverse complement strand
ATGAACAATGTGGAATACGGCCTGGTCATGCAGGAGACGGAGCGCGGCGACTCCGGCGTGCGCAGTTTTGTCAGCGTGCAGTCGGCGCTTTGCATGTACCCCATCCATGCCTTCGGCAGCGATGAACAAAAAAACGAGTGGCTGCCGCAGATGGCGACGGGGGAGAAGCTCGGCTGTTTCGGCCTGACGGAGCCTGACTTTGGCTCCAACCCCGCCGGAATGCGCACGCGCGCAAAAAAAGATGGCGGCGACTACATCCTGAATGGTGAAAAAATGTGGATCACCTCCGGCACGCTAGCGGATGTCGCGGTGATCTGGGCGAAGGTGGACGACGAAGATGGACGGCTGCGCGGATTTCTGGTCGACACGAAACTGCCGGGCTTCAGCGCCTACGATGTACATGGAAAATGGTCGCTGCGCGCATCTGTGACTTCGGGGCTTTCCATGCAGGATGTGCGCGTGCCGGCCTCCGCGCTGCTGCCGGGCACGAACGGCTTGAAGTCGCCGCTGATGTGCCTGAACCAGGCGCGATATGGCATCGGCTGGGGCGCGCTGGGCGCGGCAATGGCGTGCTATGACACGGCGCTGCAATACTCACTGCTGCGCAAGCAATTTCGCGATCAGCCGATCGCCAGCCACCAGTTGGTGCAGGAGAAACTGGCGTGGATGATCAGCGAAATCACCAAGGGACAACTGCTGTCGCTACAGGTGGGCCGCATGAAAGATGCCGGTACTGTGGGCCACGAGCACATCTCGATGGCGAAGAGGAATAATGTCTGGATGGCACTCGAATGCGCGCGCATGTCGCGGGACATTCTCGGAGCCAACGGCATTACGGATGATTATCCGATCATGCGGCACATGTTGAACCTGGAGTCGGTGAAGACCTACGAGGGCACGCACGATATGCATACCTTGATCATCGGACAGAGCGTGACCGGAATTCCGGCGTACTAGCCTAGCTGCGGCGCTTCTGAATTTGTAACTCTTTCAGTTGTGTTTCGCTAACCGGCGATGGCGCATCGACCATCAGATCGATGGCCTTCGCCGTTTTCGGGAAAGCAATCACCTCGCGCAGACTTTGCGCGCCGGCGAGGATCATCACAATGCGATCCAGCCCCAATGCAATGCCGCCGTGCGGCGGAGTGCCATATTCCAGCGCTTCCAGAAAGAATCCAAAACGTTCCTTGGCTTCCTCATCACTCATTCCAAGCGATTGAAAAATCTTCGCCTGCACGTCCTTGCGGTAGATACGGATCGACCCCGAACCAAGCTCCAACCCGTTCATCGCCAGATCGTAATAACGCGCGCGAACAGACGCTGGATCGGACACCAGGCGCTCCATGTCTTCCTCATGCGGCGAAGTAAACGGATGGTGCGCAGGCATCCAGTGTTTGCTCTCCGGATCGTATTCGAACATAGGAAAATCCGTTACCCAGATGGGGAAGAAGGCTTCTCCGCCTGGTATTGGCGCGGCTTGTACTGGCGCGCTCGTTCCTTCCTGCGGCACAATGCTCGCCTGCTGGATGACCCGCTCCGTTGCGGCGAATGCCTCGTGCTTCGCGGCGTATTTTTTTGAAAGCTCCGTACGAAGAATTCCGGCTGCGGAGTAAACTGCGATCTCTCGCTCTGTGAGCCGTCCAGAAATCTTCGTATCGCTGGCTTCAATGCGCGCGGCTGCGTCGCCTGCGACGATCACGACTAAATCATCCGGCGCAGCGTTTGTCCGTTCGCGGATTTTGGCGACTGCGTCTGGGAAACTTTTTTCAAGGCGTTTCAGATCATCGATCAGCTTGGCGCCTTTGCGCGTGTCAAACATTGGACGATTTTCTTCGCGTTCCTTGCGCGACAGCTCGCCGACCTTCGCCACGCGTATCGCAACTACGGGAAGCGCCGGATCGATGGCGAGCGATTCGATATCGGCCGCGGTGAATACATCCCGCACATCGACCAGTTCCGGCAAGCGCATATCGGGCTTGTCGCTGCCGAAGCGGCGGACCGATTCGTCATAGGTAATTTGCGGAAACGGAGTGGGCAGCGTGATTCCCGCGGCTTCAAACGCGGCGCTGAGAAAACCTTCCACAACGCGAAAGACCGTCTCCTGCTGCGGAAACGTCATTTCGAGATCGATCTGGGTAAATTCCGGCTGGCGATCGGCGCGCAAATCTTCATCGCGAAAGCAGCGGGCGATTTGAAAATAACGATCGAGGCCGGAGATCATTAAAATCTGCTTGAAGATTTGCGGCGACTGCGGCAGTGCGTAAAACTCGCCGGGATGCACGCGGCTCGGTACCAGATAATCTCTCGCTCCCTCCGGCGTGGAGCGAGTCATATAGGGTGTTTCAATTTCAAGAAACCCCTGCCCCGCAAGTTGCTGCCGGATGGCCAACGCAATTTTGTGGCGCAGGATGACATTGCGCTGCATCACCGGACGGCGCAGATCGATGTAGCGGTATTTCAAGCGCAACTCTTCATTTCCGATGGCGTCTTCCGCCGGGGAAAATGGCGGAGTCTTCGCGTCATTCAGGATGTGCAGCTGATTTACATGAATTTCGATTTCGCCGGTGGGCATGTTCGGGTTGATTACCGCCGCGTCGCGGCCATGCACCTTGCCTTGAACGGCGAGGACATATTCGGGGCGAACGGACTCTGCCGTGGCGTGTGCCGCTGGGCACAATTCCTTGTCGAGCACAATCTGCACAATGCCGAAGCGGTCGCGCAGATCGAGGAATATCAGGTCTCCGTGATCTCGGCGGCGGTTAACCCATCCCATAACCACTACAGATTGGCCCTCGGCAGAAAGACGCAGCTCGCCGCAGGAATGTGTCCGTTCCAAATTTCCAAGAAGATCCAGCTCCATCGTTATCCCTGTTTTTTGCGTTTACTTAATTTTTTTAAAGAATTGCAGGTCGGACGCGGCAGTCACTTTTTGCGAAGAAATTCCGCTAGTTCGCTGCGCGCGACTTTCGCCTGCTCGCCTGTTTGAAAGTTTTTTACGGTGGCCATCCCCGAACGAGCTTCCTCTTCGCCAAAAAGAACAATCGACCGCGCGATTTTATTTCCGAGTTCAAAAGATTTTTTCAGGCGAAACCCTCCGTCACCAAGGTCAACATGCAAACCGGCGCGGCGCAGCTCCCGCGCCAACAGAAGCGACTCCGCCTGCTGCGCTTCGCCTACAGGCGCGATGTATGCGTCAATCAGCCCGGAGGTGTTGGCTTCGCCAGCCGCATTCGTAACTTGCGCCTGCAATGTTAGAACTAGCCTGTCTGCGCCTATGGCGAAGCCGATTCCAGGGGCCTTGGGGCCGCCAATCGCCTCACTCAGCCCGTCGTAGCGGCCGCCGCCCAGCAATGCGTTCTGTGCGCCGAGACCGCTGTGGACGAACTCAAAGGTCGTTCGCGTGTAGTAGTCGAGGCCCCTTACCAGCCGCGGATTTACCGTATACGGAACACCGCAAGCGTCGAGCGCGGCGCAAACCGTGGCGAAATGGGCGCGGGAAGCGTCGTCGAGAAAATCGGCGATCTTCGGCAGCGCGTTGATTTTCTCCTGGTCCTCCGGCACCTTGCAGTCCAGCACGCGCAGCGGATTCGTTACGGCGCGGCGCTGGCAATCCACGCACATGGTCGGGGCGACATCGGTCAGCGCCTCTCGCAGGGCCTGCACATAGCGAGGCCGGTCCTGCGCGGAGCCGACTGAGTTCAACTCCAACGCCCAGCCGGTCACGCCCAGTTCGTCGAGGAAAGTCGCGAGCATCTCCAGCACTTCCGCGTCGCGCAGCGGAGACTCGCTGCCAGCACTGGGCGGACCGATGACTTCCGCGCCGATCTGGAAAAACTGGCGGTAGCGACCCTTTTGCGGACGCTCCCTGCGAAACTGCGGGCCGATGTAATAGAACTTTTGCAGCAACCCGCTATCTCCCAGCTTGTGTTCTATATAAGCGCGAACCACGCCAGCGGTATTTTCGGGGCGCAGGGTCAGCATCTGTGCTTTTTCCGATTGCGCGCGCGCACGATCTTCCCAGGTGTACATCTCTTTGGAAACGATGTCGGTTTCTTCTCCGACGCTGCGGGAAAAAAGCTGCGTGTCTTCAAAAATGGGCGTGCGAATTTCTCCAAACGCATAGCGCGCGAAGACGCTGCGGGCGGTCGCCTCGACGTGGTTCCATAATTCTGTTTCCGGCGGCAGCAGGTCGCGCGTGCCGCGCACAGCCTTGATCTGGCTCATAGTCGTTACTACTTACGATAAATGGTCTCGGGCCAAAGTGAGTGGCGTGAACTGCAATTCACCGTTTTGACGTTGTCGCTGGGAAAGGCATCGTCACTGCTGACTAACCGCGAGATCCCTCGCTTCGCTCAGGACGACAATATATCTCAAGCCCGAAGACTGCGGCAATCAGGCAAACGGCAGCTAGCGGAACATCGTACCGCGACGGCGATGGGACGAGCCTTCCAGTGCTGGGGCAGAGGCTTCCGCGACCGGTTCGAGCGGCTGACAGTCCGGGCACCAGAAGGTTGTGCGCGCTTCGGTTCCCTGTTTGCGCATGAGGATCGCGGTCCCGCAGCGGCGGCATGGTTCGCCACGGCGTCCGTAGACCCAGAGACGCGCTGCGTGATTGAGAGAATTGATGGTGCGCCGCGCACCGGTATTTTCGGTGGTTCGACCGTCGGCGTCCTCGACAACGTTAGCCCTTAGAAATTTGCGAGAGACATGGACGACCTCTTCCAGCTGTGATTGCGCCAAGGTCTCCACGCGTCGAAACGGATGCACGCCGCAGGCGAAGCAAATCTCCGACTTGAACACGTTTCCAATTCCAGCAAGCACATGCTGATTCAGCAACACAACCGCAATTTCTTCGATTGAACGCTGACGGATTCCAGCCAGCGCGCTGTCATGGTCGAAGTCTTCCTTCAGCAGGTCGGGACCCAGAGTCATCACGTTCGTTTTTCGTGCCAGCGACGCAGCCGAATGAAATTCCGCTATCGGGATGGTGAAGCCTACGGCCATCCAGTCGTGCGTCTCGATCACGATGCGCATGTCCCGCCGCTGGCGACGCCAGCGCTCGCCGACGCGATAGATGTGCCAGCTGCCGTTCATCAACAGATGGGTCAGCAGAATCAGGTCGCCGGAAAGAAACATAAGCAGCCATTTGCCGCGCGATTCCACGCGCTCGACAGTGCGCCCGGCGATGATATGGTTGTCATCCGCACGCGCCAACCTGGCATAGCCCGTCTCAAAGCGCGTAATCATTTTTCCCGCCAGCGCACGATGCAGTGCGCGTGCAGAGCGAAAAACTGTATCTCCTTCCGGCATGGCTATTGCACCTCCCGCGAGAGTGAGTTGCCCGTTTCTCCATGACCCGGCGGCATCAGAATCCGGCGCAGGTTGAAGCCCGCGGGCGAGGGATGGAAGCCGGCATCGAGAAGAAATCGGGCCAGAAAATGTTCATCCACACGCATATCGTTCACGCTTGCAATCAACATTCCAGCAGGGCGTCCGAAACCTTCAGAGCGTAAATCCTGCTGACCGAGCTCGGCAAGAAAGTTTGCCAGATCGCGTGCGGCGTGGCTGCGGTTCGGTTCATCCGGCGACAAAAATACCATGAGATTCGGATTGTTGCGGCGCATGTAGGCGACCATCTCGCCGTTGCGCAAAATCACTCGCGCGCCGACTGCGCGGGCGAGCATTCGCGTGGTGGGTTCGCTGTTTCTCTCCGCAGAAGTTTCGTCGGGGTCGCTTTTCTCGATGGAGGTCGAGGCCGACGGCCAACGCAGTACCGACCCATATAGATTGGCGGAATCGGTCGCCGCCAACGACAGCATCTCAGGCTTCTCCGGGTCGCGATCGGCTCGCAACGAGCGGAGCAGATCGACGGCAGAGGGCAGTGCAAACTGAGCTCCGCCGAGACCGGCCACGAAATATCCTCGCCGTATGCGACCAGATTCTTCGAGCGCCTTCAGCACGCGGTAAACGGCGCTGAATCCACCAGCGATGTTCTCAAGTCCCATGGACTCGCGCGTGACGATGCCATGCCGCTTCAACAATTGCAGTGCCGTGGCGTGACTGCGGGTGGTAGGGGACGGCTGGGCCGCACCCGGAACATCCACCAGCGTCCATCGGCCCTGGGCGCTGGGGGGGGAAGTGCGACGCGAACGGAAATTCGATTGCGCATGGTCCCGGTGCGAGGAGCGCGTGCTCGCCTTGCGTGCGATGTAGGCACGGAGCGCGTGGAAGGTATCGTTCGTCACCGCCCCTCTCCACACCAGGCCCCACAGCGCGTCGAGAGTTTCGCCGGGATAGCCGCCGCCCAACGACTCATGCAGCGCGGCGAAAAACATCGCTCCGCGTGCGGTGAGCACTTCGAGAATCTGCCGCTGTTTTTCTTCCAGCGGATTCTGTAACGGATTTGGTATTTGCGGCGCGACTGGCGTATGCAGCTCCAGCAGCTTGTCCGCCAGATACAAAGCAATGCGTCCGTCTGTTTCGCCGATGGGTTCCACGCCGCACCAGATGATTTCTCCGGCTCCGACCAGCGTATCGAGATCGCCGGGCTGGAAGCCCTGCACGCGAGCAGGCAGGATTTCCCGCTCGATCAATGAAGCAGGCAGCGGCGCACCCTGCAGGTGATCGATGGCATCGAGAACGGCATCGAGTCCTTTGCGACGATGCAGACATCCGTGCCAATGTGTTGCCATGCGGGCATATGTGTGTTGCTCCGCCGGTTCCACCTGCTTGCGCAGGCGTGCCAGGGATTTGCGGCGAATGGTGCGCAGCACCTCCGCATCGCACCATTCGCGATGGATGCCGCCGGGCCGGAAATCTCCTTCAACCAATCTGCCCGCGTGGACCAATGCACGCAGCCCGGTTTGAACCAGCTGTAAATTCCAACCGAAGCGCGCTGCAGCATCGTCCAGTGTGAACGGCCCGTGGGTGCGGGCATAGCGTTTCAACAATTCGAGCTGAGGCGCCGGCGCCGGTTCCAAGAATGCTCTTGGTATGCCGGGTGGCAAGGGTATGCCCAACGCGTCGCGATACTTGGCGGCGTCCTCCATTGCGATCAGCCGTTTCTCGCCGAACATCTGAAGCTCCAACACACGGCGCGCACGGATCAGCCGCTCGGTCACCGTGTTGACGTCGATACCTACGGAACGATCGGCAATTTCTTTGCGCGTCAGATCGCCCAACCGCAGCAGCAGGTCGTGGACACCATCCATGTTCTTTGCGCGATAATTTTCGGCGAGCGCCTGGAGCTGCTCTTCCACTTCTTCGATAGCCGAAGCGTCCAACAGCTCGCGGAGATCTGCGTCGCCCATCAGATCGCGAAGCTGATCCTGATCGATGGTGAGGGCCTGTGCACGGCGCTCTGCGAGAGGAGCGTCGCCATCATAAATAAAGTTTGCCGCATAGCTGAATAGGAGCGACGCGGCGAACGGCGACGGTGTTCGCGTGTCTACTACGTGAACGCGAATGTTGCGCGTTGCGATGCCGCGCAGAACCTCAAGGAATGCGGGCATATCGAAAACGTCACGGAGGGTCTCGCGATATGCCTCCAGCAACATGGGAAAGGAGGCATACCGCGAGGCAACCGAAAGTAGATCGTAGGCGCGCTTGCGCTGCTGCCAGAGCGGGGCACGGCCCTGTGCGCGGCGGCGCGGCAACAGCAGCGCACGCGCGGCGCTCTCGCGGAATTTCGCGGCGAACATTGCGGTCGATCCTAACTGGCGCAGCACCAGGTCGGTTGCCTCGGCTGCATCGAGCATGAGGACATCCGAATCTGGCGGCTCGACTGTCTCCGGAAAGCGTAGGACGAAGCCGTCGTCGGTCCACAAAGTTTCGACGTCCACATGGCCGGCAGCCTGAAGGCGTGCGCTGACGGCCATCGCCCAGGGGGCGTGAATACGGCTGCCAAACGGAGTCATAACGCAAACACGCCAATCGCCCAATTCATCGCGGCATCGTTCAATCACGATGGTGCGGTCATCGGGTACGGCATCGGTGGCGAGCTCCTGATCGGCCAGGAAGCGCAACAGATTGTCGGCGGCCCTTGGATCTAGATCATGCTCGCGCGTCAGCCGACTCAACGCGGCGTTGCGCTCCATCGCCCGCAGTTCGCGCACCATGGCGCCGATGCGGCGGCCAAATTCAATCGGCCTGCCGGGGCCGTCGCCGTGCCAGAAAGGCATTTTTCCCGGCTCGCCCGGAGCAGGAGAAACGAGCACCCGATCATGCGTGATCTCATCGATGCGCCATGTAGTTGCGCCCAGAACGAAGGTGTCTCCGGAGTTGCTCTCGAAGACCATTTCTTCATCCAGCTCACCAACGCGCACGGGTTTTTCTGTCGATCCGGAAAGAAATACTCCGTACAGTCCTCGATCTGGAATGGTGCCGCCGTTCAGGATTGCGAGGCTTTTCGCGCCTGCGCGAGGCGTGAGGGAATTGGCCACGCGGTCCCATGTGATACGCGGACGCAGCTCGGCGAATTCATCCGATGGATAGCGGCCGGAGAGCATATCGAGCACGCCATCAAAGGCAGCTTGGCTGAGGCTGGCGAAAGGCGCGGCGCTTGAAATCAGCCGATAGAG
>JBEPVW010000126.1:0-8593 GCA_041690775.1 Acidobacteriota bacterium | reverse complement strand
CTGGTGAAGTACAAGAAGCTGGTGGGCGGCGGCATGATCAAGATTGTGAACAACACGGTTCCGGCGGCGCTGTTCAAGCTGGGCTATGACAACCCGGCGGTCGATGCGATTGTGAGCTACATTGACGCGACCGGCACGATCGAAGGCGCGCCGGGGCTGAAGCCGGAGCATCTGCCGGTGTTCGATTGCAGCTTCAAGGCATCGAAGGGCACGCGCAGCATTCATTACATGGGGCACATCCGCATGATGTCGGCGACGCAGCCGTTCCTGTCGGGCGCGATTTCAAAGACGGTGAACCTGCCGAACAATGCGTCTGTCGATGACATCGCGGAAGCTTACATGGAATCGTGGCGGCAGGGATTGAAGGCAGTCGCGGTGTATCGCGATGGGTCGAAGGGAACGCAGCCGCTGAATGTGACGGACTCGGAAGCGAACGGCGGCAACTCCGCGCTGGACGCAGTCGCCGGGCAACTGCTGCGGACGATCACGCAGCTACCGATCGATGCGACTGCCGTCGAAGCGCTGACGGCGCAGCTTGCGGCCAAGCCGACGGAGAAGGTGCAGATGCCGGCCTCGGCGCTGGAAACGCTGGCGCGCGCGACGGTACAGAACGCGTCCGCAGTGGTGTTGACGCAGCAGGATCCGAATGCGCCGCCGCGGACTGTGCGGCATCGGCTGCCAGAAGAGCGGCCTTCGCTGACGCATAAATTCTCGATTGCCGGACATGAGGGCTACATTACCGTGGGCCTCTATCCGAATGGGCAGCCGGGAGAAATCTTCATCAAGATGGCGAAGGAAGGCTCGACTGTCAGCGGATTGATGGATGCGTTTGCCACGGCGATTTCGCTCTCGCTGCAGCATGGCGTGCCGCTGAAGGTGCTGTGCGAGAAGTTCTCGCATCTGCGCTTTGAGCCCTCCGGCTGGACCGGCAATGAGCAGATCGGATTTGCCAAATCGATTATGGATTATATTTTCCGCTGGCTGCAGTTGCGCTTCCTTTCCGGGACGCAACTGCCGCTGTTCGCCGGGCTGGCCGCACAGGCCGCGGCGGCGGGACTGGCCGTCCAGGCGACTGCGGGAGAGGGTGCGGCTCCCAAGGCGTTCTCGCCGGAGCAGCATCAACCGACGCGCGGCATGGGCGCGACTTCAGCTCCGCTGGGAGGCATTCTGCCGGAGTTGAACGCGGGCTATGCGGCTACCGCTCCTAATTTCAAGGTGGAAGATCGCAGCCTGATCCATACCGCCGACGCGATGCGCGAATTCGTCGATATGGGCGACGCGCCCACCTGCCATACCTGTGGCGCGATCATGATTCGTAACGGTAGCTGTTACAAATGCGTGGAATGCGGCTCGACGAGTGGGTGCAGTTAGATCGCGATTCGCCGGATTGGCTAAAGTGTGGGTTTACCCATAAGGCTGAATTCGGGACCCCATAAGTCTAAACCGCTTATGGGGTTGGGTTCTTGTGTGGGTTGCTAGTCTGGTTCGGCTTAGCGAACCTTCTCAACAGTAGAACCTGGCCGAAGAGGATCTCGAACGTGTCACCGAAAGTGGATCTCTACGATAGTGCGTATGGAAATTATGAATCGGCTACCTATCGCCAGGTGCGCATCGAGACCTATGGCGAGGATTTTGGGCAAACAAGCTGGGTTACAACGGAAGAATCCAAGGCAATCCCCCAACTGCTTCATCTGAGACCGGATGCGTTTGTGCTGGAGGTGGGCTGCGGTTCGGGGGGATATGCGTTGCACCTTGCAGAAAAGGTGGGTTGTCGCCTCGTAGGGCTGGACATCAACGCACCTGGAGTTCGCAATGCCAACCAGCTTGCCCTGGCAAGGGGTCTCGCTTCCCAGGCGCGTTTTGAGCAGTGTGACGCCTCGAAGAATCTCCCTTTCGACGACAACACCTTTGATGCTGTGTTCTCGAATGACGTTTTGTGCCATCTTCCAGGACGCCCCGCAGTGTTGGTTGAGATGTTTCGCATGCTGAAGCCTGGTGGGCGGATGCTATTCAGTGACGCGCTGGTAGTCGGCGGTATGGTCACCCACGAAGAAATCGCCACGCGTAGCTCGATCGGTTTTTACGTGTACAGTCCGCCCGGAGAGAATGAACGACTCACGGAGCGGGCGGGATTTCGCCACATCCGCGTAACCGACACAACCGACAGCGCTGCTCGGATCGCAAAGCAGTGGCATGATGCACGGGAGAAAAGGAAAGAGAAACTGGTCGCAGCGGAAGGCAGCACCAACTTCGAGGGGCTGCAACGGTTCCTCTCCTGTGTACATACCTTGACCAGCGAAAAGCGCCTGCTGAGGTATCTGTACTTTGCGACCAAGCAGCCGTGAGAACGCCCAGAGTGACGCGTAGCGCGTTACTCAGCATCCTCCGACACAATTCCCGCAATCGCCGAGTGGGATCATCCTCGTCCCTGCCGCGACAACCGGAAATCTCACTAGTAACTTCCATGTAGCCCGTCATCCGGGAGCAATCGCAGAATAGTTTGGCACTTCCGCGCTCCCCTCGCCCCCATTCACTGGGTCGGAGCGGCAGAACTGTCCACCTGCTTCGCCGGGCAATAACATGTCTGATATGCGCCTTCATTGAGATAACCGCTGGCGCAGTAGAGGCTTCTCTCTCCGCTCGTCGGTACCCGCGCCGCGGCACTCGATACGCCATAGAGCTTGAACCAGTCGGATCGAGCGTGTGGGTCATGCTCGATCTCATCGAGGAGGATTTTCAAGCTGGTCCCGTCCACCCTCCGAACCCGCCATTGTCTGGAAAATTTATATTCCAGCATCCACTTGCCTGGAGCATGACTGCTGGCGGTCTTCAGATTTGTCAGAAAGTAGGTCGATAGGTCGGCAACGCCGCCGTCTCTCCTGAAGGTCACGACGCGAAAAGCAGGGTTTTGTCCATAAACCGGTGAAACAGGCGGGTCGATTAGGACAAATGTTCTGCCTCTGGCGGAGCTGGCGAGCCGGAAATCGTCGCTATGTGTGTGCCCGGAGAAACTGGCCGCAATCGTGGAACGATATTTTTTCAGCAAGCCCTCGAATCTTGCAGTCCAGATCGGGTCCCACAAAGGAACGATCGCATTTATGCAAGTTTCGGATGTAGCCCCCGCTTGCTTGCTTAGGTTTTGATATCGCACCATGGTCGAGTAGCCGTCGATACCGGGCGGAATGTGGAACATGAGCCACACCTTCTCGTGTGCCTGTGCGGCTCTGGCAAGATTGTTCTTCAGCCATGTAAAGGTACGGAGCGCCGCGGCGGATTCAATTTCAGAACATCCGTTGTTGAAGCTGGCGGCGTGATACTTCTTCGAAAAAAAGACAGTATTCAAGGAAATAATTCGTATACCGGGAACTGTCGGATATCGAACCGTATAGCTGCCGAATGCGTTCCAGTCTTTGACGAAGGATCCGCCCCCATGGGCAAGATGTTGGGCCACGCCGGCAGTGTCGGCCAGAAAAGGACCATCCGCCTCGATATCGTAATTACCGCACTCATTGTCGTTGTTTCCGGGGGTAATCAGGACCTTCGAACCGTTCAATCTTTCATGAGACTCCAAGGCCAGAAATTGAATTGTCTTCAGCACAAATATGCGGTAGTGCTCTCGATCGTTATCATGGGTCACCCGCCTGAAGGTTTCTGGAAAGTTGTGCGCCAGCA
This sequence comes from Acidobacteriota bacterium, assembly GCA_041690775.1. Classification (GTDB taxonomy): domain Bacteria; phylum Acidobacteriota; class Terriglobia; order Terriglobales; family Acidobacteriaceae; genus JAKAAZ01. The sequence continues at coordinate 4,921 of JBEPVW010000126.1, read as the reverse complement.
AATCGCCCGTAATCATTACCAGAGCGGGATCGTGCAGCTTTTCATGCATAGCGTCCAGAGTAGATTGCAACAGCCACCAATTTGTGTCCTGGGAGTATTGGCTATAGCGCGTGAGCGTCGAGCCATTCAGGATCATCTCCCACTTTGCGACCGGTGCCGCGGCCAAATCGGCAACCAATGCCGGGTCGGCGAACGGATCGAAGTGAATGTCAGAAGCAATCAAAAACCTATCATTGGGCGCACCGCTGGAAGGTTGGGCAATTCCACCGAAGATAACTATGGCTGAAAGAAAAACTGTAATTAGAAATAGCCGTCTCACGCTGGGCTTAAGCATCGCTCATCCTGTATTTCATTCTTAAAATCTTGTGGTGGAAAATATCCGTCTCCCAGTGCATCGGCGATCCCGAGGCGAGCGGCGGCGCAAAGCGCACGGCTGCGGGAGTACGCCATTGCCATTTCCACGAGCCCTGCATTCGGCGTCACATTGCCGATGCCGCCATTGGTTTGATCCATCTGATTCCTCGATTCCAAAGGAGAAGAATATCAAAGGGGCACCACTGAGGCTGGAGGCTGAGCCGTGTTATCCGCCGCGTACAGCCCAATCGCTTATCCGGTGCTGGTTGCAGCGAATGAGATTCATATGGCGACGAATTACTTCCATAAACAAAACAAGTTTTATTGTTCGTAATTCTGCGAACTGCCGCAGTGATGATGCGATCGAGTTCAGATGTATTGGCTACGATGGCGCCCGATATAATGCCCGCATGGTCACGCCTCAGGCTGGAATCTTCGCTCTTGGAACGTCCTCTCATGCATACCTGGAGTTTGACATTCTGGACGTGAAGAAACGCAGGGAGTTCGCCTCTACCATCTCCGCTATCCGTGAACCACAGAGCACCACGGGAGGAGTGAACTTCGTCATCGGCTTCCGGCCTGAGCTCTGGCGCGATACTGTTCCAGAGGATGCCCCTCCTGGCGTGGAGGGCTTCAACAATCCGGTCCAGGGCACAGAAGGATTCGTGATGCCAGCCACGCAACACGACGCGCTGGTATGGCTGTCCGGCAGTGCTTATGACGTTGTCTTCGATATGGCCCGCTCGGTGATCCATGACCTCGCGGGCCTGGCCTCGTTGGCGGATGAAACCTCGAGCTGGCCTTACCGGCATGATCGCGATCTTACCGGCTTCATCGACGGCTCGGAGAATCCGACGCTGCTCGACGCTCCCATCGAAGCCCTCCTGCCCGAAGGAGTTCCCGGCGCCGCCGGCTCCGTGCTGTTGCTGCAAAAGTGGAAGCACATGACAGCGCAGTGGGAAGCCCTGCCGACCGATCGGCAGGAGCGCATCATGGGACGCACCAAGCTCGACAGCATCGAGCTTGAGAACAAGCCATCGGACTCGCACGTCGCTCGTACCGATCAGGACGAGTTCGGAAATATTTTTCGTCGCAACATGCCGTACGGAAACGTCGAAGACCATGGAACCGTGTTTGTTGGATTCAGCGCGGACCAGAAGCGGCTTTCCAGAATGCTGGATAGCATGGCGGGCCTGATCACCGGCACGCGCGACGCGCTCACACGCTTTACGCAGCCGCTGACAGGCTCCTATTACTTCGTGCCTTCCGTCGAGAGCCTGCGGCGCTTACGGTAACTCTCTCGCGCATGGAGCAGTCTGACTTCCGTCCCGATCAGCAGGCTGCGTATGGGGGTGCGAAGTACGGCTGGCGGAAATTTTTTGGCGGAAGAGAAACTCGAAAGGCTGAGCTGCGGAAATGAAATGGATATTCGACAAAACCAGGCGTGAATTCATGGTGGCGGGCACCCTTGGCACTCTTGGAACCGTTGCCGCTTTTCGCGACCTTAGTGCCGTGCTTGCCGACTCGACAGACTTGTCCGGCTTGTCCCTTGAGTCTGCGGATCTTACCGCAATCGTATCGAAGCAAGGCAACTCACTCCGATTCGATTCTTCCAGTACGCGACGCGTCGTGGAGCTTGGGGCGAAGATCGAAGGGTACTCCCCGGTTGGCGACTCGATCGTGCGCAGGCTCCCAAATGGCGCGCTGGAGATGAAGAGCACTGTGGCCGATCTCGCTCGCGGCCAAGGTTGTGTGTTGATCGAGCGGTTTTCTTCCGGCAATCGAGGCATCCACTGGGAGCTTGATATTCACCCGGACGGGGCTCCGCGGACCGCTCCAATTCACATGATCGCGCGGTATCCTGCGACACAAAACACGAGGTTCTGGACTGCCTGGTCAGATCCCGGACAGGGAAACGCTCCCATGGCAGATCAGCCCGTGCGTGATTGGGAGGATCCGCTGATTCTAGCGCCGCTTGCGAAGAGGCGCTTGTTTTACGGCGCGCCTTACTTCACATTAGACGATCCGGACTTACAATTTTTTTCCGTATACCGCGATATCCTGGCCATCCCACTCGTCTCATTTCTGGAGCCGGAAAGTGATATCGGCTTCAGCATGGCGCTTTCTCCCGAGGCAGGCGACGGGATGCTCGATTTGACACTTGATACCGATGAGAAGGGCATCGCCGATTTTGCATTTCATTACTATCGGCTCGATTCCAACCACACTCTACGGTTCGCGGCGGATCTCACATTACATGAAGCGGACTGGCGTGGCGGGTTGCGATGGATGACTGAAACTTACCCGCGATATTTCAACCCTGTGCTTCCCCTCGCTGAGAAATTAGATGGAACCGCTGCTTACTCGACAGATAACAATACTGATTTTGACCCGGAGAAGTTGCGGGACATGGCATTCCGAGTCAATTGGAAGGCCAGCTTTGACTTCCCATACATGGGCATGTTCCTGCCGCCGATCGATAAAGGTTCCTGGACACGTTTTTCCGGGGACTCATACGGACACCGGGTGCCGAATCTGAAAGGCGGGGAAATGAGCGTTCGGGAGATGGCCGAATATTCCGAAAAGATGCGTGCTCTCGGCTTCTATGTGCTGAATTATTTCAATGTAGCGGAATTCGGCGCGGACATTGTTTATCCAGCTCCGCCCAGGGTAACGAAGCTGGATTCAGATCTATGGATGAACGCCAATGATTTTCTTTATGGACGGATTCCGAAGGCGATCATCCATATTCCTGCCGGCATTCCGCAGGGGAAACTCGATCCTCGGGACAAAACAGGCGGCCCGTACTACACGTGGGGAAATGGAATCATTCTCGATTGCGGAGAACAGGAATACGGCCGATTTCTATTGCAACAAGCGCAGGCACATATCGAAAAACTGCCGGCTTCCTCCGGCATCTGTATCGACCGGATGGACTGGCTGCGTCTGTACAACGATCGCGGTGACGACGGCATAAGCTGGATATGTGACAAGCCGGTGCGGTCACTCTACGTCTCGTGGCGGACACTGATGACGAAACTTTTGCCGCTGATGCATGAAGCCGGTAAGGTCGTCTTCGTAAATAATCTCTTGAAGCGTTTCGACCTGCTATTTGACATTGACGGAGTTTTCGATGAGTTTGCTGTCAATGGTCGCGCACTGAATCTTACGGCTTTGCTGGCTGTAAAGCGCCCCGCCCTGGGGTGGACGAATGATGAAGAAGCAATTCGAAGCGATCCGGACGGTTTTTTTCAACGCTTCCTATATATGGGCGTCTTTCCGATGGCGCCGTTTCCGGGCAATGACCACTCCATCCTTCCGAGCGCCTGGGCAGATCGGGAGTATCTGAATTACGGACCGCTTTTGAATGCGATGCACGGACGCAAGTGGGTCCTTGAACCTCATGCGGTTGAGGTCCTGGGCGGTGTGGCTTTGGCGAATATTTTCTCCCTGACGGACGGATACGTAATCCCGGTAATGTTTGGAGGTAATCGAACCAGTGCGAAAGTCTCTGTTTGTAATTTCGCCAGTTTGAATCGGTTCCGAGCGAACGTCCTGCATCCAGGCACCGCTGATTCAGTGCCGGTCTCGTGGTCTGATGCCGGAACCAGAATCGTTTTCGAGGTGCCGCTGGTTCGCGGCTGCGCACTGCTACGGCTTCAAAAGGTAATTGAATAACGATCGAGGCGCTACCACAGGCAAAAACGTTGAGGGGGCGTCAGTGTGGAGCGGGCAGATCGGAGTTGAAGATGTCGGCGGCGGCCTTCCATCCGCTTCCAGGCTGTTTCTTCCAGACCTCCACGAATTTGCCTTTGTCGGCGATGGGTTTGCCCCGGGGATCGGTCATCGCAAGCGTGTAGGTGCCGATCGCGTTGGCCAGGTCTCCGGATTTTGCGACCTCCACTTTCGAAGCCTGCCATGAAACGGAGACATTAGGTACCGCAAAAACAGCCCATGCAGCGCGGATGGATTGTTTGTTGGTAGCGGCGGGAGCGTTTGGAGGCAGGAGGACTGCGTCCTCGCTATAGTACGAGACGATGCCGTCCAGGTTGTGAGCACGGGCGACGTTCGACCATTGTGCGTCCAGGTTGCGGATGGCGGATTCCTCGGCGGCGCTATTGTCGGATGTCTGCTGATTACAGCCGGAGACTACGAGGAGCAGAGCGACGGAGAAACAGAGACAGAGAACGGGCTTGATCGGCATGGCGACAGTATATGCGGTACGCGGAAAGTTCGACTTTCGGGGCAGGAGTCGCGGTGGCGGAAACAACCATCACATCATCCTATAACGATGAAGGTTCCAGTACGATGAAGACCTGTTGCTGGCGAAATTATTCGGGCGACCTGGAGCACCCGGCACCCAGCGAAAATCGAATCCTAGAGCAGATCTAACTGCTCTTCAATGTGCCCACGAGCTTTCTTGAGAACATCAACGCTCATTGGAAGATCTAGTCGCGTGCCTTGCTCGATAATCTCCTGAATGGTGACGATTTGCATCCGGTCATAGCGTCGACCCATCTCTGCGTGATCGAATTGACCGCAAGCTTTTGCATCCTTCGTCATTTCC
>JBEPVW010000125.1:0-8597 GCA_041690775.1 Acidobacteriota bacterium | reverse complement strand
TATGGGATTGGCGCGTACGATCCCGTCACGCTGGTTGGGACAGCTGTGATTTTGGGTGCGATCGCGATGGTTGCGACTTTTCTACCGACACTGCGCATCGCTCGGATCGACCCGGCGACGATTCTGCGGGAAGAGTAGAAGTTTCGAAGGATAAAAGTGGTCGGGTAGATGGGAACTCGACGCAGTCATTGGGGACGGAGTGAATCCCACGTCTCAGAGGCGAGACGTGGGCACCCAGGTTTGTCAGCTCGAGCAGCTGTGTTCTCTAACGGCGGAAACCTACGGCGAAATCTGCGCGGCAGCCACGGTCTACCCAGACCCCTCGGGGATTGAATCCCCAGGTGGAACCCTGAATGCAGGGCGAGCCGCTGCGCTGATTTACCAGGCGCACACCGCCACGGGTGTCGACGGGACATAGATTGCGCCTTCCATTATTCGACGAGCAGGTAATGGTGTTCACCGGTCCTCCCATGGGGGGCCGATCCATGCCGCGCATGCCGACGACAAAATCCGCGCGGCAGCCGCGGTCTACCCAGATGCCGCGGCGGTCAAAGCCGTAGGTGGAACCCTGAATGCAGGGAGAACCGCTGCGTTGATTCACCATGCGCACGCCACGGCTGGTGTCCACCCGGCAAAGATGCCGTCGTCCATCGTCGGAGGCGCAGGTGATGCGCCTTCCATGTGCGTCGGTGATGCCGCTCTGCGCCCGAAGGCAGGAGCACGAACAACTGAGGACGATGAAGATGGTCGCGAAAAAAAGAGTCTTTAGGTTGCGCATGAAGCCTCCAGCGTTGCGTGGAGAATAATACGCCCGCCGCATAAAGGGCACAAGAAAGAATGTTTTTTGGTTGACGGCGAACGCTGAATACGGGAGGATGGGCGGAAATGAAACCTTTCCTTGTTTGTTTTCTTTTCTGCCTTTCATCCTTGTTCACCGCCGCGACTGCGCATGCGGAAAAACCGTGGGTCGAGGTGCGCAGTCCGCATTTTCGCGTGCTGACGAATGGCACTGCCCGGGATGGGCAACGCGTGGCCGCGAATTTTGAGCAGATGCGCTACGTATTCGTGCGCGAGCTTTCCGGCTTCCGTCTGGATTCCGGCGCGCCGCTGACAATCTTTGCAATGAGAGATGAGAAGACGTCGAGGAGGCTCGACGCGTGGATGTGGAAGATGAAAGGCAGAAAGCCGACTGTGCTCTTCAAATATGGCAAGGAGAGACAGTATGCGATGGTGCGGCTGGACGCCTTAGGAACGGAACCCAATCTGTTTGTAGCTGTTCAGTATGCTTTGTCGGTGGTGCGTTTGAACTCTTACTGGCTATTTCCGTGGCTGAACACAGGACTGGCGGAGTTCTATGGCAGCACGCAGTATCAAGAAGACAAGATTGAGATTGGCGCTCCCGCGAAGTACAGCGCTTTATTACAGGGAACCCCCATACCAGTCCGGACACTTATCAGCGAACAAGCTCCGAGACTCACAAAGGACAACTGGAAAGAAGTCGCGGGGTTCGATGCCGAATCCTGGGCGCTGGTGCATTATCTGACTTTTGGAAATGGGATGGAGGAGGGCCAGAAGATCAATCAGTTCTTCGGCATGTTGCGGGATGGCGAGGATCAGGGTAAGTCGTTCGAGCAGGTCTTCGGCAGCCCGGAGGGCATGGACCGGCCGTTTGATCAGTACATACACAACCTGGCGTTTGATGCTGCTGTGATCCGAAATCCGCCGAAATGGAAAGAAACGGATTTTGTCACTCGGGAACTGACACCAGCCGAGACCGAGGCGGAGCTGGCCGGATATCGCCTGTGGAAAGGGGATTCACTGGATGCGCATCCGATGGTGGCGGCAGCGCTCGAGTACGATCCGAAGCTGGGGCTCGCGCATGAGGAGAATGGGTTCCTGCTGTTTGCGCAAGGAAAGGATGCCGAGTCGGAGGGAGAGTTTTCCGCGGCGTACCGGCTCGATTCGACGCTCTATCTGTCGCTGTTCGCGAAAACGATGATGTCGCCGCTGGCCCATTCCAACACGCCGGGGGATGAAGCGGCGTTGCATGATGCATTGCTGAAGGTGGTGGATCTGAACCCGCAGTTTGCGCCGGCCTATGTGGAGATGGCGCGCCTCGAAGTGCGCAGAGGAAATCTGCCGCTGGCCTATGGGTTGTCGCGCCGGGCCGAGCAATTGGAGCCTTCGCGCGCCGGATATTACCTGATGACGGGCGAGATTCTGCACCGCATGGGCCGCGACGCCGAGGCGGCGGCCGATGCCCAGTATGTGGCGAAGCACGGGAAGGGTGCCAATCACGACGCGGCGGTGGACCTGTGGAACAGCATTCCAGAGAAGCAGCGGCCAGCCGGAGCAGCGCTGCAATATGAAGCGCTTCCCGGGACGAATACCGTGGCCGGTGTGGTGGAGCAAGTGAACTGCGGGACGGCTGCGGACGATACAGTGGTGCTGCGTCATGACGGAAAGCAGCTGACCTTCCGGATCAGTGACCAGCACACGACCGACATGCCGGATACGTACTGGTATGGTTCGGACCACTTTGCTTTGTGTCATCACCTGGGCGGCATGCCGGCGGTGTTGCGGTACCGGCCTGCCGCGGACGCGAGTTACACCGGAGATGTAGCGGAGATCGATATTCGCGACGATCTGCCAGCGCCTTCCAACGGGAAAAGTGGAATGCAGCTGGCAGCGAAACCGTAGAGCGAATGGCCGCGTGCGATTCCCTTGGCATCTGATGGATGTATGAAGGCACGACGGTATAAGTGGTGGCATGGGGTGGCGTTCTATGTCGGCATCCAGGCGGCGCAATGGGGGCTTCGAGCGGCGGCGCAGCGCTTGACAGATGAGCATGGAGCGGCGACGCGCAACGACGATCGTGAATCGTACAAGGCCCAGCGGCTGCCTGTCTTCGCTCCTCCAGGCGCAGCGTTCCCGATTGCGTGGGCGATCAACAGCGTGTCGGCAATTGCCGGCGGCCTTTACGTGTTAAACCTTTCCCGCCGAACGGAAGGGCGCACGGAATTTCTGCGATTGCAGGCGGGAGCCTGGTGCCTGTTCGCGCTTTTCAATACGGCATATTTCGGCTTGCGTTCGCCGATCAACGCGGCGCTGGTGACGTTTGCCTATACGGGAGTCACGGCCGCCTCGCTGGATGTGGCGCTGCGGCGGATGCATGATCCAACCGCAGCGCTTTCGCTGGGGACGACGGCGGCGTGGCTTGTGATCGCCAACCCTGTGGCCCTGGCCCAGGCGGCGTGGAACCAGGATCCGTTCTGGAATGCCGGACCTTTTGCTAAGCCGCCGCGCGGATGGGAAAAGGAATCGTGCTAACACCATCGACGGTTTGCTTGAGTGCGGCATACGCCAGTTTTTGCTAGGCTGGTTTGGCGTGAACCCGCAACACCATTTCTGCTTGCTGGACACTCACAGTCGATATGCCGACCCAATCCGGCGATGCGTTTCAATCGCGGCGTACCAGTCCGGCGATGCGCCGGCTGGGTTTGCTTCCGCTGGTTGCGGCCACGTATTTTATGGTGTCGGGCGGGCCGTATGGCCTGGAGGATATTGTTGGTCAGGCCGGCTATGCGCGAGCGCTTCTACTGCTCTGCATTGTTCCCATTCTGTGGAGCTTGCCCACGGCTTTGATGATTGGCGAACTTGCCAGCGCTTTGCCGGAGGAGGGTGGTTTCTACATCTGGGTTGCGCGAGCGCTGGGCCGTTTCTGGGGATTTCAGGAGGCGTGGCTTTCGCTGGTCGCCAGCGTGTTCGACATGGCGATTTATCCCGCGCTGGCCGTTGCCTATCTTACGCAGCTTGATCCGGCGTTGACCGCGGGGCATGGCCGCATTGTGTGGTCGCTGGCTGTGGTGGTGCTGTGTGTGGCGTGGAACCTGCGCGGCGCGGTTGCAGTGGGTCAGGGTTCGGTGTGGATGCTGGCGTTGCTGCTGACTCCTTTTCTGGGCATCGTTGCCTGCGGTGTCTGGCTGAGCTTGTGGGGAACGGGTGCGCATCTTTCCGCACTGCCGCACCTTGTACGGCCGCTGCATGGAAGCATGGTTACGGCGCTGCTTTTTGTGCTGTGGAATTACATGGGTTGGGACAACGCCTCGACGATTGCGCGGGAAGTGGACAATCCGCAGAGGAATTATATTCGCGCCATGCTGGCTGCCGTTCTGCTGGTAGCGGTCAGCTATGTGCTGCCGATTGCGGTGGTGGCGCTGACGGGAATTCCGGCGGCAACGTTTGTCACCGGCTCCTGGGTGGCGGCGGCGCGGACGCTGGCCGCGGGAGTTTTCGGGCCGCGGTTTGCCATGTGGCTTGCGGTCGGTGTGGTGGCCGGTGGCGCGCTTACCGGGGTCGCGATTTTCAATGCGCTGACGCTTTCCTATGCGCGGATTCCCGCGGCCATGGCCAGGGATGGGCTGTTGCCCGAGGTGCTGACGCGGCGCATGAAAAATGGCGTGCCCTGGCTGGCTGTGCTGGTCTGCGCCGCTGGATGGGCGCTGGCGTTGGGGCTGAACCTGACGCGGCTGCTGGAGCTCGACATTATGCTTTATGGTTTGAGCCTGATTCTGGAATTTGTCGCGCTGGTGGTGTTGCGAGTGCGGGAGCCTGATCTTTTACGGCCATTCCGCGTGCCGGGCGGAATGGGGATGGCGGTGGCTGTGGGCGTTGCACCGGCGCTGCTGGTGTTCTTCACGATCTGGGCGGCGCGCGGAGATCGTCTGGCGGCACATGTACCGGCGATTGCACTGGGTGCTGGGCTTGCACTTGCGGGTCCGGTGCTGTATCCGTTGACGCTTTTTCGCGGAAAATTGCGAAAGGCGATCTCGGATGCTTCGGTGTGATTTTTCGCGCCGATCGTCCTACATCTCAGAAGCGAGATGTGGGACACCCAAGTGTTCAAATTTACTTTGATCTCGAAATCTATTGAAGCTTTACTGGGATATTAGTCGCGGGTACGTTGACGCCCTCTACGGTTACGGTTCCAGAGATCGATGTGGTGTTCGCGTCGGGAAGGATTAGCTCGCCCTCTACGGTCTTGGTTTCGCGGGGGAGGAGATCGAAATAGTTGTCGCCGTACAGGACCAGGTCGGGTGAGTCCGAAGGTTCACCGTCCCATTTGGCGTGCACGCGGATCAGCCGGGCATACCGATCATTGTTGGTGAGTTGAACGGAGAAGCGGCCGTGGCCCGGCGATATTTCCCCGCTCACAGTGGCTGCGGTTTTTACTTCCGCCGCGGGAAGGTCCTTCAGCATTTCGAACAGCGGCTCTTCTCTCTGCGACAGAATTGCACTATAGGTTGCCTGCGGTTTCTCGCCCGTGGCGGCCACCAGTAACTGCATGAATATCTGGAAATAGGCCTTGTTGATCGGGGCATCGTAGAGTTTCTGGTCGACGACCCATTCCGTATCGGCGGCACCTAGCGCAGGAGTAAATCCTGTGAACGCTACTGTCCGGCCTTGACCAAAGCGCCCCGTAACCAATAGAGGTCGGCCATCGATGCTGAGGATTTCCTTCGCGTCTGGCTTCAACTCGGTGTCATTGAAACCCGGCAGCCCAGTCTCTTTCAGTCCGCCGTCATTCCACGTTGCTCCGGCGTCCGCAGCGAGCCGGATATCTTTGATGGGAGCAAACTGCGAGGATGCTGGGGCGCGTTCATCTGGCTGGCCTAGAACCAGATCGTAGTGGTCCTGGAGTTTGACGGGAAGAATGTCGTCAAGGCCAGTGAGATCGAGGGTCGCTCCTTCTCCGAAACCACCATGGAAGCTGCCTCGACCCCCGGTGTGGATGAAACCAGCTCCGCTGTCGATAGCCGCTTTCAATCCTTCGACCTCGCTCTGATTCAACAGTCTCCAGATGGAGTCGAACGCGGCGAGCCAGATGACATCGTATTTTTTCCGAAGTGCTTTGCCGTCGCTCAATTCCGCGAATTGCGCCAGGGATTCTTCATCCATCACGTCTACGTTGACTCCCAAGGCGCGAATCATTTCGGCAATTGGAAGGCTGTATTTTCTTTGGCCAATCAACAAAACGTTGAGCGGACGGGAGAAAAGTTTTGCAGTCACTTTAATGAAGGATGAATTTGAGGCGTGCAGTCCGCCTTCCGTGGCGACAGCTTGGCCGGTCAAAACGTAAATTCCTGCGGCATCCGGTGTCACCCATTGCACGATGCCCATTTCCTTTTTTCCATCCGCTGGGACTACTCCGCTGAAATCTTTTTGCCAGACGACGTGACCGGACAAATCCTGAATTGCGCAGTGGACTGTTGTCGTCGCGGCCTGCGGGTGATCGTTGACGATCCAAACAGGAATCTGCAAATTGCTGCCGGAGGCTTGAGATTCCAATTCGTCCTGGTTGGCAAAACTCAACAGGAATTGTGACTGGGCATTTTTCAGGAAGTAGTACCCCATCTTGGGAACACGATAGTAATCGACGACGCCCCAGCGAATGCCGGGCCACACTTCTCCGAAGTCCCAGATTCGTGTGCCGTTGATGGGGTCATATTTCTTTCGGCGGTATGCCTCGGTTGCGTACTTGAACAAAAATGCCTGATACAGCTCCGAGGCATTCACCAACTGCTGGGCGGAGCCGATGTGACGATCCACATATTCATCTACGCGATCCAGAGTGCTGGCAAGGCCGTCGTAGGTGTAGCTGGTGAGGTAGGCATATGCGGAGATATTGATCGGGAGCTTATTCCAACTGGGCAACGTATTGTGCTGCTGCGACCACATATCCGCCGGGGGGATTTCTTTCTTGAAACTTTCGAGGACAGGCAGAGAGAGGGAACCATATTCCGATATCAGGCCGGCCTTGGCGTTGAAATGGCTGCGGTAGCTTCCATCTACGCCGATGCCTGCGGCGCCTTCCCAGAAGTGCTGCTCGCCCTGATCGCAGAGGCTTGGATGATAGACGGTCCCGGGATCGAGCTTTTCAACCAGTTTGCCAATCTCCGCGGCAAACGATCCGTATCCATACGGACCGAAGTCCCAATTGCCGACACCCCAGCCGCCGCCTTTTTGGTGTGCCTCAGCAAAGGCGGCCCATTCAATGATGGAGGGATGGCTGCGCAGTTCCAGCACGACCTGTTGCACCTGGCTGAGCGATTCCTTGACATAGATGGCGCGGCGCGGATTGGAAGCCGAAAGAACGTCGATCGGGCCGCTCTGCTCGAACGGAAGCTCAAAGATCATGAGAATGCCGAGGCGGTCGCAGAGATTGTAGAAGTCGGGTTTTTCGACAACCGAAAAGGCAACCAAGTGATTCAGGTTCGCCGCCTTCGCCAGCTGCAAATCCTTGAGGAAGGTTTCGTGGGTTGGCTTGCTGCCGTAGTAGTCCGACATTGGATACCACGCGCCCTTTAGAAAAAGACGCCGGCCATTGAGCCAGTAGCTCATATCGCTTTTCATGGCGATGGTTCGAATTCCGAAGACGACACTGCGGCCGTCGCCGGCCTGCGGAGAAATCGCAGCCGTCAGTTTGTACAGGTTGGGCTTTCCGAGGTCCCAGCTCCACCATAGGTGGGGATTTTTGACATTCGTGTTGAGAGAAAAATGGTTTTCGCCGGGATGGAGTGTCAATGTCTGCACGGGAAGAGAGAACGGCTCGCCGGAAAAATTCTCCGGGGCGATTTTGAGTCGCAGTTGAGTGGTGATGTCGCGGTTGGTGTGGTTCCCGACGGTTCCGGAAATCGCCAGCGTGGCGCTTCCATCCGCGTTGAGAGATGCGGTCGAGACAAATGCATCTTCAACGACGGAAAACCCGGAGCTGACCAGCTTTACGTCGCGCCATAGACCCATGGGGAGTGTCGCGTTGCCGTCGTTCGGCGTACCGTCCCAGAAGGCGCCAAGGAAGTAGGGCGGCTTGTCGATGTGCAATTGATCGCCGGGATTGACCGCAGTCCAATTCCCTTTCATGTACTCCAGAAAGCTGCGGCCTTTCGGAATCCAGGGACAGGTGACTTTCACCACTAAGATGTTGTCGCCGCCGTAGTGGAGCTTGCCGGTGACGTCATAGGAGAAAGGAACGTAGCCCCCTTCGTGCTCTCCCAGCTTTTTGCCGTTGAGCCAGATGGTGGCAAAGTAGTCCACGCCATCGAACATCAACCGGTTGAGCTTGCCGTTTTTTTGCTGGCTGACTTTGAACTGCTTCCGGTACCACCACTCCTTTTTGTTGATCAGCGACAATGCTTTGCTCTGGGAATAGAGGTCCATGCCGCTGAGGCCGATCTGTAACTGGACCTCGCCGGGAACTTTTACGGTGCGGAACTGGTGGTCGTCGAAGGTGGGGAGAAACACTTGCCGCTTCTCGCCTTCGTCCATCTTGAAGGACCCGAGCTCCCAGTCGTTTCCGCTCAGCAGCAGCGTGTCCGTTGTCTGAGCATCCGTCGCCGGCTGGGCGAGCGTCTGGTTCCGGCAAATCAGGGTGAGTCCCGTCAAAATTAAAATGGGGCAAATCAATCTTGCGACAAAAACTTTTTTCAAAATGTATCGGGGGTTTGCAGGTTTCAAGAGGCTCTCCTCGACAATTTTTCTTCGGATGCCAGCTTAGCAGTCGTTGAAGGATTGCAGGTTCGTGTTGCTGCATCCCACCC
>JBEPVW010000124.1:0-8708 GCA_041690775.1 Acidobacteriota bacterium | reverse complement strand
GGCGCGCCTGTTTTCATCCGGCAGCAGAACTTGCTGGCCGCAACCTTTCATCCAGAACTCTCGCAGGACCGGCGCATTCATCGTTATTTCGTACAAATGATTGAAGAGAGCAAAACCACGTCTGGTTCAACCCCGGCTGAAAAAAGATGATCGAAGGCATCGCCGCCCGCGCAGCATTGTTGATAGCCGCGCAAACCCCGAGTGCCTGGACCCTGTGGATGCCGCGATCGGGGTCGCTGCACGCGGGCGCCATCGACGCGCTGATGCGGACCAGCTCCGTCATCCTGTTCGCATTATGCGTACTCGCGCAAATTCTAATTCTCGCCGGGCTATTTCTTCGCCGCAAGCAACGGGCATACTTTTCCGCTGCATGGCGATGGGGCGCGATCGCCGCGGTGGTTGCGTTGTTTGTCTGGATGACGGTCGTGGCCGAAGGTCTGTGGTCTACGATCCGGCTGACGAGTGCCAATGCGAATGCGGTCCAGGTGGAAGTGACCGGCGTCCAGTTTCAGTGGTATTTCCGCTACCCTGGCGCGGACGCGATCTATGGCCGCGCGCAGCCTGAACTGATCGATCCAGCCGGAGGAAACCCGCTGGGAATCGATTCCGCCGACCCACAAAGCGAGAACGACGTGGTCAGCAGCATTCTGATGCTGCCGGTGAATCAGCAGGCCGATCTGCGGCTCGCCGCACAGGATGTCGTCCACGGCTTTTATGTTCCAGCTATGCGCGTCGCCCAGAACGCCACTCCCGGCCATGCATCGGAGATTCATCTGACTCCCACCCGCATTGGCGACTACCCGATTGTGTGTTCGCAGCTTTGTGGACTGGGCCACTATCGCATGCACGCCGTACTGCGCGTTGTCTCCCAGGGCGAGTTCGCCCATTGGATGACACACCAGGAAGCGCAGCGCCAGGCCGAACTGGCGGGGAGATAGCCCGTGGCTGCCGCGGAAAATAAGAATCCAGAACAGCGATCATGGCTTCGGCAATATGTGTTCACTACATCGCACCGCGTGGTCGGCGTGCAATATCTTCTGTTGGCGCTGGCGGCTGTGGTTGCGGGGGCGTTGCTGTCGCTGCTGATGCGCTGGCATCTGGCGTGGGCCAACACCCACATCCCCGGTTGGGGGTTGATCAAGCCGGAAGATTATCTTGCCCTGCTGACTCTGCACGGCACGCTGATGATCTTCTTCGTGATGACGGCAGCCCCGCAGAACGGACTCGCCAGCCTGGTGCTGCCGGAGCAACTGGGCGGCAGGTATCGCGCAAATCGCAGTGCAAATCCAGAGACGGATGCGCGCATGTCGCTTCCTGCTGCCCGCATGGCGCTTCCTGGTGCTCGCATGGCACTTCCTTTGTTCAACGCGATTTCCGTCTGGCTGACTTTGCTTGCGCTGCTGGTGCTCCTCGCGACGCCGTTTCTTCCCGGTGGAGCGGCCATCTCCGGCTGGACCAGTTATCCGCCATTGAGCGCGATTCCAGCGGCGGGCCCAGGTCAGGGCTACGGCATGGACGGATGGCTGCTGGCGATTACGCTGTTCTGTGTTGGGTCTCTGCTGAGCGCGATCAGTATCGTCGCGACGGTCATCACCCGGCGGGCCGAAAGCATGAAGTGGATGGAGATGCCGCTGACCGTATGGTCCTGGCTTGTGGGGGCATGTATGTCGCTGCCGGCCTTCAGCGTTTTGCTGGCCGCCTGTTTCATGTTGTTCAGCGACCGGCATCTCGGCGCCAGCTACTTTTTCCCGGCGGTCGATGTACTCAATGGGACTGTGGTGCGCCACGCTGCTGGCTCCCCGCTCTTATGGCAGAACCTGTTCTGGTTTTTCGGCCATCCGGAGGTCTATATTGCCGTGCTCCCAGCGATGGGGTTGACGACGGTGCTGCTCGCCACGTTTTCGCACCGGCAGCCAGCGGACAATCCTACCGGCGTCGCCGGATATCGCATCATGGTCGCGTCCACTATCGCCATCGGCGTGCTCGGATTTTGCGTGTGGGGGCACCACATGTTTGTCAGTGGAATGAATCCGTATGCGAGCCGCGGATTCGGTCTGGCCTCGATCGCCGTTGCAGTTCCTTCTTCGATTGAAGTAATCCAGTGGCTGGCGACGATTTTCCACGGCGGCCTGCGCCGGGCTACCCCGCTGCTTTTCACGCTAGGCTTTGTGTCGGTCTTTATCACTGGCGGTCTGACCGGACCGATTCTCGCGCAGCCGATCCTCGACAGTTATCTGCACAACACGTTCTTTGTGGTCGCGCATTTTCATCTGGTAATGGGAATGGCGGGAGTTTTCGCACTCTATGCAGCAGTCTATTATTGGTTCCCACTGCTTACCGGACGGCGAATGAGCGAGCGGCTGGGACGCTGGCACTTCTGGCTGTCGTTGGTCGGCGCCTATGCCGTGTTTTTCCCGATGCATTTCGCCGGCCTCGGCGGCGAGCCGCGTCAGTACGCACAGTTGACCGGCACTGCGGAATATCTCACAGCCTGGATGCCGCTGCAGAAGTTCATCACGGTCGCGGCCTTCCTGCTGGTCGCGGCGCAAATCCTTTTCCTATGGAACGTGGTCCGCAGTCTGCGGCGAGGAGAAAAAGCTGGCTTCAACCCGTGGAATGCAACGTCACTTGAATGGTTACACCAGGAAGAAGATCGGCATCAATCCCAAAGCTGTCGCCTTGACCCAAAGTCGTCGTCCTGACCCAAAGCTGTCATCCGATCCAAAGCCATCATCCCACCTCTAAGCTGTCATCCTGAACGAAACCGGGCCCCCGGCGACAGGTCTTCGTCGCTGGGGTGGGAAGTGAAGGACCTCGCGGTTTGCTGACCACCACAAGGTCCTTGACTGAACCATGTAGTGATTTAGCGGAGGCGTTACGGTTTTCACTCGTCCGTTCTTTCGAATGGCCTTCGATGGAACAGTACATCCAAATGATAGTAAGCTTCCCTTATAGGGTGAATGCCGCTATGCCCGCCATCATTACCCGCGCTCCAGTTGACGTTGAACGGAAAGATACGGGCGGCGGTGGGCGCCCGCCAGTCCATCACCGACCGACAGGCGGCGGGGGTGGAGGCGACGAAAACTGGGAGCGCCGGCCCGGCCGCCGCGGACCGCATGAACTGCTGACCCGCTATCGCATGGGTTTAGGTTTCGCCCTGGCCGGCGATCTGATCTTTTTCGTCATCCTCGCCACAGTATTTTTCGCGCAGCAGCATGTTGGGCATATCGCGCCCAACGATCAATACATCCTCGACTGGATTCCTCTCGCGATTCCGCCGATTCTCTGGATCAATACCGCCATTCTGCTGCTGAGCACCTTGACCATGGAAATGGCGCGCCGCAGCGTTTTTCATGAACTCGACGTGATGGAAGAATGGCTCGGCTTGGGCCGCCCCAGTTCCCGGCGGGCGCTGCCGTGGCTGATTTCGACAGTGGTGTTTGGAAGCCTGTTTATTGCGGGTCAGTGCGTTGCGTGGCAACAACTTTATGCGGAAGGCGTCTATTTCGGCTCGAATCCGAGCAGCCATTTCTTTTACCTGATCACCGGCGCGCACGCGCTGCATCTCGCCTTTGGAGTTGCCGCCGTCACCGCGGCGCTGGTGGCATTAGGATCATCCAGGCGGATCGAAATACGCCAGATTATTGTCGATACCGCGGCCTGGTATTGGCACGTGATGGGCATGCTGTGGGTGTGCCTGTTCGGGCTGCTGTTGCTATCGCAATAGTGAGTATTTTGCGGCGGATGCTACTACGTCCTCTAAACGATAGAACACGGCTCCTTCCCGCTAGTCCCGCTAAATGACAAAACTACTTGTCTTCCTGAGCCGAAGGCGAAGGATCTCGCGGTTTGTCGGCGAACGGGGGAGATTCTTCCCTGCACCTCGTGGCGCAGTCCTCGATGCGGAAAAGTAAAATTGAGATGAGACCCCGTTCATCGAAAAACGAATTTCCGGCCCTTCTTTCTACCGATAGGAAAAAGGGACCTCAAAAACCCGTTTTCTTGCGCATTTTAAAATTTCCCCAAAAGTGGTATCGAAGTACCACAATGTGATATCCAAGTACCACTTTTTAACCTCCGAAACCGCAAATGTGGTATCCGGATACCACATCCGTCCGTTCCGAGCGGAAATCAAGAGAAATTGGTGTTTTTCGCAGCCAGGAAAGAGCGCTTTTTGTAACCGGAGAACTGAGTTTTTAGCGGTTAGAGGTCTAAGCGATAAAACCTATCGGCCGCCGCCAACAAATTGAACAATTTCCAGTTTGTCGCCATTTTGAAGAGAGACCTGTTCCCAGGTGGAGCGGGGAACGATATCGCCATTGCGTTCGACCGCAATCCGGTCGGCTTTCATCTCCAGAAGATCGACCAGACGCGCGAGCACCGGTTCCCGATCAAGCTCTGAAAATTCCCTGTCCTGTCCGTTGATGTACAACTTCATGGCGTGCAAATACCCTTGAAACCCGAGCGGAACCCAGCTTATCGGGATGAGGACAAGGGTATCACGGGGGAGGACTTGAACTGCGATTTGCGGCGCAGCACCGCGTGCCAGAGACGCATGGTCAAAGGCTCAGTCAGCGGCAGAGATCGGAGAATCTGGCGCTGCGCGGAGATCAGAATCTGGATCGCGTCCATGGAAGGACCGCTGAAGTCGAGGATTTCATCGTCCGCGCCTTCGTGCAGATAGCAATCGTTGAGGTAATCGACTGCGTGGCCGATCATCTCGAGGGCGCAGCCCTGTTCGCGGGTCATTGTCCGGCGCATTGTCCGGCGCATGCGGCCACGGGTCACCGCAGGTTGAGTTGGTGCATCGGGCAGGGATACATTTCCCGTCGGTGCAGCATCGGCAGCAGGCTTCCATTGCAGAGGCTGCGCTGCTGAACCACGGCGCTCGGATGCCGGCGGTTCCGCCAATGCAGCAGCCGGCGCACCGGGAACGTGCAAGTCGGCTTTCAGGCCAGGTTCAAAGCTCGCATGAGTCGCCATAAAGAAAACCTCTCTTGTCTATAGTGATGTTTCCCGGAGAGGTTGCGAGGGAGGAAACAGCGCACAAGAGCCAGCTATTCTCGAATCGGGACAGAGTTCCAGAATGGGAATGAGATTGGTTACGATAGTTTTTAACGGTGGCGCCCGCAGCTTTCACGCATATGCATTTCGGGCTATGATCGTTCGCTGATATCCGATCCGCTTCCGCCTGCAATCTTCATAGCGAAAGTCAACAACGCGGGTAAATCGGCATCCATCTCACGCAACTGCTTTTTGTGCCCACAGTTCCGCTCCTTGACAGTCCCGCAATTCAACCTTAAAGTCGAGCTATAGGCGGCGACGGAGTACTGTTGCACGCCCGTGATTGCGGCCCTCATGCAAACTCCCAATTATTTCTGGAATTACCTGCCATTGCTGCTCCAAATTCTGGCCGCAACCGGCCTGGCGGGCTTTATTGTTCTCGGATCCTGGCTGATTGGCCATCACCGCCCCAACAAGGTCAAGTTGTCCACGTATGAATGCGGCATCGTGCCCCAGGGCGATGCGCGCGGCCGCTTTTCCGTGCGGTTCTACATGGTGGCAATGCTCTTTATTCTGTTCGATGTGGAAGCCGTTTTCATGTTTCCCTGGGCGGTGATTTACCGAAAACTGCCCGCCCTGACTGGTTCCCGTTTTTTTGGCTTCTGGGAAATTTTTGTGTATCTGGGGTTCGTCCTCGTCGGCTACTTCTACATTTTGAAAAAGGGCATTCTCGAATGGTCCGCAGACAAAGCAGATCTGTAAGGATGGAGTATCTGTGACAGGCGCGACCGGACAAGAGGAAGTGCTGGCCGCACGGGCGGACGACGTGGCCATCAGGGCGCTGCAACAGCAGTTGCCCAATGCCATTCAGGGCACAAAATTCGATCGCGAAGAATTGACGCTGACGGTGGCGCGGGAAAGCATCGTTGCCGCGTGCCGTGCCGTGCAGTCTGCCGGATATAACTTTCTCGCGGATGTGACCTGCGTAGACTGGTATCCGAACCAGCCCCGTTTTCAAGTCACGTATCATCTTTTGTCGCACGGCTTGAAGCAGCGGCTCCGCCTGGTTGTCCGGGTGGATGAAAGCGATGCATCTGTCGATAGCATTACACCGGTGTGGCCTGCGGCGAACTTCTACGAGCGCGAGATTTTTGATTTATTCGGTGTTCGTTTCGGCGGCCATCCCAACCTGCGCCGCATCATGATGCCGGACGATTATCAAGGCAATCCGCTGCGCAAGGACTTTCCGGTGGAGGGTTATCGCTGATGCCGGAAACGCCGGTTCTTCTCACCTCTCCAGATCTCGTCGAGGCCGATCAGGATCGCACCATGATCCTGAACATGGGCCCGCAGCACCCCTCGACGCAC
Organism: Acidobacteriota bacterium; assembly: GCA_041690775.1. GTDB lineage: Bacteria > Acidobacteriota > Terriglobia > Terriglobales > Acidobacteriaceae > JAKAAZ01. Next base: position 2,336 of record JBEPVW010000124.1, on the reverse strand, counting down.
GGCGTTCTGCGGCTGGCGCTTGAAATTGACGGCGAAGTGGTCGTGCGCGTGGCCCCCGACATTGGCTACCTGCACACTGGAATTGAAAAAACCTGCGAGGCGAAGTTTTACCAGCAGGTGGTGCCGCTCACGGACCGCGTCGATTATCTAAGCCCGATGCACAACAATCTCTGCTATTGCCTGGCAGTTGAAAAACTGCTGGGGCTGGAGATTCCGGAGCGCGCGCAGTGGCTGCGGGTTCTGCTCAGCGAGCTGACCCGGTTGAATTCTCACCTGGTATGGCTAGGCAGCCATGCCATGGATCTGGGTGCCCTGACAGTTTTTCTCTACTGCTTCCGCGAGCGCGAGGAGATCCTGCGGATTTTCGACGACCTCTCCGGTCAGCGCATGATGACCTCCTACTTCCGCATTGGCGGAGTTTCGCTGGAGCCGCCGCTTGATTTCCATGATCGTGTGCGCGCATTTCTCAAGAGCTTTCCCGAAAAAATCGACGAGTACGAAAACCTGCTGACTGGCAACCGGATTTTTATCAACCGCACCAAAGGTGTCGGGCTGTTGAGCGCCGAAGATGCAATCGCGCTGGGCGTGACTGGGCCGCCGCTGCGCGCCAGTGGCGTGGATTGGGATTTGCGCCGCGACATGCCGTATTCCGGTTATGAGAAATTTCAGTTTAAGGTTCCGGTATCGAACGACTGCGACGTGTGGGCGCGCTACGTGCTGCGCATGCAGGAGATGCGCGAGTCGGTGAAAATTGCCATGCAGGCCCTCGACGGGCTGCCCGAAGGACGCATCACCGCGGACGCTCCCAAGATCGTGCTGCCGGATCGCGAAGCGATGAAGACCCAGATGGAAGCCTTAATCCATCACTTTAAGATCGTCACCGAAGGCTTCCCTGTTCCGGCGGGCGAGGTGTACCAGGGCATTGAATCTTCGCGCGGAGAAATGGGGTATTACGTCGTCAGCGATGGCACGGCCAAGCCCTATCGCGTGCATATGCGCAACCCAACATTCGCCACGCTGCAGGCGCTGGAAAAAATGTGCGTGGGCCGATTGATTGCCGATGTCGTTGCCGCGATCGGCTCCATCGACATCGTGCTGGGGGAGATTGACCGATGAGCCCGGTTGCCAACATGCACGCCGCATCGAAGCTGCTGACGCAGGAGCTTTGGATATCGCTCGCTTCCCTGCTTCGGTCGCACGTCGCGATGCATTCCATTTCACGGCCTGCCAACTATTTGCGTATCGCTTCCAAGTCCGAGTCCGCTTTGGAGCTGCTGGGGCCGATCGGAAAATTGAGCATTCTCGCGCCCGCCGCGTCGGGCATCGGCGCAACGGAATTTCGCCCGGAAGCGGGCGAAATTGGGGATGAATACGCCGCATTTTTCTTTACGGAAGATGGCCTGCTTCATCTGGAAGGGCTGAACGATGCCATGGATATCGAAGCGGCTGTCGAACATTTCCTCCGCAAGGTGCAGGCATGAACGGAACGACGATGGCTGTGGACCGAAAAGAGGGCACCATTTTTTCTCCCGAACTGGCTGCGCGCTTTGACAAGCTGGTCACGCTGTACCCGGTGCGACGCTCCGCGTTGATCCCCATGCTGCTCTACGCGCAGGACGAGATCGGGTACGTGTCCGACGCGGCGATTGCGGAAATTGGGCGGCGGCTTGAAATCACGGTGCTGGATGTCCGCAACGTGCTGACGTATTACTCCATGCTGCGCACCAAGCCGATTGGAAAATTCAACGTGCAGGTCTGCACCAACATCAGTTGCATGCTGCGCGGCGGCCAGGAGCTGTTCGAGCACTGCGAGCAGCGGCTGGGCATCGGACACCAGCAGACCACGCCGGACGGAATGTTTTCGCTGGAAGAAGTCGAGTGCATCGGAGCGTGCAGCTGGGCCCCCGCTGTGCAGGTCAATTACGATTTCCACGAGAACCTGACCCCGGAAACGATGGACGCGGTGCTGGAAAACTACCGCGGCAAGGCGGCCAAATAATGCCGACACTTGTTTCCCATCCGGAAGAAGTAAAGATCGTCAGCAGCCGTTTTGGCAAAGGCGCGGCGGAAATTGACCGCTACATCGAGCTTGGCGGCTATGAGTCGCTGCGTCAGGCCATTGAACAGGGACCGGAATGGATCATCGCCCAGATGAAGGCGTCGAACCTGCGCGGGCGTGGCGGCGCGGGCTTTCCCACCGGAATGAAGTGGTCATTTGTTCCCAAGCAGAGCGAAAAACCGAAATATGTTCTGGTCAATGGCGATGAAAGCGAACCGGGAACCTGCAAGGATCATTTGATCTTTCTGCACGACCCTCACGCCGTAATCGAAGGCAC
>JBEPVW010000123.1:0-9013 GCA_041690775.1 Acidobacteriota bacterium | reverse complement strand
TGCAATTGATCGTGGCGGCGCAGGAGAGTTCCACGATTGGCAATTTTTCCGTGCAACTGGCGGCGCTGGAGCAAATGCACGCGAACAGCACCAATCAGGGTGGCGCGAAGCACGACGCGGTCGCACGCTGGGCAGCGGAGCTGGAAAAAGAAAATAAAGCGGGTGCCCCAGGTTTCGCTTTTGAGACCTGGGCTCGCTCTACACAGAAGCGAAAATGCTCGGATACCGCGCAGATTATCGAGGAAGACTACTGATGAACGACACACTTGTTTCCGCTGGCGCAGAAAACCTCTGGCGACATCTGGACTGCTTTGCCATCGAAGTTCCTTCGTGGGGATTCGCCAATACGGGCACCCGCTTCGGAAAGTATCTACAGCCTTCCGCCGCTCATTCGCTGGAAGAAAAATTCTCCGATGCCGCGCAGGTGAATCGCCTGACCGGCGCATGTCCCAGCATGGCGCTGCATGTCCTGTGGGATTTTCCTCGCGGTCTCGAGGATGTCGCCGCGGTCCGCAAGCTGGGACAACAGTACGGCGTCCGCGCCGGAGCCATCAATCCCAACTTGTTTGAGGACCAACGCTACAAGTTTGGTTCCTTTGGCAATCCGGACCCCGCGATCCGCCAGTTCGCGCTGGATCATGTGCTGGAGTCGGTCGCCATCGCAAGGGAGCTGGGCAACGTGGATATATCGCTCTGGTTTGCGGATGGCTCGAACTATCCCGGCACGCAGCATATCCGGCGCCGTATCGAGTGGTTTATGGAGGGTCTGGCGAGCGCGCATGCGGCACTGGCCGCCGGCCAGCGAATGCTGGTCGAGTACAAGCCCTTTGAGCCGGCCTTTTACCATACCGACATCGCCGACTGGGGCATGGCGCTGCAGTTCGCCCGCGCTGCCGGCCCGCAGGCGTTTGTGCTGGTGGATACCGGACATCATTATCAGGCGCAGAATATCGAACAAATTCTGGCCTGGTTGCTACACCAGAAAGTGCTGGGGGGCCTGCACTTTAACGACCGCCGCTATGCCGACGACGATCTCACGCTCGGCTCCATCGACCCGTACCAGGTATTCCGGATTTTCCATGAAATTCTGCTGTACCAATGGGAGCATCCCGCGGCTGCCCGCCCGGCCTATGTCATCGATCAGAGCCATAATTTGAAGAACAAGATTGAAGCCATGCTGCAGACGGTGCTGACGGCGCAGGAACTCTACGCCAAGGCCTGCCTTGTGGACTATGCAAAGCTCTCCCAGCTGCAGTCTGAATGTCGCCTGGTGGAAGCGGAGGAGTGTCTGCGGTCGGCTTTCTGGACGGACGTGCGGCCCGCTTTGCGGACATGGAGAGCGGCGCGCGGCCTGCCCGAGGATCCAATGCTGGCGTTACACGATAGCGGCTACGTCGAGCGCATTTCCAGGGAACGCGGTGCCAGAAACAAAACCGGCGCCTCCAGCTATGCGTAATAAAGCCTTCAGCTGGAGCGTGTAAAAAAAGGGTGTCCGATTTCCCCCGCATGCGCTAATATGTGTCTGGGGAAGGGCCGAGAAATTGGAGATAGCCTCTGGCATGCCAGAAGCTATATTATTCCCCATGAAAAAATTTACTCGACGCGCGTTTGTAATGGGCATTGCCATCGGCGCGTTTGCCAGCAAATTTTTAAGGTCGTCCGAGCGGCATCGAGGACTGATCTTCGTAGGAACCTACACCAAGAAGTCCAGTCGAGGCATCTATGCCTATCGCTGGATTCAGCAGACTGGCGAGCTGACCGAGATTGGCCTGGCTGCCGAAACCGCGGACCCGAGTTTTCTTGCGTTTTCCCCCAGCCACAAAGACCTCTATGCGGTGAATGAAGCCGGTTCTCATCCCGGCACAGTTTCCGGTTTTCTGGTCGCGCCCCTATCCGGCAAGCTGCGGCCGAAAAATGTAGTTTCTTCCGGCGGAAGCGGTCCCTGCAACCTGACCGTCGATCACACAGACCAGGCGCTGTTCGTCGCGAACTACAACAGCGGCAGCGTCAGCAGCTACAAAATTCTTTCGGACGGAAATCTCAGCGAGCCGGTATCCGACATCTACTTTCCGGGCGCCAGCGTCAATCCTGAGCGCCAGAAGACGGCGCACACGCACTGCACAACCGTTTCGCCCGACAATAAATATCTTCTGGTAAACGACCTTGGGTTGGACCGCATCATGGTCTTCCGCTTCGACCCGAAGACGGCGAAGCTGGTGCCGAACGATCCGCCCTACTACAGCGCAATCCCCGGATCCGGACCGCGGAACCTTACCTTCCATCCCAATGGGCGATGGGCATATTCGATAAATGAAATTCTCAGCACGCTCGACTGCATGAACTGGGACAGTTCAAAGGGAACGCTGACGCGATTCCAGAACATCTCAACATTGCCGATGGACCATGAGAGCCCCACGGACGCGGCGACGGTGGCTGTCCATCCCAATGGCCATTTTCTTTATGCCTCCAACCGAGGCGACGACAGCATCACAGCGTTTTTGATTCATCCCGACAATGGACGGCTTACCCTGATGCAGCGTATTTCCTGCGGAGGGAACAGTCCTCGGCACTTTGCGGTGGACCCCAGCGGCAAGTGGCTTGTGGTTGCCAACCAGGACTCTGCGAATATTGTTGTTCTCCGGTGCAATCCGCACACGGGGAAATTGGCCTCAACCGGCAGGCAATATCCGCTCGATTCGCCGGTATGCGTTCTCTTCGACTAAAAACCGATCGCCGATTCTCGTATCATCCGATCATGGCGCAGTTTATCTGCCAATGAGGGATGGATCAGGATGAGAGTTGGTGTATTCACGGCGTTGCTGTCGCAGCTTCCGCTGCAAAATGTGCTGGAGAAATTGCGCGCGCTCCAGATTGGCACCGTAGAGCTGGCAACGGGCAACTATCCCGGGGACGCCCACTGCAAGCTCGCCATGCTCCAGGATGGCGGGAAACTGGCGGAATTCCGCCGCACGCTGGCTGATCGAGGCGTGAGCATCAGCGCGCTCAGCTGCCATGGGAACGCATTGCATCCGGATAAGGACCGCGCACAGCGGGCCCGGGAGACTAGCCGCCAGACAATTCTTCTTGCCGAAAAATTAGGCGTGCAGGTGGTGGTCGACTTTTCCGGTTGCCCAGGAGATTCGCGAGCCGCTAGAAATCCCAACTGGGTGACATGCCCGTGGCCTCCGGAGTATCTGGATGTTCTGAACTGGCAGTGGGATGAAGTTGTGGCGCCTTACTGGACGGAACACGCGGCCTTCGCTGCGGACCATGGCGTGAATATCGCGATCGAGATGCATCCGGGTTTCGTGGTTTACAGCCCGGAGACAATGCTGCGGCTGCGCGAGATTACCGGCCCCGCGGTGGGATGCAACTACGATCCCAGCCACATGTTCTGGCAGGGCATCGATCCAATTGCTGCGATCCGAGTTCTCGGAGACGCGATCTTCCACGTTCACGCGAAAGACACGCAAATGTACCCGGCGAACTTGCCGCGCACGGGCGTGCTCGACACCAAGCTATATACAGACGAGCGCGGTCGCGGCTGGATTTTCCGCACCTGCGGCTACGGCCACGGAGCCGAGTGGTGGAAGGAATTTGTTTCTACCCTGAGGATGTTTGGCTACGATGGCGTGCTGTCGATCGAGCACGAGGATAGCCTGATGTCGCCCGAAGAGGGCCTGACCAAGGCTGCGAGGTTCCTCCGCGATATAGTGATCGAGGAGCAGCCGACCAAAGCCTGGTGGATTTAGACGGTAATTTGCAGAGGAGCTATGAAGCGTATTCGAACGGCAATTTTTGGAACTGGATTTATGGGGCGCGTGCATCTGGAGGCGCTTCGGCGTGTGGAAGGCGTTGAGGTTGTCGCCATTGTGGGGCGGCAACTGGAATCGGCGCAGCGACTGGGCGCGGGCTTCGGCGTGGAGCAAGCGGAGTCGGACTATCGCAAGGTGCTGCGTGACGACAGCATCGACGCTGTGCATATCTGCACGCCGAACGCGATGCATTTCCAGATGGCGAAGGACGCTTTGCTGGCCGGGAAACATGTGCTCTGCGAGAAGCCGCTTTCGACGACGGTCGACGAGGCCGCGGAACTGGTGGACCTGGCGCGCGAGCGCAAGCTGCGCAATTGCGTCTGCCACAATCTGCGTTACTATCCGATGGTCCAGCAGATGCGCCGCATGCGCGAGGACGGCGATCTTGGCCGCGTGCTGGTGGTGCAGGGAACATATTCGCAGGATTGGCTGCTCTACGATACGGACTGGAACTGGCGCATCGATGCCGCTGCGGGCGGCGCTCTGCGCACCATGGCCGATGTCGGCACGCACTGGTTCGACATGGCGGAGCATGTGACCGGCCTGCGCGTCGATACTTTATGTGCCGACCTGCAGACATTTTTCCCGACACGCAAGCGGCCAAAGCAGAATGTCGAGACCTTCGCTGGCAAAACCCTGCGTTCGCAGGATGTAGAGGAAGTTCCGGTGGAGACGGAAGATTTCGGCTCCGTCATTTTTCACATGGGCGAACCTGCGCGCGGCAGCATGACCGCAAGCCAGGTTTCTGGCGGGCGAAAGAACCGTCTCAGCCTGGAGATCTATGGAACCGATGCCTCCGTCAGTTGGAACCAGGAACGGCCGGACGAGCTATGGATCGGCCGCCGCGATGGCGCGAACCAGGTGATGCTGAAAGATCCGGCATCGCTGCAGAAGCACGCGGCGAGCTACGCGGACCTGCCCGGCGGCCACAGCGAAGGTTATGACGATACTTTCAAGCAGGTGTTTCGCCGGTTCTATGCATCGATTCGGGAACCAGATGGGCCGATCGAGTATCCGCAGATGACTGACGGCCTGCGGCACATGCAGCTATTGAGCGCCGAGCTGGATAGCCATCGCAAGCGGGGATGGGTCAAGGTGCCGGCTCTTTAATCCGCGTCGATTTTCAGCACCTGCATGGGAGCCATGTCGAACTCCTCCTGTTCGACAAAGGCGTGGCGGATATTTCCGGTCTTCGCCGCCTGTTCGAAGATCGGGCGGTAGTCGATCATGCCCTGTCCAAGTTCCGCGGATAGGGGGGATTGTCGACAGATCGCGGTCACAGGATAGAAGCTCCAGGCTCAAGGGGTAAACCGCAAGTCACCATCGGGGCATCCAATAGCTGCGGTATGGAAAACAACGGTTTTACCTGTCGGCCTGGATTGTCTGTGTCTGCGCATTTGGGCGTCAGCGGGCGGGCAGCATTTTTCAAGTTGCGCCAAACTCCGGCAATGGCCTTGTTGATGGTGATCTTGTGCTATGCGGCTCAGGCGCCGGTGTTCGCGCAATCCAATAGTCAAGCTCCGAAGACATCGCCGCAGACGGAGCAGATTCTCGCGTCCTATGAAGGCCAGAAGGTGACCTCCATTGAAGTCGCCGGGCGTCCTGATCTGAGTACCAGTCAGTTTCTGCCTTTGTTTGTGCAACAGACCGGGCAGCCGTTCTCAAAACAGAAAGTCGACCAGACAGTCGCGGCCCTCAAGAAAACAGGGAAGTTCAAGGAGGTCCAGCTGCAGGTTGCGCCGGAAGCGGAAGGAGTTCGCGTGCTGCTGGTGCTGCAGCCTGCTGTCTACTTTGGCATCTACCAGTTTCCCGGCGCAGAGCGGTTCGCCTATTCGCGGCTGGTGCAGGTGACGAGTTACCCGCCGGAGTCGGCGTACAACGCCAGCGATATTCAGGAATCGCAACAGAACCTTCTTACATTTTTTCAGCGAGAGGGATATTTCCAGGCGCAGGTCCGGCCTGAAACCCAGGTCGACACGCAGCGGAAACTGGCGAATGTGCTGTACCACGTAACGCTGAACCGTCGCAGCAAGTTTGGCAAGGTCGATATTACCGGGACAACACCGGCCGAGACCGCAGAGTTGACGGAGGAGATCCGAGGCTTTTGGGCCCGTCTTCGCGGGTCGGCGATTCGCCCAGGAAAAAACTACCGCCTGAAAACGATTACGAATGCCGCGAATTACCTTCAACGTGCGCTGGAAAAACAAGGCTGGCTTGCCGCCCAGGTCCAGCTGACTGGGGCAGAGTACATTGCGGCCACAAATCGCGCGGACATCCATTTCGACGTGCATACTGGCCCTATTATCCACGTGAAAATCGAGGGCGCGCACCTATGGAGTTGGACGCGCAAGTCCCTGCTGCCGGTGTATCAGGGCGTTGGGGTGGATCGCGAGTTGGTCCAGGAAGGAAACCAGGCGCTTGCATCGTATTTCCAGAGCAAGGGTTATTTCGACGTAAAGGTGGACTCGAAATTTCAGAAGCAGGCCTCAGGCGACACCATCCTCTACCAGATCGCAAAAGGAAAAAAACACAAGGTTGAGGCGGTGAGGATCACCGGGAACCGGCACGAATCCAGCGATGCGTTGATGGCGCATGTGACGGTGCAGAAGGAACATTTATTTTCCCGCGGGAAATACAGCGAGGCCCTGCTCCGCACCAGCACAAAGAACCTGACCGCGGTGTACCAATCGGATGGCTTCAGTACCGTCAAAGTCGCCCCGGCAGTGGCCAACAAAGGCAGCGATGTGTCCGTCGTCTTTCACATTGACGAAGGACCCAGAGATATCGTGCAGACGTTGAAAATTGAGGGCGCGGACACCTTGCCGGAAGCGCAGTTTGCTCCCGGCGGACTAAAGGTCACAGCCGGGCAGCCGTATTCGCAAATACTGGTACAGACAGACCGCAAGAACATCCTGGCGCATTATCTGGAGTTGGGATATCTGACCGCGAACTTTCGCGAGACGGCAAAATCAGTTTCAAAGCAGGATCCACATCATGTGGATGTTGTCTACCACATCTATGAAGGGCCCCGCGTCATTACCGGGCAGGTGATTACCCTGGGGCGCAATCACACGCAGCAGCGACTGATCAACCAGGATGTAAATACCATTCAGCCAGGGCATGCGCTGACGGAAACGCGGCTTCTCACCTCCGAAAGCAAGCTGTATGAGCACACCGGCGTGTTCGACTGGGCGGAGGTCGATCCCAAGCGTCGGATCACAACACAAACAAACGAAGATGTTCTGGTGAAGGTCCATGAGGCCAAAAAGAACCAGATCACCTACGGCTTTGGCTTTGAGATCATCAACCGTGGCGGAAGCGTGCCGAGCGGAACTGTAGCTCTTCCGAATTTGCCTCCAATCGGGCTGCCGGGCAATTTTACGACCAGTCAAAAAACCTTTTACGGACCCCGAGGAACGTTCCAATACACGCGCAACAACGTGCGCGGAAAAGGCGAGACTCTCTCCCTGACAGGATTTGCGGGACGGCTGGATCAGCGCGGGGGAGCGTACTATATCGACCCGAATTTTCGCTGGTCGAAATGGGCTTCAACCCTGGCGCTGACTGTAGAGCACGACGGCGAAAATCCAATCTTCACCTCGCAACAGGAACTTGCCAGCTATCAGATCCAGCGGCCGCTGGACAAAGCGAAAACGCGCATTCTGTTCTTGCGCTATAGCTTCAGTCAAACCGATTTGACCTCGATTGCAATTCCCGCGCTGGTTTTACCTGCTGACCAGAACGTTCGTCTTTCGACTGTTTCCGCCAGCTTTACGCGTGACACGCGGGACAACATCCTGGATGCTCATAAGGGCATCCTCCAGAGCGTTGAGTTGGACCTCAACACAACAGAATTGGGATCGAGCGTCGACTTCGCCAAGCTGACAGGCCAGGTTGCGTACTACAAGAGAATTCCGCATGACATCATCTGGGCGAACAGCATCCGTATCGGCCTGGCGCCGCCGTTTGCCGGTAGCCGCGTGCCGCTCAGTCAGGAATTCTTTACCGGCGGCGGCAGTACGCTGCGCGGCTTTCCACTGGATGGAGCAGGACCACAGCGCAAAGTCACGGTATGTCCAGTAGGGACGACTATGAATTGTCCGGACATTCAGGTGCCAACCGGCGGACATGAATTGCTGCTGATCAATTCTGAATTTCGCATTCCGCTACCACTGAAAAAGAACCTGGGTATGGCTTTGTTTTACGATGGCGGCAACGTTTTTCCCAGCGTCGGATTCCGCGACTTTACGTCGCTCTATTCGAATAACGTAGGCGCAGGGCTGCGCTATGCAACGCCTGTCGGTCCGGTTCGCATCGATATTGGCCGCAATCTGAACCCGGTTCCAGGAATCAACGCCACGCAATACTTCATCAGTATCGGCCAGGCATTTTAAGGGGGAACTGCATTGAGCACCACCGCGCCAACACCAGATCCTGAACGTTCCAGAAGGCCGGAAACGGAGAAGAGCCGCGGCCGCTGGGCGAGGATTGCCGCCTGGATCGCGGGCAGCGTCACGGTTCTGGTGTTGCTGGTCATCAGTGGCATTGCGCTGCTGCTGCACAGCACGAAATTTCATCACTATCTGTTGACGACTGCCGAAAGCAAGGCCAGCGAAACACTTGGTGCGAAGGTACAGTTGCAGAATTTTTCCATTCATCTTTCCACCCTGACCCTCGACTTGTATGGCGTGACAGTGCACGGGGCGGAGCCGTACCCCAATCCGCCGCTGCTATTGGCGCAGCATGTTGAAGTGGGCGTACGGGTTGTCTCCATCTGGCACAGAAAATGGTATCTGGACAATGTTCGCGTCGATCATCCAGTGGCGCGGATATTTACAAGCGCGGACGGCAGGTCGAACATTCCCATGCCGAAAGGCGGCGGCGGGAGCAACACAAATGTCTTCGATCTCGGCGTCCGACACGCGGTGCTCTCGGGCGGCGAAGTCTATTACAACAATAAAAAAAGCGTCGTCGAAGCTGACCTGCACGACCTGGATTTCCGCGCATCGTTCGACAGCCTCCTCCAGAAATATTCGGGAGCGTTGAGTTATCGCAATGGGCACTTGCTGGCCGGCGGCTTTAATCCCGTCCCGCATGACCTGGACGCGCAATTCGAAGCAACGCCGACAAGCTTCCATTTGACGCAGGCAAAGTTGACCAGCGGCCGGTCGCAATTTTCGATGGTGGCGACGTTGAAG
>JBEPVW010000122.1:0-9167 GCA_041690775.1 Acidobacteriota bacterium | reverse complement strand
TTGCGTGAGGTGATGCGCCACATTGAATCCGGCGAATGGCGGCCGCTGCCTGTGCAGTCCTTTTCCTCCGCCGACCCGAGCGCGCCATTCCGCTTCATGGCGCAGGCGCGCCACATTGGAAAGATCTCCATCCGCATGGACCGGAACGTCCGTGTGTTGCCCGCAACGGATCGGCCATTATTTTCCGCGAATGCAACCTACGTCATCACTGGCGGTCTAGGCGGTGTGGCGCTCACGGTTGCCGAGTGGATGGCGGAAAACGGAGCAGGCCATCTCGTACTGCTTTCGCGACGGGCGCCATCGAAAGAATCGCTGGAAGCGATTGGCAGAATCGAAAAGCGTGGCGCAGCGTGGGGAACGACCGTTACCACCACGAAGGCAGATATCACGCGGGAGACCGATATCGCGGAGGTCCTTAAAACAATTCATGCAAGCGGGTCTCCTCTCAAAGGAATCATGCATGCCGCAGCCGTGGTTGACGATGCGCTGATTGCGGACCTCTCGCCGAAAAGATTCTCTCCGGTGATGGCGCCGAAGATGGCGGGCACATGGAACCTGCACATGGCGACACTTTCTGAAGAGCTGGACTTTTTTGTCCTGTTCTCCTCGATTGCCGCTGTTCATCCGCAGCCGGGAATGGGCAGCTATGCAGCGGCCAATGCTTTTCTGGATTCATTCGCGCAATATCGTCGCGCATTGGACAAACCCGCAATCTCTATCAACTGGGGTGGCTGGGACCGAATTGGACTGGCGAAGGCCGCCGGAACGGATCGAAGCCTGGAAGGTTATGGGGAGCAAGGGATCAGAAATTTTTCCGCCCGGGAAGCCCTCGCCGCTCTCCATCGCGCACTAGAAACGAACCCCGTGCAAGTAGTCGCGGCCCCATTCGATGCGGACAAGTTTGCGGAATTTTATGGTCCCAATAACGCGCCGTTGGCTTTCTCCAATCTTATTTCGCAAACGAAAGCAGCAGCCGGTCAACCGAACCGCTCGGAGATACTCGATCAATTGGTTGCGGCAGATTCGGCGAACCAGCGCCACGAAATAATGGAAACGTATTTGCAGGAAGTGCTGGGGCGCGTGCTCAAGCTGGCCACGCGGAAGATCGACCGGGAACGCCCGCTTGGAAGCATGGGCCTGGATTCCCTGATGGGTCTCGAATTTGTACGGCGGTTAAGCAACTCCCTGCTGATTGCGGTCCCGGCCACGGTGGTCTTCAACTATCCGACGATCAAGCTGCTGGCGACTCACCTGTTGCGGAGGATGCAACTGGAATCCGCCGATGAACCAGCGGTCGACATTGAGAAGACTGCAAGCCTGCACACGCTGAATGGCAAGAATGGGTTGATGGGCGAGTTATCCGACGATGTGTCGGAAGAAGATGCATTGCAGGCCCTGATGGGCAACCAGCAGAGGAATTCCTGATGTCCACGGCAGACAATCCGCGTATCTCCCCCGCCAGGCTGGCGCTTGCCGTGAGGCGGCTGCGGGCCGATAAGGAAAACCTCGATCTGATCGCTTCCGACCCGATTGCAATCATCGGCATGGGGTGCAGATTTCCTGGCGGTGCTGCAACTCCCGAGGAGTTCTGGACAGCTCTGAAAGAGGGACGGAATTGTGTCGGTGAGATTCCCGCCGGGCGATGGAAGGATTCGCCTGTGCTGCAGGCGCAAATGCGGCGAGGGGGATATCTTTCGGAGGTCGATGGATTCGATGCGGCCTACTTTGGCATTTCACCGCGCGAGGCGCAGCAGATGGATCCGCAGCAGCGTTTGCTGCTGGAGATAACCTGGGAAGCGCTGTGGGATGCGGGAATCGAACCGGCAAGCCTTACCGGCACGGATGCCGGAGTGTTCGCGGCAATCTATAACAACGATTATGCTCGGCTCCAGTTTCGTGATACATCCACTTTGACGGCACATGCCGGCGTGGGAAGCGCCCACAGTGTTGCGGCGGGGCGGCTTTCTTTCCTGCTGAATATTAAAGGGCCAAGCCTCGCCGTTGATAGCGCTTGCTCTTCCTCCCTGGTCGCGACACATCTGGCCTGCCAGAGTCTCCGCGCACGTGAATGTGGGCTGGCCATTGTGGGGGCGAGCAGTCTCAAACTCCTTTCCGATGAAGTGCTGGTGTTTTCCAAGTGGGGAATGCTGGCGGGCGATGGCAAATGCAAGACGTTCGATGCCAGCGCCGACGGATTTGCGGCGGGCGAAGGCGGAGGCGCGCTTATTCTGAAACGCCTGTCCGATGCGCTGCAGGACGGCGACCGGGTTCGTGCGGTCATCCGTGGAACTGCGGTGAATCACGATGGCAGAACGACTGTGCTGACAGCACCGAATGGCCCGGCACAGGAGGCCGTGCTCCGCGCAGCACTCAAGAACGCAATGCTGGAGCCGCGAGACATTAGTTACATCGAAACGCACGGGACCGGCACGTCGCTGGGCGATCCGATCGAGATTGAGGCGATCGGCTCCGTCTATGGCCACGCTGCGCCGGAAGCGCCGCCGTGCATTCTCGGGGCGGTGAAGACAAATCTGGGACATTTAGAGGCGGCGGCGGGGATCGCTGGTCTCATCAAAACGGTGCTGTGCCTGGAGCATGGTGAGATACCCAGAAATCTCCACTTCCGCAAGCTGAATCCTGAAATTTCACTGGCAGGATCGCGGATGAAAATCCCGGTCGAAAACGAGCCATGGAACCGCAGCGATCGGCCGCGGGTGGCTGGGATCAGTTCCTTCGGTTTAGGGGGGACGAATGGCCACATCATCGTTGAGGAAGCGCCGTTAGTGTCCGCACGGAATTCGGCGGAAGGTGGCCGCTCGATACCGTTGACGGCCTACGCATGGAAGCGGCAGCGCTTCTGGCTAGCGGAACCGACCAGTCCCAAAGTAGAGTTGCCGGCACCTGTTTCCGTGAGAGATTTTGTCCACCCGCTGCTGGGAAAGCTGGTGGATTCTCCGTTTGTGAAAGGCGCGTTGTTTGAGTCCGATCTCAACACCGGGACGTACCCGTATTTTGCCGAGCACAGTCTGAACGCTCGAGCCCTTGTGCCGTTTGCTGCGTTTCTGGAGATTGCTGCGGCAGCCATCCGGGAAACCGATACAACCGGACGCAACACGATTCGTAATTTTTCCATGCGCGAACCTTGCTTTGTCTCCGCTGCCCCTTGCAGGCTTCAGGTGCACGTCGCAGACGACTCGATCAATTTCGCGAGCGAGAGCGGAGGCGGCTGGAGGATGAATGCAAGAGGTTCTTTCGGTCTAGCGGAAGCAGAAACTGACCGGATCGATCTAGCGAGCCTCCGCGCGCGCATTGGCCGGAAGATTTCTCCGGACGATATTTATCGGAGCCTGGAGCGGACCGGCCTTCGCTACGGGGCATCGTTTCGCACGATCGAGTCCGCATTTTCCGGGCCATTTTCCGGACCCGGGGAAGCGCTGGTTCACCTGCGTTTGACGGAAAAGCTGAATGGGGAAGCGCAGCATTATGGACTCCATCCCACGCTTCTCGATGGCTGTCTTCAAACCGTCGTGGCCGCCCGAGGATCAGGGAACGACGATCTCTTCCTGCCTATCAGCGTCGACAGTTTTGAACTGCGGAAGACCGGCCTCGCGGAGGTATGGGTATACACGAAGATGGTCGCTTCGAGCGCAGAAACACTTTCTGCAGATCTGGTGATTACGGATACGGCTGGCGAGGTTGTGGCGCGTTTGACCGGATTCACCGCAAAGCGTACCGATGCGCAATCGCTGGAAGCGCTGGCCAATCAGCCGGGTCAGGGCGATTCGCGCTTTACCTATGAACTTGCCTGGCGTGCGAGTCCGCTGCCATCTGCCCCATCTGGAACTCATAGCGGTGAACGCTGGCTGTTGGTTGAGCATCGGGAAGGGAATTGCAGTGCTCTGCTGAATTCGCTTGTACAGCAAGGCGCGGTATGCGAGGTCATGCAAGATGAAGAGTTCCGCAGTTCCGCCATTGCGAATGCTTCATGGACGGGCGTGGTCTACGATGCGCGCAGAACAGAAAAATCCGGGCAAGAAGGCGAGTGGAAGCATCCGGAAAGACAAGCTGTCGATTTTCTTCTGGAGTTCGTGAAGTTCATAGCAGGTTGCAAAGTGGGTGTGCCCAAGTTATGGGTGGTGTCTAGCCGCTGCGCTGCTGTGCTGCCGTCTGAAGATGTATCGGTGGAGCAAGCTCCGCTGTCGGGAATGGTCCGGACCTTATCGCTCGAATACCCGGAGACAGCTCCGGTGATCATCGATGTCGGTCCTGTAGATGCCAACTTTGGCGGCGGTTTAGCGGACGCGGAAGCGATGCTGGCGCGAGAGCTTTTCGCCGATAGTGCAGAACCGCTGGTGGCGTTTCGATCTAGGAGCCGGTATGTGGCGCGCCTGGTTCCTCCCACGAAAACGGCCGGCGCTGCGCGGAGGCTTCAGCTGAGTGCATCGGGTCGTCTTGAAGATTTGCGGATTGAACTCGCCGTACGTAAAGATCCGGAGGCCCATCAGGTACAGATCAGGGTTCGCGCGTCAGGATTGAATTTCCGGGATGTACTCACGGCGCTCGGCATGTTTCCAGCTCGCTCCTCCACGCCCGGCGCGGAGTGCGCTGGAACGATTGTGAAAGTCGGCGCGGAAGTCCAGCAGTGGAAGGTCGGGGATGATGTGCTCGCCTTTGCTCCCGGCAGCTTGCAGACCTTCGTTAATGTGCCCACGGATTTCGCGACCCGCAAACCTGCTGCGATGACATTTGCGGATGCGGCTGGAATTCCGGTTGCATTCCTGACCGCCCATTATGGTCTTGATCGGTTGGCAAAACTGTCGGCGGGCCAAAGCATTCTGATTCATGCTGCGGGTGGAGGCCTGGGTCTGGCCGCGGTGCAGTTGGCGATCCAGGCTGGCGCCAAAGTGTTCGCAACCGCAGGTAGCGAGGAGAAACGAGCATTTTTGAGGCAGCTGGGGGTGGAGCATATCTTCGACTCCCGCTCGCTCGCGTTTCGCGATGAAGTGTTGGCAGCGACGGACGGAGCAGGTGTCGATGTTGTCTTAAATTCGCTCGCGGGAGATTTTATTCGTGCAAGCTTCGATGTTACTGCCAAGGGAGGCAGTTTTCTGGAGGTCGGGAAGCGCGGCATCTGGAGCGCGGAAGAAGTGGCGGGCCAGGGGAAGAACATTCGGTATTTTCCCTTCGACCTGGGCGATGTGGCGGTGGATAGTCCCGGGCTGATTGCCGAAATGCTGCGCGAATTGATGGATCGCTTCGCGGCCGGGGAATTGCATCCGTTGCCTACCGCACTTTATTCCTTTGCAGACTCCACTGAAGCCTTCCGCACGATGGCACAGGCGCGGCACATTGGCAAAATTGTGCTTGGAGTCAGCGAAAGCGAAGCTCCGGTCAATATATGCGATGTTGTGTCAGAAGGCACCGTGCTGGTCACAGGCGGGCTCGGTGCGCTGGGCATCGAAACCGCACGATGGTTGGCCACGCAGGGAGCGCGGAACATCGTTCTTGCCGGCAGAAGTGCGCGAGAGGGCGAGGAACATTCTATTGTTGCTGAGCTTCGTGCACAAGGCGTAGACGTCGCGATCGAACCCTTGGATGTTGCGTCCGCTGAGGAAGTGCGGAAACTGCTGGAGCGGATCCGCGCCACCCGGCCAGCACTGCGAGCTGTATTTCATGCGGCTGGAGTTGTTCGGGATTCCGTGCTGGGAAAAGAATCGTGGAGCTCTTATTGTGAAGCTACAGAATCAAAAATCCAAGGGGCATGGAATCTCCACCGGCTGACTCAAAACGACCCCATCCGTTTGATGGTCTTCTTTTCTTCGGCTGCATCGATTCTTGGCTCTCCGGGGCAGGGAAGTTATGCTGCCGGTAACGCGTTTCTCGACGCGCTGGCCCATCACCGCGCGTGCTGCGGGCTGGCAACACTCAGCGTGAATTGGGGAGCGTGGGCATCGGGCGGAATGGCGGCGCGGCTTACGCCGGAGCAGTCCGCGCGATGGATACGCCAAGGATCAAAGCCAATCGAACCGATGGATGCGTTGAAGGCTTTGAAGGCAGCCATTGAATCGGGCCTCCCCCAGGTTGCCATTATGGATATGGACTGGGAGCGTTTCTCCAGCGAGCGGCCTTCACGGCGGGATGCGGCGATGTTCATGGAACTTCGCGATCAGGAGGAACGCAGTCATCGTTCGGAGGTTCGCTCCAGAAATGACGATGCGGAAATGGACATCGTCGGAAGCCTTCGTTCCGCTCTGGCGTCGGATCGAAAATCGATTCTGTCTGCGCACGTCAAGGTGTGTGCACGTCGGGCGCTGGGCTTCGAAGAAGCCGCTATGCTTCAGGACAATATTCCGTTGCAGGATGTGGGGCTGGATTCGTTGATGGCTCTCGAGATGAGGAACGAACTCGCGCAGTCGCTCGGCCTGACGCTGGGGGCTGGACTGTTGTTCGATTATCCGTCTGTGGACCAGGTAACACAGCATCTGCTCGGACTCCTTGCCAAATCCTTGCCAGCCGATGATGGCGCAGTTGTCCGTGGCACGGAAGTTCAGTCAGTAGCGGCGTTGAATTCATTGAGTGACGAAGAGGCGGAGCTGCTCCTGATCCAGGAGCTTGAACGCGCGGAAGGGGAAAAAGCCAATGCCTGATCTTCCAAACGCGACAGCGGAGTTGTCACCGGTAAAGCGGGCGCTACAGGAAATACGAATCCTTCGTGCCCGGGTGAAAGAGCTGGAATCCGCCCAGGGTCGACCAACCTCATCGGCCAAGCGCGAACCGATTGCAATTATCGGCGTGGGACTGCGCTTTCCCGGCGGCGTGGTGGACGAGTCATCGTACTGGGACCTGCTGGCGCAGGGGAAAGATGCAATTGCGGAGATTCCGCGCGAGCGATGGGACTGGCGCGCATATTTCAATGCCGACGCGGATGCTCCCGGATCGATGTATACGCAGCACGGCGGGTTTCTGGATGGAGTCGATCATTTCGATGCGGCGTTTTTTGGAATTTCTCCGCGCGAAGCGGTTGCGATGGATCCACAACATCGCCTGTCGCTGGAGGTTGGATGGGAGGCGCTGGAGAATTCGGGACACTCGCCCGCCACGCTCCAGGGCAGTTCCACCGGAGTTTTCCTCGGCATCGCGAACAATGATTACGGCCGTTCCGCGCTGGCAGACATCGACCGCATCGATGCTTATACCGGTTCCGGCAATTCGTCAGCCATGGTCGCCGGACGCTTGTCGTATGCGCTTGGACTGCATGGGCCGTCGCTGGCTATCGACACTTCCTGTTCCTCATCGCTGGTGGCAGTACATCTGGCCTGCGCCAGTTTGGGAGTGGGGGAATGTAGCGTGGCTCTGGCAGGCGGTGTGAACCTGATTCTTTCGCCGGAATCGAATATCGCACTCTCGAAGGCGCACATGATGGCGCGTGATGGACGCTGCAAAACCTTCGACGACGCGGCAGACGGCTATGTGCGCAGCGAAGGCTGCTGCATCATCGTGCTGAAAAGATTGTCCGATGCAATCTCCGATGGGGATCGCATTATGGCTGTCATTCGCGGATCGGCGGTCAACCACGATGGACGCAGCGGAGGTTTGACGGCCCCGAATGGTCCGGCGCAGGCGGCTGTCATAGGGAAAGCGCTCGAAGCGGCGGGCGTGGATGCCTGCGACATCGGATATGTGGAAACGCACGGTACGGGGACCGCGCTCGGCGATCCGATCGAAGTGGAAACTCTCGCGTCATTTATGGGAGTTGGCCGGTCTTCGGAGAATCCTCTTGCCATGGGATCGGTGAAAACGAACATCGGGCACGCGGAAGCCGCGAGCGGCATTGCGGGGCTCATGAAGACCGTGCTGGCGCTGGAGCATCATGAAATTCCGCCGAGCCTGCATTTGAAACGGAAAAATTCCCACATCGACTGGGACCGCCTTGCCGTTGTGGTTCCCACAGAGGCTTCTGAATGGAAGCCTCAGAACGGGCATCGATATGCCGGAGTTAGTTCTTTCGGCTTTAGTGGCACGAATGCCCACGTTGTATTGGAAGAAGCTCCTGAACCGAAAGCTGCGCAGAACTCCCATGACCGGCGCGAAAACATCCTTACGATCTCCGCCAGAACGGAGGCGGCGCTGGGAAGTTTATGCGCAAAGTATGTAACGGCACTGCACGCTTGTCCTGCGGACGGCTTGGCTGATCTGTGTTTTACAGCCAATTCCGGACGCGCCCATTTCGCTTATCGCGTAGCTGTGGTGGGTGAAACCGCCGAGCAGATGGCGACTGAATTGGAGCATGCGGCAGAAGCAAATTCATCCTCGCGGAGATTTGCCGGAACTGCGGAAGGAGGCGAAGAGGCTCGTGCAGGATTTCTGTTCACGGGGCAGGGGAGCCAGTATGAGGAGATGGGGCGAGAGCTGTATGAGAGCTCGCCGGTATTCCGAGAAGCGATGGCGCGGTGTGCGGCGGCGTGGAAGCAGGAGACCGGGGAATCGTTGATTGAGGTGCTGTATCCGGCGAAAGGCGAAGCCGGAACCGGCGGAAAGATGGGTGCCCACAGCCGGATGGAGGAAGCGCGGTACGCGCAGCCGGCGTTGTTTGCGTATGAGTATGCACTGGCGGAGTTGTGGCGGAGCTGGGGAATCGAGCCGAGCGTGCTGCTGGGCCACAGCCTGGGCGAGTATGTGGCGGCGGTGGTGGCGGGAGTGTTCAGTCTGGAAGATGGGCTGCGGCTGGTATGCACACGGGCGCGACTGATGGACACGCTGACGAAGCCGGGAGCGATGCGGTCAATCAGCGCGACGGTGGAGCGGGTGCGGGCGGAGATTGCAGGCCTGGAAAAAGAAGTTGCGATTGCGGTAGTCAATGGGCCGGAGAGCGTGGTGCTATCGGGAGCGGCGGAGACGGTGGCGCGAGTTGCTGCGAAGCTGGAGGCGGAAGGAATTCGCACTCGGGCGTTGCAGGTGACGCATGCATTCCATTCACCGCTGCTGGAGCCGATTCTGGAAGAGTTTGAAGAGTGTGCGAGGAAGGTGAAATATCATGCGCCGCGGATCCGGATCATTTCCAACCTGACGGGAGAAGCGGCGCGGGCGGACGAGATTGCGACCGCGCGATACTGGCGTCAGCACATGCGGGGCACAGTGCTGTTCCATGCCGGACTGCAGGCGGCGCT
>JBEPVW010000121.1:0-9167 GCA_041690775.1 Acidobacteriota bacterium | reverse complement strand
CCATCGGCAGGCAAGTCACGATAAGGAGAAATGTTGCGGCTAATAACTTCATGGTGCCCTCTTTGACCCAAAGTTGTATTGAGTTCACACCTGAGACAATCAACTCTTATGCGTTCTATCTAAAAATAGTGCCGTTCAAATCGATAGATAAAGACACCAGTTGAGATTGCTAGTCAAGCCATCCGGAGGCCGAGGTATGCGTGTGTGTCCTGCACACCTGTTGAATTACGTCTGACATGTCTCTAGCGGCAGGCATTGCTCGTACGAATGTATGGTTGGATAGCAGGTGAATTCCTCATCCGACACTTGCCAGTAGGGCATAAATTTCTGGTCCGGATTATCGCGAACCGTAAAGTGTAATGGCAAGCCCGCAATCGGCTCCAGGTGGTCGGCTAAATGGTCCGCATCGTGTCCGGGATCGACAGAGAGATGGACTTTCGAGGAGCCCACGGCAGCGAGAAGAATTGGGCCGTACTCGACGGAGTATCTTGTCTTACCCGCAATCTGATCGGCTCCGTTGTAGCGCTTGACCTGGATAGTCGCCGGAAGTGTGAACTCAATCGTATCGCCGTTAGACCATTGACGCTCGATCGGCAGATATGTCCCCGGCCGGCCCGCGCCCGCAGGCTTGCCGTTGACGGAAACTTCCATCTCTCCTGCTGCCCAGGAAGGCACTCGTATTCGCACGTTAGCGTTCGTAGGTTTTGCCGTCTTCACCGTGCCACGAACCGCTGCATCAAAGGGGAAGCGCGTTTCCATCGTTAGCTCCATCGGCTGCCCATCCTGCTGCCAGCGAATTGTCGATGGCTCGTAGAGATTTACATACACCCCGTCCGGCGCGATCGAATAGATATGTTCCGGAAGCGAACCGATCAGCCGGGTTCCCTGCCCCTCGCAACAGGAATTATGATGCGTCGCCTTCTCCTTCACGCCCTCAAGAATGGTGTGATAGCGGAAGCCCATCTTTCCATCCTGGTTGGCCATTCCAACGTTGTAGATGGACTTTTCAATTTCAGTTGCATAGCGCTCTTCGTCCGGATGCAGCAATTGAAAACGTTGGCTCATGAAAACCCAGAAGCTGCTCCCGCAGAGTTCTCCAAGTTTCTGCCGGAGATAGTTGCTATCCGGAGGATCTTCCTCGAACTCGATAATCGAGATGCTGCCGCCCGCCTGCTGCCAATGGGCGCGATAGAGTTCCCAGGCGCCCAGAACGGCATCATAATAGAACGGATCGCCCGTGATGAGATACATCTCGATGTATGCCTCAAGACTTATCAGCAGATAACAGTGGGGACGATTGTACGGATATTGCCAGACCTGCTGTTTCTCACGCTTTGCCAGACCTTTCAACCAGGCGTCTTCCTGAAAGTAGCGCTGCACTATCTGGGCGTCGACCGGCTTGCCCACCGCGCTCAAGCAGATGCTGGTATTGCCCGTCGCGCACATACTGCCGAAGCCTATCCCGCGAAGCAAATGCGGAAAGAATGTCTGCCGGTCGAACCAGTCATAATAACCACGAAGCAGTGGCAAAGCCTTGGCATTTCCACTGGACGCGGCTGAAAGCAGCCCTATCGTAATCCACACGCGCACATAGCCCGCATTCTCGCGTTGGAAGATTTTATCTTCTGGATAGGCCATGATGTACCCGTTGGATTGACGGCACTCTTCAATTGCATCGACCACTACATTCAACCGACGACGCAACTCAGGATCGTCCATCCAGCGTAACGTGTTTCCCGCGCCCATCAGGAAGCGGCCTGCATTGGAACCAGGAAGACCCTCTTCCCAAAAAACCTGCGTGCCGGTTGGCTTGAAGCCCTTTATCTTCCCGGTCCGCTCGTAAAACTGGCGCAGGAGATCGTCTGTCGAGTAATAGCTCAACAGATACTCGATGTTGTTCTGCATCGCGGTCTGGAATAAACCACCGTTCAGCGTCACACCGGTCATCGGCGCTTGCGCCTTACATGACACGGGCTTCCATGTTGAGGGATCGGTGACCGCACCGGGATTGTCGTAGCGGATGCCTTCTCCATCCTCGCGGGCAGGACGCGTCAATTGAACGGCAAGATCGGTATTTCCGTGCGCTTCATCGACAGACACATTGCAACCCACGGCAACATCGCGACCCTCGGAAAGTACCGCCATCTTGGCGACAGTCAGGGTGAAATCCGGGCTGTCTTTGGTTCCCGCGATGATAGACGGAGTGTTTGCCCCAACAGCGTCGATCCGGGCAGGAATTTTGACAACGCGGAGATGTGTCGCGGTCAGTCTTACATAACGGCCGTGGACTCCATCCTGCGCCGTGTATTGCGTGATGTTGTCCTTAACATCTGGAAAATCCGAATGCGTAAAGTCCGCTACAGTGACAGGAGCGCTGAAGCCCGGATCGTCCGCGGCTTCGATCCGAAATCGAAGCGGAAAGCCTTCGCCCGCATAAACTCCGCCTGTCGGATACCCGCGCTCCGAGGCCGGAAACAATTGGATAGCTTGAATTGGAAGGCTCTTGCCAAGGTCCACCTGGAACCATGTGACGGTTTCAGGATTTGTAACCACCTTTGATCTATAGGCACAATAGGCCGTGGCGGGCGTCGCCGCCATTCTCATCCCGGTCAGGTAAGGCTCCAACTGGACCGGACTGGTCGCGGCCAAGAGCTGCAGCGGTGAGAACGCGTCTGTCACGGCAAGCCCCGCGCCCAGATACGTAGTGTTAAGAAGAAAACATCGCCGTGTCACGCTCATAACTCTGGTCCGGTCACTTTCTTAACGGTTGCCTACATCTCATCTCTTGATCCGATCGATATCCGAATGGTCAGAGATACACTTCAAAGATTTCATGAGCTCTCTTCGGAGAGCGGACATCCTGCATTTCCAAATCTAGTCTCAGCAATAAACATATTTCGACTTGCAATAATTATCAAAACGGGGCAGAGCGGTAGGCAATGGCTAAAGTTAATGTTTTGATGGATAATCGTGATGTCCATAAAACGTGGTGGGTTCGGGACGATTTCTTTCATCGCTAGAAATACAATGGAGTGTTTCAGTTTGGCTTGGTTCAAGGCACCTGCCCATCGGATATGATCTTGGACTCGCGCTCCTTGGGCGAGCAGCATTCGCACAGTAGCTGAATCCAATGTGTCTCCTACTTCAATCTTTTTGATTTCGGGAAGAATGCGAGAGCATTTTGCCATCTGATCTTGTGACGTAAAAACAAACCTGACCCTACCTCGCGCGCACGATCTTCCAACTCTTCTGCTGTGAGTAGTGTTGTTGCTGGGATGACGATAGCGCCAATTTTCATTGCGCCGAGCATAAGCTCCCACAGGGCACCCACATTACCGAGCAACAAGAGCAACCGGTCGCCACGAACGCAGCCTTGATCTCTCAGAAAGTGTGCTGCTTGATTCGACGGACGGGACATATCTGAAAATGTGGCTCCATATTGAGTATCCCCACTGGCCGATACGATCCGCAGGGCAGTGATATCTCTCGTTTCCTTCCTAATGGCTAAGACTCTATCGAACCAATCTATAGCCCAATTGAATGTGGGTACATCAGCCAGCGAAATCCGGCGAGCGCTGTTTGATAGTTTGTTCTATTGGTAATCAGAAAATTGCGCGCTTTTTCGAATGTTGTCATCCCTCCCTCATGGCTCCTCATCCTTCACCAGTGAGCTGATGTCAGCACATGTTGGCGCATGAGAAACGAGAGTTTCGATACTGCCGGATGCGGAGCCGCAACTTTCCATGAGCTACCGCCACAATTAGTTGAGGATCAGAATTCGTCAAAGGCAATATTGTTTTTCGGCACATTGAGATTTTCTAGCATCTTTCTTGCTGCATTGACCATCACGGGCGGGCCGCAGAGGTAGTATTCAATGGCCACAGGATTGGGATGGTCCGTGAGATGTTTAGCCTGTAACACTTCATGGATGAATCCGGTATGCGATTCCCAGTTGTCCCCATGTTGCGGTTCAGAGAGCGCGATGTGGAAACTGAAGTTCGGGAACTTCTTCGCGAGATCCTCGAAATAATCCCGATAAAAGATTTCCTGAAGTGAGCGGGCGCCGTACCAGAAACTGACGCGGCGCGTGGTCTTCATGGTTTCGAAAAGATGCGACAGATGCGCACGGAGTGGTGCCATTCCAGCGCCACCACCGAGATAAACCATTTCTCTGTCAGTCGGCTTGATGTGAAAATCTCCGAACGGTCCGATCGCGGTGACGGTATCGCCGGGCTTGAGACTGCACATATAAGCGGAGCCTGCGCCGCCGAGACAGTCCTGGCCGCGCGGCGGTGTGGCAATGCGGACATTAAAGCGGAGGTGTTTGTCCACAGCTGGATTGGTAGCCAGCGAATAATTCCGGCGGATTGGGACCGCGTTCTCGGCGCGGAAGTCGAAAACGTGTTGGGTTCTCCATACCTCGGCAAAGGGTGCGCTCACCGAGATTTGATGGAACGGGATTTCGCCATAGGCGGGGATGTCTATTTGGATGTAATCGCCGGGTTGATAATCGAGGAGCGGTGAGCCAGGTTCAGGTTCGAGAACGAGTTCTTTTATGAACGTAGCGACGTTGTCATTGCTCACCACGCGAAATTTGTAAGTGACAGTCGGATTGCTGAGGCCGCAACCGCCGGCGGATGCCAGGTCAAGAAATATCTTTCCATCGTGTTCGCGCACGGTGTAGGTTTTCAGGGCGACACATACGGGCAGGCGCTTGGGGGAACCATCGGTAATGTCGAAGCGTCCATTGTGCTTGGCGCACTCGATGAGCTTGCCTTTGACAAATCCGTCGGCAAGGTGGGCATTGCCGTGGGTGCAAATGCCGTCGGTCGCGTAGAGTCGGTCGTCCGCAGTGCGATAAATGGCGTAGGTCTTCTTGTCATGATCGAAGCGGATGACATCCTCTTTTTTGAGAAAGGCATTGACGCAAACTTCTATCCATCCGTGCATGGCTTCACCTTTGGCGGTGAAGATGTGCGAAGTGGGAGGCGCATCCGCGGGTAAGGTGGGTGTGGGCAGCTTCCGCTTAATGTGGTACGCCGGGTCCTTCAATTGCCGGCGTATCGTAGGGATAATTTCGCTCCACGCCTCAATCAGGCCACTGTAAGGCTTCGGCATGTCGGCCTTGACCGCCTCATGAAGCATTGGCAGATTGTGATAGGGTACCAGCGGAAACATGTGATGCTCCACATGGTAGTTCATGTTGCAGTAGATGTAACGGTTGATGGGGTTCATATACACCGTTCGGCAGTTGAGACGATGGTCCAGTACGTTTTCTGCAAGACCAGCATGTTGAGTCAGGCCGTATACGGGCATAAGCCACGCGCCATATATGCTGGGCAGACCGATGAACATGAGTGGAAGGATGCTGCGTGTGTAAATCGACAATGCGACGACGCTCACATAGAGCAACAGATAAATGCGTGCTCGTACAAAGATCTTGCTGTACTCCGATTCCGGGATGTAAGTTTTCTCCTCCGGCGTGAGTCGGCCGGCCGCGTGCAGCAGGACATGCCAGAAATATGTTTCAAGTCCTAGCCCACCACCGTCAGCACCGCGGCGGCGTTTAAAAAGCCCGCGCACATGCCGAAAGTAGGCCGGCATAGCCTGGAGATTGAAGCAGGCGAGAAACATTGCTACGGGATTTGGTGGACGTGGCGCTGCAATTTCCGGGTCGCGACCGACGATGATCGTGTCGCTGTGGTGACGAGTGTGGCTCCATCGCCAAGGGGTGGATTCTCGAAGCACCATGAACGAAGCGATTTCGTACAACGCATTGTTCATCCAATCTGTCTTAAAGGCGGTACCATGGCCGGCCTCGTGCCAACGCGAATCGGAACATGTGGTGTAGAGAATGCCGTAGACCGCGAAAGGAAGAATCGCCCACCACGTCGCCCAGAGGGCGTAACCGCAAGCACCCGAGCCTACCAGCAATGCCAGCCACAGGAGGGTATGGCGGATGGCCGGACCATCCCTGCGCTGTAACAGCTCGCGCATTTTGTCCTTCTGGATGGGCGACGTATACCATGTGGCTTCGGCCAGACCTTTCTGAATTGCAAGGACGGTGTCCTTACCCAGGAGGCTGTAGTCATTGAGTAGAGTTTCATCGATGGTGGGCATAAACGACGGTAATCAGGTAGTTAGATTTTCGCTTAACCAGTAGCGACTGGGCGTACTTCAACCTGCCAGCAATTATCGAGATCAGGAAAACAAAGGGCAATAGCTAAAGTTAACGTTTTAATGGATAATTGTGACTTCCACGAAGGCGAGAGATTCTTCAGCAAGAGCGCTCAGGTTAGCCGCAAACTGGAACTCGGGCGGACAAATCGATTGACAATTATAAGTTGCGGAGCCTTTGTTTCCGCCGAGTAGTCCCGGCGTATTCTGTTAACCCCTGAGATGACAGCGCCGCTGGCTTTTCGTGGCTGGAGCTGCGTGGATGCGCTCGAAAGTGAGCCGGTGCGCTGCCGTAATAACTCTTGAACACTCGGGAGAAGTGGTATGGATCGGCGAAGCCAACGTGGGCAGCAGCATTCGTCACGCTGGCCCCCGTTCCAACGAGCAGGGATGCTGCCTCTGCCATTTTGATGCCCATTAGCGCCTTGTGAGGGCTCGTGGTTGAATAGCGCTGAAAGAGTCTGGCAAGATAAGCCGGCGTAATCTTGAGCTTTCGGGCCAAATCCGCAGTTGATTGCAGGGTACGGAAACCCGTACTCAGTTCGTAAGATGCCCTGGCATAGGTTTCAAAGGCGCGACACTTTGCCTCTTCTGGCCGCATTGCGTTCTGCTCAATGCGCAGCAGAAGTACGTCGAACAAGGAAGAGCACAGTTTCCGCGACATATCTCGTGGTTCCTGTCCAGCATCTACGATCTGTTGAAACAAGTCTCGAATTACATGGGGTTGACGTATCCAGGCTGTGCAGCCTGGATTAAGTGGGAGACTGTTGAAGATGCTCCCCGCGTGTGAACCGGCGAAGTCCAAAAAGTATTTCACCAGCGGTTGAACGGCGCTCGTGCGTATCAGGTGTGCACTCCCCGGCGCATAGCCGAACAGGATGCCCGGCTCCAGTTCTGTTGTTCGTCCGTTGCACGTAAAGTATCCCTGCCCCTCCGCCACATATTCCAGGGCGAAATATCGGAAGCTCTCCCGGCGTACAACATAGTTCGGCGAGCAGCGCTCCCATCCACCGCAGGTAATTGCGAGAGTGGTTCGCGGAGGTGGATTGAGATTGAAAAAGAAATAGCGGCAGTTGGTGACGCGTTCGGCGAGAAACGCAGGCCGTCCCGTAATCGCGCCGGTTTCCTTGCCGGATTGGTTCTTCTCACGTGAGGTGAGCCGGGGTTTCATCGGAAGTCACAATTATCTATCAAGACGTTGGCTTTGGCCATTGCCCGTGTTTCCCCGCGTCCCGATAATCATTCTTAGGTTGGTTTCGAGAATTACCGGGGCCCCTGTCTTCATTCAATATATATGACTCAGGACCCTCGGATCTCAATGGACGGCTCGGGGATTTCCTTCCTACGGTAGTTTTTAATTGGAGAGAACGACAGAGAACGTGGATCAAGATATTTGTCAGCAAGCTGCGGCGCCGACGTGAGGCTGCTATGAACTTTGGGAATAGTGGCGAAGTAGATTGGGAAGAGAATGGGGATGCATATGCGTTTGAGCTTGATTTCTTTCTGGTGTGGGTGTTGCCTAGCGTTTGGACTTCCCCTGAGTGCGACAGCTGCAACGTCCGCGTCGAGCAAGACGGCGTCGATCAGCTGGTCCAACACCGTGTTCCGGATCGGCATTTTTAATCGATCTTCGTCGGAATTTTCCGATACAACGCCCTCGCAGGCGGTCAATTACGTGGTCGGCAGGAGCGACGCCAGGAAAGACTGGTACGCGGTGCAGCCAGCAGAGGTGACGAATGAGGTGGGAAAGACAGCTGGTGGCCCCAGCGCAGCGCCGCGTGCGATCAGTTTTTCGCTTACCGGCACTCCTGCTCCGACTTATCGAATGCATGTTGCGTTGCTGGACGGGAGCGCCCGCATACCGGCATTGCGGGTAGGTATCAACGGCAAGCAGGGAATGTTTTATATCCATCCAGTGTATTCGCATGCGTCGCTTGCGCCTTCGAACACTTGGCCATTTGCCTTTACATACGCGGACGTCATATTTACATTTCCTGGCAGCTATCTGCACACGGGGAGCAACCAGATCACGCTGCAAGTAGTCGAAAATGTTGATCCGGGAGCGGCAGAGGCTGCGTTGATCTACGACGCGGTCGAGCTGGATCGGGGTGGAAAGGACTGGAGTGAAAAAGTTTCGTCGGCGCAGATCGAGCCAACGATCTTCTATCCGCAGACGACGGGACCGCTGCGTGAGTTGGTGGATGTTTTCATTCGATATCGCGAGCCGGTGAAGCCGGGCAGCGCGGTGGAGTTGAGCCTCGCCGGGCATCACTATCAGCAGGCGCTTCGAGGGAATCAGGACTTCGGCGAAGAAAAGCTCGAATTTCAGGTCGCAGAATTTCCGGCAAAAACGCGAGCGCAACTTACCTGGACGATTGATGGTCACCGACAGCACAACGAAGAACGAATTGATCCCAAAAAGAAGTGGACGCTGCTTTTGGTCCCCCACATCCATCTGGATATCGGCTACTCGGATTATCAAGCCAAGGTGGCAGCCATTCACAGTCGTGTCATTGACGAAGCAATGGAGTTGACGACGCAGCATCCTGACTTTCGCTTCAGTTTGGACGGAGAATGGCCGCTGGAACAATATCTTAAGACGCGTACACCCGCCCAGCAGCAGCGCGCGATCACGGCAATCCAGAAGCAGGAACTGTTTGTTCCGGCAAATTATGCCAATCTGCTCACTGGTTTTCCGACGGCGGAGACGCTGATCCGCTCTCTATACTCGAGCGCCAAATTCAGCCGCATCCATGGAACGCCGTTCAACTACGCCAGCATTACGGATGTTCCGTCGTACTCCTGGTCCTATGCTTCAATCCTGGCATCGGCAGGTATCAAGGATTTGCTCGCCGGCAGCAACAATTATCGCTCGCCGGTGCTGCCGTTAGGCTATCTCAATGAAGATTCGCCGATGTGGTGGCAAGGCCCAGACGGCCAGAAAGTTCTCTTCTGGAATTCTTTTGGATATCAGCAGACGGCATTGCTTT
>JBEPVW010000120.1:0-9278 GCA_041690775.1 Acidobacteriota bacterium | reverse complement strand
CGCGAACGACGCGGCGGCCAGTCCTCAGGGTCTTCGCGCTCGGGTCTCTCATCAGTTCGTTCCGGACGTTCGCGTCGACCAGCATTTTTATCCGGGGCGGTAAATCCCCGCTCTTCGCTGCGTCCGATGCGGCGATGCGCAACCATGCCCTCCAATAGAAATTCCGCTGCCGAAACAATCCGCTCCGGAGAATCCTTGGGGCTGATTCCGAGCGGCGTCAGCTTCTCGATCAATCCCTGGATCTGACGCAGTTCCGCCAGCATGTCGATGGCCGATTGATCGTCCTCGACCTTGATCGTGCCGCCGAGGTTGAACCACTGCTCAATCTGCTGCGTGTTCGTGTCGGCAAAATACTGATCGAACACGAGGGCAATGGATTGGCGCACCAGTTCTCGAACGACAATCTCTGAGCCCCACATTTCTCCTTCGTACTCCAACTCGATTTTTCCGGTGATGCCGGGCAGCGCACTGTATAGATCTCCAGCGCGCGGAACGGCCAGCAATTCTCCATGCTGCAGCGCACGACGCTCGGCATTCGAGACGACCAGCTCTATTGTGCTGATGGGGAGACGCTGGCTGACGCCGCTGCGCCGGTCCACCTTCTTGTCCTCTCGCGCAGTGAAGGCAATCTGCTCGACGATAGAGCGGATGTAGCCGGGAATCTCCGTCTTCATCAGGCCGCGCTCGGTCCATGCCTCCTGCGTGGTGATGGCGATGCCTTCCACCACAGTGAGCGGATAATGGGTGCGTATCTCCGAGCCGATTCGGTCCTTCAACGGCGTGACAATTTTGCCGCGTGCGGTGTAGTCCTCTGGATTTGCGCTGAAGATCAACGCTACGTCCAGAGCCAGCCGCACTGGGTAGCCCTTAATCTGAACGTCCCCCTCCTGCATGATGTTGAAGAGAGCCACCTGAATTTTTCCGGCCAGATCGGGCAGCTCATTCAGTGCGAAGATGCCGCGATTGGCGCGCGGCAGCAGGCCGTAGTGGATGTTCACCTCGTTCGAAAGCTGTTCACCGCTTCGCGCCGCTTTGATGGGGTCGAGATCGCCGATAAGATCCGCGACGGTGACATCCGGCGTAGCGAGCTTTTCCACGTAGCGTTCCTCGCGCGGTAGCCATGCGATGGAAGTGTCGTTTCCCTGCGCGGCAATCCGCTGGCGGCAGGGCTTGCATAACGGCGCATACGGATTGTCGCGGATTTCGCAGCCGGCGACATAAGGAATTACTTCATCCAGCAAAGTTGTCAGAGCGCGCAGAATCCGGCTTTTTGCCTGTCCGCGCAGGCCGAGGAGAATAAAATTGTGCCGCGAAAGAACGGCGTTGACCAACTGCGGAATCACCGTGTCGCCATAGCCGACGATGCCGGGAAATAGGTCTTCTTTCGAGCGCAGCCGTTCAACGAGGTGCTCCCGCATCTCGTCTTTCACGCTGCGGCGGCCAAGCCGGCCTTCTGAGTACGTGGAACTGCTGCGCAACTCGCCAAGCGTAAGAGGCAGCCGGGTTTGCTTCGACATCCATACCTCCACAGATAGTTATTCTCCATTGGATGCATCCAGCAGTCCCCCGATGCGCGGAGCGACTGCAGGCAATGGTTTTCTTACATCACATGGCCATTGCGCGTGGCTGATTTGCCGACCATCGAACCGCGATGGAGTTTCGGCAAGATGGTGCGGTAGAACTCGATCAACCGATGAGTGCGCTTCGCATCGGAGTGAAGATGCAACAGCTCCTGCTTAAAATCCAGATCCGCCGGAATCGCGGAAGCCAGTAGAAATGCAATTGGGCGGTTCAGGTCAAGCTGAGGAACCTGCAGGACGTCTTGTCCGGAGAGCTCGACCATTTCCATGTGGAGCGCAGCACACTCTTCGCGATCCCGCCGCGTGGAACCCGGCTCCTGGTCGCGAAGAAAATCCACCTCCGCCTGGAGGAAACTGCGTCCATCGTGCAGGGATTCAATCTCAAACCGGCGCTCGCCCTGGCAAAGAATATCCATGCGGCCATCGGGGTAGCGATTCATCACTGCGACGATGGAAGCCGTGCAGCCCACGATCGCCAGTCCGTCCCGGCGGGCGCGCACGATGCCGAACTCGCAGTTGCCGCGAATGCATTCCGCGACCAGTTCCTTGTAGCGCTCCTCAAAAATGTGCAACTGGAGCGACGCACCCGGAAACAGCACGAGATCGAGCGGAAACAGCGCAATCTTCATTCTCGCTCCACTCTATTGTTTCGACCTATCTCGGCTCAACATCACGGGCCTGCTCCTGCACTTCGCTGAGCATTCCTTCCATCTCCGACAGCGCATGCTGGTTTCGAGTGCGACGGGCACTGGAGATGCCGGCGTGCAGCCGCTGCTCCGCTTCCAGGAATTTTCCGTCTGCAATCAGGCCCTGGGCGGCCATCTGATAGGCAGCCGTGTAATCCGGATGCCGTTTCTGCAGCTCATCAAACTGCTCGAGCGCCAGTGAGCTCTCTCCGCGCTGCCGGTATTCCATGGCCAGGCCGTAACGCGCGAAAGCGTCTTCCGGATTTTGTTCCAATATCTCCTTGAATGCCGCCACTCTGTCGACGTCGCTCATGCTCCTCTTTTCAGATGCCTGCGATCAACCGCGATTCGGTCGCCACTCCTCCACCTTACGGCGTCATGAAGCGCATCTCAAGCCGCTTACTGAAATATGAGCTGAAGACTTTCGCAGCGTAAAATAAAGATTCCCTCGACGGTGGATGAAATCACTGGCCAATTCCAGCGAGCACGCCTAAGTCTTTGGGAATAGATAGGAAAGTCCGCATGAAAGAAATGACAGATTCTTCCCAGCATCGTGGTTCCATCCAGCCAAGATCGGTGGCCGATTCCCAGTCCGAAATGACCGAGCTGGTGCTGCCCAACGACACAAACACGCTGGGCAACCTGCTGGGCGGACGATTGATGCACTTCATCGATCTGGTCGGCGCAATGGCGGCCTATCGTCACTCCCGCGCGCATGTTGTGACAGCCTCAATGGAACACATCGATTTTATTGCACCGGTCCACGTCGGCGATCTTGTGATTTTGAAAGCATCGGTCAATCGAGCTTTTCAGACTTCGATGGAGGTGGGCGTCAAGGTGTTGGTGGAAAACGCCATGGCCGGCACGCGCCGTCACGTCTCCTCCGCATACCTGACCTTTGTTGCGATCGATGAAAACGGCCGCCGCCTTCCGGTGCCGCCGCTCATGACGGAAAACGCCGATGAACAGCGCCGGTATGAGGATGCCGGACGGAGGCGCGAGCGCCGCGATGATGAACGGAAGCGCAAGAAGCAGCGCCATGCGGCTCGCCAGGCCGAGGTCACAGCAGCGTTGTAGCCTCGCAATATATCGGCCTGCTGGCTGCACAGCTATTGAAGGAGTGGAGAACGAATGGGACACATGGGAAAAGGCCCTGAAGGGCCACAGCCGCTGCCGGGGATTCGTCATATCGTCGCGGTTGGTTCGGGCAAAGGTGGTGTGGGGAAGACCACAGTGGCTGTCAATCTGGCGATTGCACTTGCCCGGCTTGGCCACCGTGTCGGCCTGCTCGACGCGGACGTCTACGGACCGAATGTGCCGCTGATGATGGGCAGCCGCAACCAACCGCGCGTTCTCGAAGGCAATCGGATCGAGCCGCTTGAGGCGCATGGCGTGAAGCTGATTTCTATTGGCTCTATTTCGCCCGGCGACAAGCCGATGGTCATGCGCGGGCCCATGCTGCACCAGATCATTCGTCAATTTCTGCAGCAGGTCGAGTGGGGAGAACTTGATTTTATCGTTGTCGATCTGCCGCCGGGGACTGGGGACGTCGTGATCTCGCTGGTGCAAACCGTCCCCTTGACTGGCGCGGTCGTCGTGTCAACGCCTTCGGACGTTGCGCTGCAGGATGCCCGCAAGGCCATCGAAATGTTTCGTCAGGTGAATGTGGATGTATTTGGCCTGATTGAAAACATGAGCTTTTTCAAATGCCCGCATTGTGACCATGAGATCGACATTTTTTCAAAAGGCGGCGTTGAGCGGACAGCGAAGGAATATCAGGTTGCCTATCTTGGCTCGGTAGCGCTCGATCCGGAGATCCGTTTCGGCGGAGATCGCGGCCTGCCGGTTTCGCTCGCAGGCGAACTGTCTGAACGCGCGGCGCCGTTCTATAAGCTTGCCCGCCAAGTAATCAAACACGCCGAGGAACGTGCGGCCAGGGACACAAACATATTGGAAATTCGCTAGAGATTGTGATGGCGCTCAAATAATACGGTTTGTCGTCCTGCGCGAAGCGAAGTCGGGAAACCGGCAATCCGCGAGGTCCTTCGCTCCGCTCAGGATGACACAATCTGCTTATCGATATCTTTCGTTCCGGTCCGATGACACGAATCTGCTTTATCTATCTTTCGCTCCGGTCGGGATGACACGATTCGCTGCAAATGAACAACTCACTACAGTAGGCCTATCCTGATGATTCTTCCCTTCGTCCGGGAATTTTTCGCGGACCTCGATAAGTCCAACTCCGTAGATCGCGTGCGCCAGGCGCTGGTTGCCGGTGTGGGCCGTCGTCGCATTTCCGGCCTGACTGCGACGGCGCGCGCCATCTACCTGCCGCTATTTGTACGCATGGCGAAAGTGCCGGTGTTTGTGGTTGTCTCGGACAATCGCGCCGCCGAGACGTTGCAGCTTACGGTTCAGGCTGCCTGCGAATTGACGGGCGAGCTCGATAAGGACGCTGTGGTCCGCCTCCCGGCACATGACGTCCTGCCTTTTGAAAATCTTTCGCCGCATCCGGACATCCAGGAGCAACGTGCGGTAACCCTATGGAAGATTGCCCGCGGCGCTGCCCGGCTCATCATCCTGCCAATCGAGTCCGCCTGCTATCGCGTGTTCTCCGCCGAACATTATGCGAACCTGACTTGCACGTTGCGGCGTGGTGAAGAGACCGATCCCGAAACATTGCTCGCTCACCTGTCGAGCGTCGGATATCAGTCCGTCGATATGGTTGAAATGCGCGGTCAGTATGCCCTGCGCGGCGGCATCTTCGACATCTATCCGCCGGAGATGGAGGGTCCGCTGCGCATTGAATTTCTGGGCGATGAAATTGAGTCGATGCGCAGGTTCGATCCTGAAACGCAACGCTCTTCCGCCCCGATCGATGAAGCCGTGCTGCTGCCGTTGACCGAGACACCGGTGACGAACGCGCTGCTGGCGCGAGTCCATACGCGGCTGAGCGGACCGCGCCTGGACGGTGAGAATGATGCGATTCACGAAGCGATTGAGGCGGAGGGAACTAACGTCTTCCCTGGCTGGGAATTTTTTGCGGCTGCGGCGGCGGCAGATTCCGGCCCGCAACAAACGGTCTTCGATCTGGTACAGAAGTGCCGCATCTTCGTGGAAGAACCGGCCATGGTGCAAAACCAGCTGGAACGCTGGTGGAACAAAGTTGAGCAGCGGCACGAACGCAGCGGCATCGATACGCTGTTCACGCCCGCCGATCTTTATTTGACTCCCTGGGAGTGGCAGACGCGCGTGGTGGAAGCGCCGGGAGTGGATCTCGATCAGCTCGGCGCGGTCGATGTGCTCGACACCGATACCACTTCGCTGGGTGAAGTCGAGATACCGACGCGGCCCACGCTTCGGCTGCATGGAGCTATTCCCGCACTGGTTGAGCAGCTTCGTTCACTGGCCGCGCAGGATATGCGCACCGTGCTGGCGGTGGCCAATCAGGGCGAAGTAGAACGGATGGCGAGCATTTTGCAGGAGTATGGCATCTCTTACCGCATCGGCAGCCGCAGCGCGCATTCCGGCAGCGAGACGATGTATGACGAAACCAGCTATCTGCGCGGCGATATGCGCGCCCCCGTTATCGTGCGGACAGAAATTGCCAACGGCGTTGTGCTCGATGATGCCCGGCTGGTTATCTTCGGCGCAAACGATCTTTCCGACGAATCGGATGTGGCGGCCCGTCCCGTACGGCAGCACAAATCGAACACAGCGGCATTCATTTCAGATTTCCGCGATCTTGCCGTTGGCGATTATGTGGTGCATGTCGAGCATGGCATCGCTCGGTATCTCGGTCTGAAAGAAATTGACCAGGACGGCATGCACGTCGAGTTCATGATTCTGGAATTTGCCGAGGCTGCGCGGCTATACGTTCCACTGACTCGGCTCGATCTGATCCAGAAATACCGTTCGACCGATAGTGGCCCCGCGCCTGTGCTGCATCGGCTGGGCAGCGCACAATGGGCGCGGACCAAGGCGCGCGTCAAAAAGGCCATGGCCGATATGGCCGATGAGCTGTTGAAACTCTACGCACTGCGCAAGGCCGCGCAGGGGAACGCGTTTACTCCGGACAACCAGTTCCAGCGCGAATTTGAAGACGCTTTCGATTTCAACGAGACGGACGACCAGATCACCTCCATCGCCGACATCAAGCGTGACATGGAATCCACCATGCCGATGGATCGTCTCCTGGTCGGCGACGTCGGCTATGGCAAAACGGAAGTTGCGATGCGCGCGGCCTTCAAAGCGGTGCAGGACAGTAAGCAGGTCGCTATTCTGACCCCGACGACGGTGCTCTGCTTCCAGCACTTCGAGACGTTCAAGCGGCGCTTTGCGTCCTTTCCCGTCAACATCGAAATGATTTCGCGCTTTCGATCGCCGAAGGAACAAAAACTGATCCTGGAAAAAGTTGAGCAAGGCAAAGTTGACATCCTGATCGGCACGCATCGCCTGCTGTCGAAGGATTTAAAATTTCAGGACCTCGGCCTGCTCGTCGTCGATGAAGAGCAGCGTTTCGGCGTGCGCCATAAAGAACGATTGAAGCAGATGCGGCGTGAGATCGATGTGCTGGCCATGTCGGCCACGCCCATTCCGCGCACGCTGCACATGTCGCTGATGGGCCTGCGCGATATGAGCGTGATCGAAACGCCGCCCAAGGATCGCATGGCAATTCAGACAGTGGTGGCGAAGTATGACGAGAAGCTCATCCGCTCCGCGATTGAAGTGGAACTGGAACGCGGAGGCCAGATTTATTTTGTACATAACCGTGTAGAGAACATCTACGACATCGCTGCGCGCTTGCAGGAACTTGTCCCAGCCGCGCGCATTGTCGTCGGCCACGGACAGATGGGGGAGACGGAACTGGAGCGGGTCATGCTCGCCTTCATGCATCACGAATATGACGTGCTGGTCGCGACCACCATCATCGAAAACGGCCTCGATATTCCGCTGGCGAACACCATTCTGATCAATCGCGCCGACCGTCATGGACTATCCGAGCTGTATCAGTTGCGCGGCCGGGTGGGCCGATCCAATCGCCGTGCCTATTCTTATCTGCTGATTCCGCCGGACCGGGAGTTGACGGAAATCGCGCGGCGGAGACTTGCGGCTTTGAAGGAATTTTCCGATCTCGGCGCGGGTTTTAAAATCGCTGCGCTCGATCTGGAACTGCGCGGCGCGGGCAACATGCTAGGCGGCGAACAGAGCGGTCACATCGAAGCCGTCGGATTCGAGCTTTACACGATAATGCTGGAACAAGCCGTACGCGAGTTAAAGGGCGAGGACCAGGCCGAACGCGTTTCGGTGCAGCTTAATCTCGGCATCTCACTGCGCATCGATTCCAGCTATATTGAGGAAGAAAATCAGCGGCTGCGCATGTACAAGCGTATTGCGAGCGCAGAAAATGAAACCGCGATTGAAGATATTGTGGCTGAAGTTTTAGACCGTTACGGCCCCATGCCTGCGCCGGTTCAATTGCTGATAACAGCCGGGCGCCTGCGCCTGCTGTGCGAACAGACCGGGGTCGCACAGGTAGACCGGAAGGGCCAGATGATCAGTGTTCGCTTTACTGAAACTGCGAGTATCGATCCGGAGAAACTGATGCAAATGGTGGCGCGGAATGCCAAGCGGGGGGCGCAATTTACTCCGCAAGGCATCTTGCGCTTTCCGGTAAAGGCTACCGTTCCAGCCGAAATCCTGATTGAGCTGAACCGGTTGATTGAGTCTCTTGCGACGGCTATCACGCCAGGAAAGACGGCGGAAGCAGTCGGACAAACGGTGCATTAGAAATTTTTCGCGGTCCCGGAGAAACACGATACGGGAGAAATAAGCTCCTGCAATTTAGCCGCGGTGAATACAACAATGAACGGGCCGACGCCATCCCATTGTTTTGTTACCGGAAACAGATCAATTTGCTTATACTTGCCGGTACTCCTGAAGATTTCCGCCCAAACATCAAAACGCAATTCATTCGGAGAAAGTATTCAAGATGGCCAAGACACGAATTCGCAAAGCAGTATTTCCCGCCGCAGGATTGGGCACACGCTTTTTGCCCGCCACAAAGGCGATTCCCAAGGAGATGCTTCCGGTTGTCGATAAACCGATCATCCAATATGGCGTGGAGGAAGCCGTGGCCGCGGGGTGCGATCAGATCATTATTGTGACCGGCCGCGGCAAGACTGTTATTGAAGATCATTTCGACATCAGCGTGGAGCTTGAGAGCCAGTTGGAGTCACGCGGGAAGCATGATCTGCTGGCGATGGCGCGCCATATCTCGAACCTCGGGCGTGTCGCCTACATCCGGCAGAAAGAGGCGATGGGGTTGGGCCACGCTGTCTTGATGGCGCGAGACTTGGTCGGCGATGAGCCGTTCGCCGTGATCCTGCCTGATGACGTGATTGATGCGCGGACGCCGTGCCTGAAGCAGATGATCGATGTTTTCAACGATGTCCAATCCACCATTCTTGCCACACAGGTTGTGAATGGCGCGGCGATTTCGGCGTATGGCGTTCTGGACGCCAAGCCACTGGCGAAAAACCCGCGTGTGCTGGAGGTGAAAGGCCTGGTCGAAAAGCCGAAGCTGGCGGATGCTCCTTCGAAAAATGCCATCATCGGACGTTATATTTTGACTCCGCGCATTTTCGAATTGCTTGAGAAGACACCGCTTGGCGCGGGGGGCGAGTTACAGTTGACGGACGCCATCCGCAGTCTGCTGGACTATGAAAAAGTTTATGGCTACAGCTTTGAAGGCATCCGCTACGATGCAGGCGACAAACTCGGCTTTCTGAAAGCGACGGTTGAGTTTGCCCTTAAGAGGGACGACCTCGGAGAAGAATTCCGTCAATGGCTACAAGGATTGCAGGAGCTAAAAACCCCAGTCCGTCAAGGCAATCATGTAGAGACAAGACGGCAAGCTGCAGTTGGGAAATAATCGAAGCAAGCCTCGAGCCGGATTTCTCCGCATGTTCAATTTGAAGCAATAAGGAATTAGACTCTATGGAAATTCATG
>JBEPVW010000119.1:0-9403 GCA_041690775.1 Acidobacteriota bacterium | reverse complement strand
CGAACATTATGGCCGTCAGCCAGATTGCGCTTCGGCGGCCGCCGATGTTCCGCACTGTGCCGGATGCTTTCTATCTTTCATTGCAGACGGGGTGGACGGATTACGTTCCGTACGTTTGCGGCGTGTTGTTGGCCTCCGCGATCGCGGCATACTTTTTTTGGCGCGGCAAGCAAGTGGATGGACGCATTCACTTGGCCTGTCTTACGGCGGCGAGCCTGCTTTGCTTCAAGCATCAGATTTATGATTTTCTCCTGCTGGTATTTTGTCTGGCGATTGCTTTGAAGGCTGGCCGTAGCGCGGTGCGGTATTGGCTGCTGCTGTTGATTGCTTATTTCTGGTATCTGGAGCGGTTGCTGCATATTCGCCGGTGGGAGTTCTGGCCTTCAGTGGTGGTCGTCAGTCTTGTGCTGTTGTTCGGGCTGATTGACGCCGCCTGGAAGTTACGCGAGTCCGTACACTGGAAGGCGGATTGGACCCTGTGAGTCCGTCTTCATCGGGACAACGTTGGTGGAGTGTGGGCCATCCCACTTGTCAAGCGACGGCTGGAAATTTGAAGGGTGAGTGAAGACATGCCGGAAGAAAATACGCAAATGCAGGAACCGAAGCCGATCGATGAAAAACTGCAGAAGCTGCTCGACAGAGCCCTCTATGGCGGCGGATCGCAGACGGCGCAGTCGATCCGAAATTTCCTGAACGGTACTTGGTTGGGGGAGCCGTTGCATGTCGGGCTGACGGATGTGCCGATTGGCGCCTGGACCGTCGCGCTGATTTTCGATGGGTTGGATCTAATTCGAGATCGGCGTGAATTTGCGATCGCCGCCGACGCTTCCGTCGTTATCGGTCTGTTGGGAGCGGTTGGCGCAGCCGTCACCGGCCTCGCCGATTGGTCGGATGTCGATCCTCCGGCGCGGCGGGTTGGGATGTGGCATGGGCTGCTGAACGTTAGCGCGACGGCACTGTTTGCGAGCTCCCTTGTTTTCCGCAAAAAGGAGATGCGCACTCAGGGACGCCTCTATGCTGCGCTAGGATATTCGGCGATGATTGTGGCGGCCAAGCTGGGCGGAGAGATGGTTTACAAACACAGGGTGGGTGTCGACCGCACGAGTGGCGAGGTGTTTCCGGAGAAGTGGGTCCCGGTAATGGCGGAGTCGGATCTGGAGCACGAAAAGCCGACCCGGGCGGAACACCAAGGCGTGCGGATCCTGCTGGTTCGGCGCGGAGAGCGCGTATTTGCGCTGGCGGACACCTGCTCCCACTTCGGCGCGCCGCTTTCCGAGGGCAAGCTGGTTGGCGACAGCATTGTTTGTCCCTGGCATGAGTCCCGGTTTGCGCTTGCGGATGGGCGCGTCATCAATGGCCCAGCAGTGCATCCGCAGCCTTGTTTGGAAGCGCGGGTTCGGAACGGAAAAATCGAAGTACGGAAACCTGCTTGCGATGGAGTGGAGTCTTCGATGGCGTTTGTGCCAGCGATTGAGATCCAGCCCGGCGGAATTTTTTAATCAGGCCACCGGGTAAAAGAGTCTCAGGTCTCAAAAGCGAGACCTGGAGCCTAGGATTTCTGTCGCGGTAAGTGGCGAGGAATTTTTAAATGATCCAATTGGAGCGAGCTTACGATGCGCCGGGCAGGGCCGATGGGACGCGATTCCTGGTGGAGCGGTTGTGGCCGCGGGGCGTAAAGAAGACCTCACTGCCCATTAAAGAGTGGCTGAAAGACGTGGCTCCCAGCACGGAGTTGCGGAAATGGTTCAGCCACGATCCCGCGAAATGGGACGAGTTTCGGCGGCGCTACTTTGCCGAACTGAAAGAAAAGCCGGAAGCATGGAAGCCAATTGTTGAGGCTGCACGCCGAGGTACCGTGACTCTGATCTACAGCTCGCACGACACGGAGCATAACAATGCCGTTGCGTTGGAAGAGTTTCTGAAGCGGCATCTCCGAAGAAAACCAGCCGGCGGAAATCCGTCGCTTCAGGATGACAACTAGTTTTAAATCGGCGCGCGTTTCAATAGAAGCATCGTCCTAATACTTCGCTACGGAATGATCGATCTTGTCCGACCACGCAATGATGCCGCCAGCGAGGTTGTAGACCCTCTTGAATCCGTTCTGCGCGAGGAACTCCGCGGCACGCTGGCTGCGGGCTCCGGATTTACACTGAACTACGATTTCACGATTCGGATCGAGCTCCTGAACGCGCTGCGGCAGGTCGCCCAGCGGGACCAGGTGGCCGCCGATCTGCGCGATTGCGAATTCGTAGGGTTCGCGCACATCTAGCACGAAAATATTTTCGCCTGCATCCATACGGCGCTTTAACTCCGTGACCTGCATCTGCGGCACACAATTCACGACAGCGGCGGGTTCGGCCGACTTCGGTGGAATTCCGCAGAACTCCGCGTAATCGATCAACTTGGTTACGGTGCGATGTGTTCCGCAGGCGGGGCAGGCTGGGTTCTTATGCAGCTTCAACTCGCGGAAGCGCATGGCGAGCGTATCGACCAGCAGCAGGCGGCCGACGAGAGGTTCGCCTTGGCCGAGGATCAGCTTGATGACTTCTGTTGCCTGGATGATGCCGAGCAATCCCGGCAAAATGCCGAGCACGCCACCCTCCGCGCAGGAAGGCACGAGGCCCGGCGGCGGCGGCTCGGGATAGAGGCAGCGATAGCATGGTCCGTCTTCTGTTGCGAAGACGCTGGCCTGTCCTTCGAAGCGATAGATCGAGGCGTAAACATTGGGGATGCCGGAAAGCACGCAGGCATCGTTGACCAGATAGCGCGTCGGAAAATTATCGGTGCCGTCGGCCACGATGTCGAAGTCTTTGAAGATTTCAAGCGCGTTCTCGCTGGTCAGCTTGGTCTCAAATTTCACAATCTTCGTGTTGGGATTGATGGCCCGGAGCGAGTCTTCCGCTGAGTCGAGCTTGGAGCGGCCAATGTCGCTAGTTCCGTGGATTACCTGGCGATGGAGATTGCTGGCCTCGACCACGTCAAAGTCCACCATGCCGATTGTGCCCACCCCCGCTGCCGCAAGGTACATGGTGAGCGGAGCGCCCAGACCACCAGCTCCGATACACAAAACGCGCGCGGCTTTCAGCTTCAACTGTCCGGCCTCGCCCACTTCGGGCAGGATGAGATGCCGCGAATAGCGGCCCATTTCTTCCGGCGTCAACGCAGCCGCGGCGGGCGCTGTGGCGTGAACGGGTGTTTCCGCGACCGGCGTGCCTCCGGCGATCGACGGGATGATTGAAAGCGAGTCCGATTCCTTGACAGGTGCATTTTCCTTGTGGTCGATGTAGCGAATGTCTTCATCGTTCAGATAGACATTCACAAAGGCGCGCAGTTTGCCCTCATCCGTATAGAGATGTTTGCGCAGGTCGGGAAATTGCGACGTGAGTGCGGTAAGTGCTTCCGCTACGGTTTTTGCGGCGACGTGAACGACGGACTGCTTCCCGGAGTAGGGGCGAAGCGGAGTGGGAATGTGAATCTGCATGATGCAATCCTCTAAATTTTCTAATCTTTGGCCAGGCGTATTACCTAAGCGTTGGCAGTGGCTGGGGTCGGCGCTGCAACTTCGAGCGGCTGAGTTTCGAGGCGCTTGTCCTCTTCGCCGGTTCCAGTCAGCAGAAAGGAGTTGGTCTCCACGGCCCGACATCGCGCGGTACGCTCATCCTCATTCGTGACACCGTCGCCCATTACGCTGGTGATGACATAGGAGCAGCCGAACCAGTGAGCTTCCGCAAGGTCGGTCTTCGACCAATGGGCAGGGTGGTCGGGGTGGGAGTGATAGAAGCCGACGATATCCATTCCCCGCTGGCGCGATTCGCGCTGAATGCGGATCAATTCCTGCGGCGCAATACTGTAACGATTGTGCGCGGAGTCGGTACGAGTGTTGGACGCGGGCACGGCATCGACGACGGTGTTGGCGTCCTCTCCGGAGCGGCCTAAAAGCACGCCGCAGGACTCGTCGGGATAGGCCGCTTCCCCGTGTCGGCGAATCGCTTCGAATTGCACCTGCTCCATACGGAGCCCTGGAACATTCATCGTGATGGCTATTCCTCCCAGAACCGTTCGCTTAAATACTTGTCCGCGGAATCGCACAGGATGGTCACGATGACGGCTTCTTCGCGCTTCGCCGCGGATTCCTCCGCGATGCGCAGTGCACCGGCGACGGCTGCGGCTGCGGACACGCCTACCAGCAAGCCTTCTTCGCGCGGCAAACGACGGGCCATGGCGTAGGCGACTTCAGTTTCCATCTCAATTTTAAGGTCTGCGAGATGCTCGTCATAGATGCGGGGCACGATCGCGGTTGCCATGTGCTTCAAACCTTCGAGACCGTTGAACGGCGAGTCTGGCTCCAGCGAAATGCACTGGATGCGCGGATTCAATTCCTTCAAACGCCGTGTGGTGCCGACAAAGGTTCCGCTGGTGCCGAGACCGGCGAGAAAGTGTGTAACGCGGCCTTCGGTCTGCTGCCAGATTTCATTTGCTGTGGTTTCGTAGTGCGCGCGCCAGTTGTTGTCGTTCGAGTATTGATCGGCGTACCAGTACAGTTCCGGTTCCTGGGCGGCCAGTTCGCGCGCCTTGCGGATGGAGCCGTCAGTGCCGTCCGCCGGGTCGGTCCAGATGATTTTCGCTCCATAGGCGGCGAGAATGCGTCGGCGCTCCGGCGATACATTGGATGGCATGGCCAGGGTCACAGGAAAGTGCATGGCCGCGCCCAGCATGGAGTAGGCGATGCCGGTGTTGCCGCTGGTGGCGTCGAGCAGGCTCTGTTTGCTGCTGCCGCCGAGAAATCCGCGCTCCAAACCGTCGAGCACGATGGCTCGGGCTGCGCGGTCCTTGACGGAGCCGCCGGGGTTGGCCCATTCCGCCTTGCCGAGAATCTGGACTCCAGGCAAATGGGCGGTGAGTCCTTCCAGGCGGATCAGCGGCGTGTTGCCGATGCG
This sequence comes from Acidobacteriota bacterium, assembly GCA_041690775.1. GTDB lineage: Bacteria > Acidobacteriota > Terriglobia > Terriglobales > Acidobacteriaceae > JAKAAZ01. The sequence goes on along the minus strand of JBEPVW010000119.1, from coordinate 4,466 downwards.
GTCGAGGATTCCGCTGCCCAGGACTTGCCTGGCTGCGTCTGTCTCTCGGAATTTTTGTAGCGTCGGCATTGCATCCAGTCCATTCGAACTGCAAATATCTTTATTCCGGTTGTTGCGCTTGTGCTGCCTGTGGTGATCCTTCCTGGTACGGAAAAAATCAGCGGTAGCGGCAACGTGACCTCGACGGCGTCGGGGCTTCGGCAAGCGGGGCCTCGACAATGGATGCGTCCAGGCCTGCAAAAGGGTTCAGCCGGTCACGGTATACTTAAAGTGTAGCGTTGCTGGCTGGCTGCCGCAATAGTTCCAGGCGAAGCTTGCTCCTGCCCCGCTATCGTTTCCCGCGTCAAACTGCACATCGAGACCCGCATGAGTCCAAAACACAAAGTTCCAATTCAGAGCTTCGACAGCGCATTGGCCTATCTTAAGACGCATTCTTTTGATGTCGAGGAGATGCCCGGGGTCGCAAATCAGTTGCAAATCCGCAAACATGGCTGTGGAGCAGTGCTGGCCCGGACGGCTGCGGGCGGCGTCGCCTATGTGGCTGGGCCCGGATGCCTGATTGGCGGAGAAATTGCCACGCTGGTGGACCGGGGTTATCAGAAATTCCTGGTGACGAGCCGAACCCAGGTCGCCGCTACGGCGGATCATCTGCGTGCGCTGCATACCTTCCAGGAGGAAGTGGGCGATGCTGTGGGGAAGCCGGACTATTACAATCTGGCGCTTGGTACGGTGAGCGATCTTTATCTGTATGACCGGCTAAAAGGCCGCGATCCGTTGGCCAAGGATATAGACGAATCGCACTGAGCGGTTTGGGACGAGCCGCGAGATCCTTCGCTCGCTGAGACGAATCTATTATTTCCGGCGGAGCTGCTCTCTCTGCCATTCCCGGTACACTTCGCTTTTTGAGACGCCGCGGTCGCGGGCTATGCGCTTCAGTGCTGCCTGCTCATCGAGGCTTTGCGACTGGTAGAACGCCATCTGCTCCCGCAGGCCGGTTTCCGGTGCGGGGTTTTTCGCTTGTTCCGGATCGGCTCCGGCTATCAGCAACGTCATTTCGCCGCGTTGCAAATCTCTGGCGGCTAACGCCTTTTCTAAATCACACAGCGTTCCCCGCAGAAATTCCTCGTGCAGTTTTGTAATTTCCCGCGCCAGCACGGCCTGCCTGTTGGCTCCGAAAATTGCCATCGCATCCCGCAGCGCTTCCAGGATTCGATGGGGGGCTTCATAAAAAATCAGCGTTGCGCTTTCGCTGCGCAGCGCCTCGAAAAACGTGCGGCGCTCTCCGCTGCGGGGCGGCGGAAATCCTACAAACAGGAACGAACTTGTGTCGAGGCCGGAGGCGGCGAGCGCGGACACGACAGCCGACGCTCCTGGGATGGGGATGATGGCGACCCCGGCTGCTGCGGCCTCCGCAACAAGATGCGCTCCGGGATCGGAGATGCCGGGCATGCCCGCGTCGGAGACCAGGGCGATGCGCGCTCCTGCCTTCAGGCTGGCGATGAATTCTTCGCTGCGTTCGCGTTCATTGTGAGCGTGGCAGCTGACGGTCGGCACCGCGATGCCAAAGTGCGACAGCAGTTTTTGTGTCTGGCGCGTGTCTTCGCAGGCGATGCGGTCGACGCTTCGCAGAATTCTGAGAGCGCGCAGGGTGATGTCCTCGAGATTTCCGATCGGAGTCGCGACGATGTAGAGGCCCGGCGGCAGTGGAGCTTCGGCGGTGTCTGGAGTGGGTTTCATGTCGATCTCAGCGGGTGGGCATTTATGACTGCTGCTGGAGGCGACGGCTTTCCGCCAGCAAACCCATGCTGTGCATCAGGTTTTGCAGGGTCACGATGCCGACGATCTGTTCGCCGTCGAGCACCGGGACCAGAGACAGGCCGCGTCCGGCGCTGATGCGGCGGAAGGTTGCGCCCAGCGAGTCCTCGGGCTGCGCCACCTGGAAGCCGCGCGACATGACCGATTGCACGTAGCCGTTGCCGTCGATCTGCAGCGTCTCCAAAATCCGCTGCCGCGAGACCACGCCCACCAACAGGCCGCTGCGGACCACGGGAAAGTCATCCTGCAGGCTGTGGATCGACTTGTAAATGGCGTCCTCCAATGTGTCGGAGGCGGACAGTAAAGCAAAATCCGTCAGCATGATATCGCGCATGCGCACGGTATCCACGACGGACTGGAAGACGACACCCTGGTCTTCCAGCTGCGCGCCCACCAGGATGAAAAAGCCGGCCAGAAGCAGCCATGGACTGGGCAGAAGCGCGCCCGCGACAAAGAGCGCCAGGGCAATGACCTGTCCAACGCCGGAGGCGGCGCGTACTCCCGGCAAAGCGCCGCGCGTGCGGGAGAAGTTGCCGCGCAGCAGCCTTCCCGCATCCAGTGGATAGGCGGGGAGCAGGTTGATGACGGCGAGGAAAACGTTCAGCCAGAATGCGCTGCGCAGCAAATGTTGAGCGCTGATCCAGGGTTTGACGAGAATGGAAACGCTGGGCCCCACTCCAATGATGAAGGCCAGCAGCACGAGCGCGGCGAAAATATTGGTGAGCGGGCCGGTAATGGCGAGGGAGATTTGCGTTGTGCCCTCGGCGGCTTGTTCGGTGGACTCCGGAGTTGCATAGGATGGCAGGCCGCCGATGGGCAACAGCATCACGCTGCGAATCTGCAAGCCATGATAGGTCGAAACGATGGCGCGCGCAATTTCCCGCAGGCTGACGATGGCGAACAGCAGCAGCCACAGCCCAACGCCGCGGAGCGCAGAGATGCCGCTGGTATCCGTATACAGCAGGGAGAGCCCGAGAAGCAGAGCGAAAAAAAGGTGCAGCCGGATTTCTACGCCCAGAATGCGACCCATGGGGATGGACCAACTACGCATGCAATGCCTCTGCCGGTATTGTAGATGCAGACGCCCGGGACACCAGTGAACGATTGAAATCTGCGTGGGTGAGGCATACAAGTTCCCAATCCGATGCGCATTATTGCAGGCAAATTCCGATCGCAGCAACTGGTCGCTCCTAAAGGATGGAAGACCCGGCCTACCAGCGACCGGCTGCGCGAGACACTCTTTAATGTGCTGGCGCCACGAATTCAGGGCGCGGTATTCGCCGATCTGTTTGCCGGAACCGGTGCAGTCGGGATGGAAGCTTTGAGTCGAGGGGCGCGGCAGGTCTATTTTGCGGAAAATGCCAAGCCGGCGCTTCTGGCATTGCGGGTTAATCTGGAGAAGTTCGGGATCGGCGCGGAAGAGAATGGAGACGCGCAGGTGGAGTCAGGCGGAACGCTGGCCCTGCTAGGACGCCTCCTAAAACAGGGAACTCAGCTCGACATCGTCTTCCTCGACCCGCCCTATAGCGATGCGGCCGCCTACAAGACGACACTGCAATTTCTGGCAATGCAGCCGATTTTGAGCCCAGGAGCGATTGTTATGGCCGAGCATTCCCGGCGTGTGCCGCTGGACGGCGTTGTAGGATTTCTCAAGGCATACCGGAAGATCGAGCAAGGCGAGGCGGCTGTAACCTTCTTTCGATGCAACACGGACTAGTTAGGAAGGAGGGTCCGTTTGGAAGGTAGAGTGGATTTGACCTGCTCCATATTGGGATTGTCATGTTACGGTGGTTACGTGTAGATAACTAAAGTGTTGTGACCATTTGCCTTGTCCTATGGTACGCATCTGGCTACCTTAGTGTCACTCCCCGGGACATTTGGGGGAGCCCAGATCGATCGAGGATTGATGACATGAATGAAAACAAATTTTTGCGCAACACGGTACTTTTCCTGGTTCCTCTTGTGTGTGCTTTTTCCTTGACGCTGACGCAGGCAACTGCTCAGAATGCGCGGCAGGTGCGGGGATTTACGGGAGGGCATCTGCAGCCGGTGGTGTTTGACGGTTCTACCCGCGCCGGATGGTATTCCTTTCCAGGCCAGCAGCCGAAGCTGCATTTCAGCGGCGATCAGGTTCGGATCACCTCCAGACGGCAAAGCACGGTGTTCCTGAGCCGAGCAGCGGACACGACCGGGTCGTCTGCTGAGGTTTCACTGACCAGCGCGCCGATCAGCACATCTTCAATTTCCGGCCTGGCCGTGCTGAGCGATGCCCAGCACGCCATGGTGATCGGCCTTGAGGGCGGCAGCGTTGTCCTGTGGCAGCTTGACCCGGTTGCGGCACGGATTGTTGCGCGGCAGCCAGTCAATGGCAGATCCCCGCTGGAATTTCGTGTGACCGGCGGAAATCCTGCGGATGTACGTTTCTTTTGGCGTCACCCAGGCGACGGTGCATGGCATCCGCTGGGAGACTCCGCGTCCAACAAAGCCCTGAGCAACTGGCGCGAGCCATTGCGTTTCGGTCTTTTGCTCGACGGACCGCGGGGCAGTCAGGTGACGTTCAGCAATTACCGTGCTGTCAACTCGGATGTGGCCAGCAACACCGTGCCCGCCAGCTTGATGATGGCAGGGCTGGTGAGCGGCCAGTAGTTCCA
>JBEPVW010000118.1:0-9469 GCA_041690775.1 Acidobacteriota bacterium | reverse complement strand
AGCACGCGCAGGTGTATGGCGTCGGCGTAAAGGAGTTGTGGGAAGTTCCAGCCGGGCGCGTAAAAAAGGGCGAGGTCATCTACACGATGGGCTATCCCTTGACCGCGAAGGAATACGGCGGCGCGTGGATTTACGGTATTACTGACACGCTGCTTTCCATCGGCTTTGTGACGGGCCTGGACTATGAAGACCCGCGAACGGACCCGCATCATGCGTTTCAGTCGTTCAAGGAGCATCCGCTTCTGCAGGGAATTCTCGATGGCGGCAAAATGGTTCGCTACGGCGCGAAGAGTCTCCCGTACGGCGGGTGGAACTCCATGCCGAAGCTGTTTGGAAACGGCTGGATGCTGGCCGGCGACTCGGCGGGATTTTTGAATTCGCAACGGCTGAAAGGAATTCACCTCGCCATCAAGAGCGGTATGCTGGCGGCGGAAACCGCGTTCGACGCGCTGGTTCGGGGCGACTGTTCGGCTGCGCACCTCGGCGACTACAAGGAACGCGTTGACACAAGTTGGATTCGCGAAGAGCTATATCCAGTCCGGAATTTTCACCAGGCTTTCGAGCATGGGCTGTGGGAGGGCATGGCCAAGGCCGGCCTGCAACAGGTCATGCTCGGCGCCAACTTCGGCCCGGATTCGAAATCGCACGCCGGGTATCTCAACATGCGGCATGTCGATACGCTAAGTTTCTTCGGCGATGGGCGAATGCAGTTCCTGGGCGCGGCCAAGGGCGACGGCAAACTTACGTTCGACAAGCTCACGGATGTCTACCACTCCGGCACCCGGCATGAGGATGATCAGCCGACGCATCTCGTCATCGCCGATCTGAATATCTGTAACGATCGCTGCACGAAAGAGTTTGGCAATCCCTGCCAGTATTTTTGTCCCGCCGCGGTCTACGAAATGGTTGACGAGGCCAGGGAAAACGGCGCGGTGGAGAGAAAGCTGCACATCAACTTTGCCAACTGCGTCCATTGCAAAACCTGCGACATCCAGGACCCCTACCAGATCATCACCTGGGTCCCGCCCGAAGGCGGCGGCGGGCCGAACTACGACGGCATGTAGCATACTCTCGCCTAAAGCCAAGAGGTGAAACTTGGAGCACCCGGCTCCTCTTCTATACTGAAGATGTCTTCCGACCGCATTCGCCGAATGGGAATACCCTGGCGGGTGCGGCGGTGTTCCGCTTGTCGGAACCGAGGGTATGGCTGGAAACGGTCATGCCTCCCGCGCTTCGCGAATCGCAAAGCGCATTGGAAAGGAAGCTCGCCAGCATTCGGCTTTGCTGTGTTTCCGCGCCGCCTGCTTCCTCGCGTCCTTTCCTGCATCGAATCGTTAGCACCGCCATGGCAGCGATCGCCCCCAACCCGCACGCAGCTAAGGTTGCTGCCTCTTCGCGTCTGCCCGTTTCGTCTCGACTAATAGACAAGCACGGCCGCGCCATCACCGACCTGCGCGTCTCCGTTACCGACCGCTGCAATTACAAATGCGTGTATTGCCGCACTGGCACCGAAGGCGCGCAATATGCCGAGCTGCCCATCGCCGATTACCTGCGCATGGTGCGGGTCTTTGTTTCGCTCGGAATCGAAAAAGTCCGGCTGACGGGCGGCGAGCCCCTGTTGCGCAAAGGCCTGGTGGAGATGGTGGCCGCGCTGGCCGAGATGCGCACAGCTTTTGCCGCGGATGGAACCAGGCTGGATGCTGGTGCCGGCGCGCCGCTCGACATTGCGTTGACGACCAACGGGCATCTGCTGGAAGATTTGGCCCAGCCGCTGAAGGACGCCGGACTTACCCGCATCACGGTCAGTATGGATGCGGTAGACCGCGAGAAATTTGCGCGCATCACGCGAGTACCGGACAGCTTCGACAAAGTCCTGGCAGGCGTGCGCGCGGCCCGGCGGGTTGGGCTCGACCCGGTCAAAGTGAACTGCGTGCTGCTGCGCGGCTTCAATGAAGACCAGATTGTCGAGTTCGCCAGATTTTCTCGCGATGAAGGCGTTATCGTCCGCTTTATTGAATTTATGCCGCTGGAAGAAGACCGTGTCTGGACGCCGGAGGTAGTGGTCCGGCTGGAAGAAATTCTGGCTGCGCTCAACACCTTTCAACCGGTCGTGCCGCTGGCTCCCAACGCCGCCAGCGAAACCGCTCTCCGCTATACATTTCAGGATGGCATTGGCGAGATGGGCATCATCGCGCCGGTATCGCACCCGTTCTGCGGGCACTGCAGCCGGGTCCGGCTTACCTCCGACGGCAAGCTCCGCACCTGCCTGTTTTCCCAGTTCGACCATGATTTATATGGCCTGCTGCGGCGCGGGGGCGATGACTCGGCGCTGGCGGAGTTCATCCGGCGCACGGTGGATCAAAAAGAGCCGCGGCACCACATCGGCGAGCCGGATTTTCTAAAGCCTTCGCGCAGCATGGTCCATATCGGCGGGTAGTGCGAAATTCTTAGGTCTCAAAAGCGTGACTTGGGCCACCGATACGTGGTGCCCGCTGGCCAACTACCCCAACAAAAAATTCGGTGCAGGCGTTATCCTGAATCTTCCCTGCGATTCAGGCAAACACATTTCGCGCGAAGAGGGTTCGATTGGCCAAACCGATTCAGTTCCCCGACGGACAACCGGCGCTGGAGATTCAGACGTTTCACGAGGTCGCGCGCGCGCTGACTTCCTCGGTCGATCTAACGGGAATTTTGAATAACATCATGCAGCAGATGGCCCGGTTCTTCAAACCGCAGGCATGGTCGCTGCTGGTTCTGGATGAGCCGAAACGGCAGCTCTACTACGGCGTAATCTCCGGCGGGCAGACAGAAAAGCTGCGGCGCAAACGCATTCCTCTGGGCCAGGGCATTCCCGGCTGGGTCGCGCTGCATGGTGAGCCGATGATTCTGACAAGCGTGCCGGACCCTGAAGCGCTGGCGGACGACCTGCCAGAAGGCAGCGGGCGCGTGGAGTCGATTATCTGCCTGCCGCTGCGGGTACGAAACCGCACGTACGGCGTGCTTCAATTGGTGAACTGCAATCCGGAATCGATGCACAACCATGAGATATTTTTTCTCCATGCGTTGTGCGATTACGCCGCCATTGCCATCCAGAACGCGCGCGCGTTTGAGCAAATCCAGATGCTGACGATCACCGACGACTGTACGGGACTCTACAACTCCCGGCATCTTTACGAGCGGTTGGAGCACACGCTGGAGCGCAGCCATCGGACGCGCAAGCCGGCCAGCTTGATCTTTTTCGATCTCGATAATTTCAAGCGAGTCAACGATACCCACGGCCACTTGAACGGCAGCCGCCTGCTGGCGGAGGTAGGACAACTCGTGCGCGACAGCCTGGGCTTGATCGAGACGGCATACCGCTATGGCGGCGACGAGTTCGTAGTGCTGATGCCGCACCAGTCGAAACAGCGGGGTCTCGACCTGGCTCACCGCTTGATGGAAAAGCTCCGCACCACGAATTTCCTGACAGACATCGGACTGAACCTGCGATTGCAGGCAAGTTTTGGAGTGGCCGCTTCTCCCGACGACGGGATGGATGTACACGCTGTGATCCGCGCCGCGGATGCCGCGATGTACTCGATAAAAAACTCCACCCGCAACGGAGTCGCAGCCGCGGGAAATTTCACCGCGCCTGCGCGCATATAGTTCCTGAAAGAACTCATCCCCGGTGGCGCATTCTTCCGCGCGGATCGATAAAATGGAGAGTGAAGACACTCCATCTGAAAATGGATTTCAGGGCTCCTTTTTGGGTTTCTATTCGTTGAAAGGCGTTTTTAACGTTTTTTGCATTTCCCAAAAATGCCAGAAAAGTGGTATCCAGGTACTCAAAAGTGGTACCCAGCTACCCACATTTTGGTCTCGACTCCCCAAAAAGTGGTATCCGGATACCACTATGCACCATTTTCGCAGCAGCTTAAAAAGGAAGTAGGGTTTTTGCAGTCCGAAAAAATAGCGCTTTTTGTAACCAGAGAAACTTTGTTTCTCTGGTTACAGAAATAGAGCTTGTGAAGCAAACAGAAAATAAAGTTTTTTGAAGGCGCGGGACCTTTTCAACGAACACCACATCAGCAACAGGAAATCTAGTTTATTGGCCTTTGTGCAGCGTGATGTCGCCTTTTTCCGCTGTAATGTGGATCAGCGGGCCGCCACCGCCGATCGAACCGGAAGCGGTACTGCGATTGTCGCCGTTCTGCGTCGTCAAATTGAAATCGGAATGAATCTCGCCGTCTGTAGCCGTTGCTTCGACAGAGAATTTCGCGTCCGCCGGAAGGGTCACCTCGACGGAGGAATTGCGGTTCTCAAGATTCATGGCGCCGATAGGATTGAGCGCCTTGACGTCGACATCGCCATTTGAGTTGTGGACCCGCACCTCGCCGGAGATGCCATGCAATGCGATTTGCTTCGACTGAGTGCTGACTGCAACCGGGCCGGTAGCATTGTCGACGGTCAAGTCATCGCCATCGAGAGAGAGGTTGCCGCCAAGTTTGGCCAGCTGAATATCGGTGCGGCTGGAGTGGAGATGCACCGGACCCTGTACCTTCCCCAGATGAACATCCCCAAAAAAATCGCCATCTAAAGCGGCAGCTCCTGTAACCTGCGACAGCGCGACGTCATTCATGTGGCCGGATACATTCACGTCGCCCTGGATGTTCGTGGCAGAAAAATCCCCCTCATGCATCGTCGCGTGCACGGTTCCTGTGATGCCGGTCAACTGCACGTCTCCGTGGCCAGCATCGACGGTAACCGCCGCCTGACGGCTATTGACGGTGACGTCACCATGACCAGCATGGATCTCAACGGCCACATTCGCGGGGAGTGTCACGTTCATGTCTGAGTTTTGGTTGACGTTGAAAGGCATGTGAACGGTGACGACGCTGCCGTTTGAGGTAATCAGCGGCTCCAGGGCTTGCAGCCTCCGGACCGCTTCTGAATCGGAACCGGTATACACCGATTTATCCAGCGAGAGATGCATCTGGCCATCGCCGGGAGCTTCATTGCCGGAGGAAATCGTTATGTCCCCATGGGGATTTTGAATGACCACGGTCGCATTGTCCGGCAGTGCGTGGAGAACCTGTTCCGTAGTCTCATGCTTCGAGCCGAATATCTGGGGCAGATGGATGCCGTTGTTGTCGAGTTGCAACTGGTCTCCGACTGCGGTCCAGTTGACGTTCTTGTGCGCGGCCGCTATGCCGAGGAAAGCGAGAATAATGCCGAGCAATACTACGCTGCCACCCAGTCGAATGCGGGTGTAGCGGGAGAAGGCCATCGATTCCAGCGCCAATATGATGCCTGCGCCGATCAGTATCAGGGGCCACCAGTGTCCATACCATTGCCAGAAGTAGGCGGCGTCCAGGCGGTGCGTGGTGATGAGCAGCGCGACGATTCCGACGGTCATCAGAAGCAGTGGGCCTACCAGCGAGCCGCGCGAGAAGCCCCGATATTGCGCGCGATACGCGGCCCGCTGCATTCTGGATTGCATCTTCCATTGCGCCCGCTGTGCTTGCCACTGCGCGCGCGAGGGAGGAAATGGAGGCGGAGTTTGCGGCGGGGTGCCCATGACTCAACGATCCTCTCTGCCGGAATCTTCTGGAGCGGGTGGATGGGTCTGGATGAATGGCTTTTCTCCATCATTGGACGGCGGTACGGCGGGCGACGTTGGGGCGGACCAGGGTGAAACGGACGAAGGCGGCGCTACGGATCCATAAGGGGCACCCATCGGACTGGGTTGACCGCCAGCGGCTTGTTGTTGGCGAACGCTCGCGGTCCAGGCGGCACGTTCCGCCAGCGCCAGCAGTCCGGCGACGATCAGAAAAAATGGCCAGCTTTTGTCCCAGCTTAGGATGTGCGACTGGTTCAGCAAGGCGAGCACGCCGACGAGAATCAGAAAAACGGCGCCGCGGATACGGCGGATTTGATACCAGCTATTCATCGCACACCTCCAGTGGGCGGGTTCTGGCTGCGGCGAATTACCATCCAGATGCCGAGTGCAATCAGCAGAATGGGCCAGCCATGGTCAAACCAGTTTCGACTGAGAATGCCGAAATTGCCGAGCAGGAAGAGCACTCCCAGAACGATCAGAACAACTGCTCCTGTAGGAACGCCGCGAGACCCGCAACGATGCCAGAGATCGTGCGTGTCGTACGGGTTCGACGACCCAGGCGGAATGGGTGGCTGGTTGTAAGGCGGCGCATATTCAGAAGCAAATCCAGAAACCGGCGGTGGTTCTACGACTCCGGGCGCAGCAGCGGGATTGGGAGAAACCGGGTTCGCGCCGGGATACGGCGCATGGTGCCGAGTGCCGAACCACTGGCCAATATTATTCAGGCCGAGGGAGTTCGGCAGCGGCAGGCCGTCGCGGCGGGCAATCGCGGTCTGGTAGGCATCGAAGACCTGGTAGAAGACCCAGCCGGCGACCAGCAGCCCCAGGGCGCCATTCAGGTGGGCCATATTGATCAGCAGCGCGAAGATGACCACATGAGCCAAACCTTTTGCGAACTGGCCGTTGTACATGGCTCCGACGCCGGGAATCCAACTGAGCCCGAAGGCGACCCATGGATCGGTGCCCCACGGATGAGGCTGCCACCCATTCGGCGGAATTGGGCCCGCGTAGGGCGAAGCCTGGCCGTAGCCGCCCGCGGTAGTGGCATGGATCCGCGCAGCCAGACATGGTTCACAACTGATGATGTTGTTGACCTTGTGAATGCACTGGGCACAGAGCGGTTTCCCGCAATATTGGCAGTAAGCTACAGCCGGAGTTTCGGGATGATTTGCACAGTTCATGCGAATCTCCTTTCTCGCGCAGAAAAATAACGCATTGAAAAGCAAATTGTACGAAGCGAGCACGATGGAGCCAGCAGTGCGGGCTGAAGTGCGACTTTAGTTCCTAACATCGATGCAGAGGACGTTGCCAGTGTATGCCCTTCACCGACCAGGAGCAGTTGAGCAGGCAGGCGAAAGGCTGCGTCCATTCGAGGTCCCGTTACGAGCGGCATGGGATCGGGACGCGTGACAGTTTTATTTCCTCGGACGTTTTCCTGCACGCCAGGAGGGGTGGCCATGCGCTTCCGCTCGGACTCCGCCTGGCCTCTGCTGGAGTCCCGGCTTGGGTCCCCGCTTGAATCGGAGGATTGTTTTCGCGGCTTGGCTTGCGGCTCCGATGGCGTGTTGGTTGCGGCGGCGCGGCGCAGCTGTTGGACGCGCGCTTCCACTTCATACACAATTCGCAGATTTTCGTAGTAACGGGCGACGCGGGCATTTGCCTGGGCATACTGGCGGGTGACGGCGCGATGCATGTTTCTCGGCGCCAGATCGGATGCGTGCAGGCTTGTCAGCCGCACTCCCATCAGGTTCAGTGTAAGAGAGATTGAAAAGAATGCCATGGCTGCGACCAGCGCCAGGCGCGGCTCCAACAGTGTTCGCCGCAGGACGACTACGGAGCTACGCTGCCAGGCTGGCACGGACGAACCGGCTTGTGCAATCTCATCCTGGGGAATGTGGCCGATTTCCGCACGCGTCGCGCGGTCGGGGCGGGCGATGTCCAGCACCGTCTTCAGCCCGGTCTTCAGCCCCGTGCGATCCGGGATGGCAGAAACCGAGTCTGCTCCGATCGCGATGCCTGCCAGGCTGGTGCGGGCAAGAATCTTCGCGACCATTCCAGCGGGGGGCTCAAGAGGTTCATGTTTCAGCACCAGCAGCCACTCGCGTCCCCGCCGCGCCTCCGCCAGCTTTTCCCGGCAGGCCGCACAACCCGCTGCATGGGCATGCAGTTGCTCGGCAATGGCGGAGGGCAGCGCGTTCTCGGCGAACTCCGCCAGTTGTATCTCGACGGCAGCGCAGTCGAACGAGCTGGCAGCAGCTTTTGCAGGCGGCATGTTGGTTCCGAATTGGCCTTGGTCCGTCATTTACATCACCTGCTTCCTATTACGTTCCAGCAGCCTCGCCAGTTCCATCCGTCCGCGGCTGATGCGAGATTTCACCGTGCCTTCAGGAATCCGGAGGACCTCTGCGATTTCTTTATAATCCATATCTTTCAGGTCGCGCAGAATCACCGCCTCGCGCAACTCCGGCGAAACCTTCAGCAATGCCTTCTGCACCAGCGCCTGTAGCTCGCGATTGATGGAACGCTGAAGTGGGTCGAGCTCCAGGCTTTCCACCCTTTCGGCTTGCGACGGCATGCTATCGGGCGAGTCCCAGCCGGCGTCGAGAGAATGCGTGGTCTGCTCGGAGCGTGTGCGGCGAAAATGATCGACCAACAGGTTGCGCGCCAGAGCGGTCAGCCAGCTTTGGAAGCTGCCGCGATCGACATCAAATGTTTTCAGATTGCGATAGACCTTCAGGAAGACGTCCTGGGTCAGGTCCTCCGCATCGCTCGGGGAACCGGTGAAGCGGTAGCAGAGGCTATAGACACGGCGGTGTTGCGACTCCACGATTTGCTGCCAGGCGTGGCCGTCGCCCTGCAGGCAGCGGCGTACGAGTGCGTTGGTCTCTTCCACTTGAGCTGCGGGCATCCGCTGTTTGGCCGTGGGTATCGTCTGCGATGAGGACTGCGACGCCTGAGCACTGTGGCCGCGGCTTTCCTCGACGTTGAAACGAGTCAGGCTGTTGCGCGGCAATGGCCAGGCCGACAATCCCATGTAAGAGGATACGCAGGCGGGAACCTTCCGGTTCCACACATGGTACAGAAAAGCGACGAATGCGGACGAATGCTGACGGGTCAGTCGCCTTCTGCGTGCATCTCGACTATAGGCGTCCTGAACTTCGTGTCTAGAAGTCAAAATGTAAACGTCTGCGGCTTTGCGGTGATCATGGGCGGCGAATCAATAATTCCTTTTAGCTCTCCATTAGCTATTTGTTCATCCAGGAATTGGGACAGTCGATCTCGTACCGCTCTATGTAGTCGAAGAACTTTAGGTCCTTTATCCGTTTCATCCGCTTGCCAGCGAATGCCGTGAGCTTATTCACATCAGCCAAATTGCTGGCTGTCTCGCTGTACTCACTCAGATTGTAAGGAATCTCGAACTTGACGTTAACCGTCTGTCCGGCAGGAATGACGATCGTGCCATCCCAAGTTGCACCACCAAGCTTTTCTAAGCCCCCGTTATCAGGGTTGACAGACATGAGCGTTCCTGATTCCGCTATCATCCTATAGTCCTTATCCGTATTGTTCTTAAAATTACAATTCGGTTCGAGATAGAAAACCTCCGCCCTAGTCTGAATTTCTAACTCGTTTTTTCCTGCCGGGGTTATCGCTTGAGTGTTCCACGGTTTCGGCTTGGGGGGTCTCCCCGTCCACCAAACAGCGATTCCGAGGATGCAAGCCGCGACCGCGGCGAATCCCCCGCCAATCCCAGCAGCCTTGAGCAGAATTCTCTTCCAATTTTCCATTCAGCCAAACGTATCATCGATGAAAATGAAAACCAAGGCAAATACTGATGAGCATGGAAAAGACCCGCGCTCCGGAGTCCGGGCC
>JBEPVW010000117.1:0-9536 GCA_041690775.1 Acidobacteriota bacterium | reverse complement strand
ATTAATAGACGCAATTTTGTCAAATATGGATTTGGGACAATTGCTGTAGATAGTCTCGTTGGAGTTTCCAGACCACGCGTGCAATCATTCCTGGACAAATTCCGTTCTGGTAAAGCTGGTACATCCACCCGAAACCAAGCGAATGAGTAATGATCGCGTAAATGGTTTAGATGGAAAAATTGAAATACTTTATCCGCAATAGTCAGGCGAATTTGGGCAGCCTGAAAAAACATATTGATTGAAAGGCAGGTAACTTTTCATTGAAACTACAACTTGTACGGCATCTATGGGGAGTCGACCTCTCGAACGGTTTCCAGTCATATATTCCTCACTGGCGTGAGATGGGGTATGAAGCGCTTGAGGCGTCCACGCGCACGATTCCTGATGCGGCACTGTTGCGGAGGACGCTGAAAGAAGAGCGGCTGGGTTGGGTCGCAGCCGTTTTCAGCAACATGTTTACACCGCGCGGAACGGTACGGGAACATTTAATGTCCCTGCAGGAACAGATCGACGAGTGCCTCGATGCACAGCCGCTGTTTTTTAATTGTCATAGCGGATCGGACGCCTGGAGCATGGCGGAGGCGGAGGATTTCTACGGGGCGGTTTTGGAATTGGAGAAGAAGACCGGCGTGGCGCTCTCGCATGAGACACATCGGTCCCGCTATTTTGCAAACCCGTGGAATACCCAGCGGATTCTGAACCGCTTCCCAGAACTCAAAGTGACCTGCGACCTGAGTCACTGGGTCTGCGTTACGGAGCGACTGCTGCAGGATTGCGCCGACATCATCGATATTTGCGCGGCTCACTGCTGGCACCTGCATGCCCGGGTGGGTTATGAGGAAGGGCCACAGGTGCCTGACCCGCGCGCGCCGGAATGGAGCGCACATCTGCACGCCCATGAAGGATGGTGGCAGAAAATATGGAAGGCGCAGGAAGCTAGAAGCTTTAATGCGTCCACGCTGACGCCGGAATTTGGGCCTCCTCCTTATCTACATACCACTCCCTACACTCAGCAGCCGGTTGCCGACCTGAATGCAATCTGCGATTGGATGTCTCAACGTGAACGGGGCCTGTTTGAAGGCCGTCGCTAGCCGTTCGAGCCAGATTTTCGCCTCGATCGATGAAGACTGTTTCCTCCCATGCAACATGGTGGTAGAGTGTTGCTTTCGTGGCAATTTCGTTTTCAATCAAGGAGAACTGTGTGCGCGCTGATCGCAATCTAGGATTCGCCAGCTTGGGTTCCACCGTTTTACTGGGTGCTGCCATTGCATTTTTTGTTCTGTTTTCGGGCTCGGTACAGGCACAGTCCGCGCGGATGGCGGCCACGCCTCCCATGGGCTGGAACAGCTGGAACCACTTTGCCGAAAAAGTGACCGATGCGGACGTGCGCGCCGCCGCGGATGCCATAGTCGCGAGCGGGATGCGGGATGCCGGGTACATCTACGTCAACATTGACGATACGTGGGAAGGCCAGCGCGACGCCCAGGGAAATATCCAATCGAACAGCAAATTTCCAGACATGAAAGCACTGTCTGATTATGTCCATTCCAAAGGCTTAAAGCTGGGGATTTATTCCTCCCCGGGACCGAAGACTTGCGGAGGATATGCAGGCAGCTATAACCACGAACAGCAGGACGCCAATACCTATGCCAAGTGGGGGATCGATTACCTGAAATATGACCTCTGTAGCTATCAGAAAATCATGGCCAAAGAGGCGGGCAGCGACAAGCAGAAGCAGTGGGCGATGATGCGGCAGGCTTACGAGAAAATGCACCAGGCATTGCTGAATACACACCGTCCCATCGAATACAGCCTGTGCCAGTATGGGGTGGACGCAGTGTGGAGCTGGGGACCGAAAGTGGGAGCCAACCTATGGCGGACCACAGGGGACATCAGCGATAACTATGACCGGATGTCGGTGATCGGTTTTGCCCAGGCGGGCCTGTCCAAATACGCGGCCCCCGGACACTGGAACGATCCCGACATGCTGGAGGTCGGCAACGGCAAGATGACACCCGATGAGTACCGCACCCACATGAGCCTGTGGGCGATGCTGGCGGCGCCGTTGCTGGCGGGCAATGATCTCAGCAAAATGGACGAGACGACCAAAAGCATCCTGATGAACAAGGACGTGATTGCGGTCGATCAGGACCGTCTTGGGGTTCAAGGAGATCGCGTCACCGCCGTTGGGCCGTTCGAAATCTGGATAAAACCGCTGCAGGGCGGAGCCAAAGCTGTGGCGCTGTTCGACCGTGGTAACTTCCCATACCCGATAACAGTGCAGCTTGAAAGCGTGGGCTTCCAGGGCACCGCGCACGCGCGCGACCTATGGTCGCATCAGGATATTGGCGTGCTAAAAGGTTCTTATACCGCTGTGGTTCCGGCGCATGGTGTGGTGATGCTGAGACTGTCGAAATAACGAACAAGCCTGCACCGGCTCCGCGCTTCGTTGTCACCATAACTTGCCGGAGTCGGCATGTTCCCGGACCAGCTCCATGTATTTTTGAGAGTCGAACTTTTTTCCGGTCGAGCTGCCTGACATGTAGCGAATTTTCCCGAAGATGGGCCTGTCGAACCATGGGCGATCATGCTTGCCCGCAATCGCCCAGGCGATCCCCGCGTAACCGTTCGGATCGCGTCCGTCCAGCTCATAGCGATCGTTCAACGTAACCGCATACTGAAATGCGATGGCCGGGTCGGGCGACCACTCCAGAATTTTCTTCGCCCAGTACATGCGCATGTGGTTGTGCATCCATCCGAAATCCACCATTTGCAGTTGTGACGCATTCCATAGCTCATCGTGTGTTTCGCCGCGTTCGAGTTGTTCCAACGTGTAATTCCAATCACGGCGATCCCCCGCGTGCTCGGCCAGCGATTGCGCGGCCCACGGCTCGGCACACTCTACGGAATCGTAGGTTGGAGTGTACTTTACGAAGTTCACGGCCAGCTCCCGCCAGACGATCAACTCGTTAAAAAAGGAATCACGCGCTTTGGCGAGAGCGGCATTCTTTTTTGCTGCGGTATCTACTGCCAGCGCAATTTCCAAAGGGCCGATGTGGCCGAAGTGAAGATACGGCGACAAGCGGCTGGTGCCATCCTGCGCCGGATCGTTGCGCCGCTCGTCATAATTCGCCAGGATGTGGTCGACGAAAAACTTGAGCCGCTGGCGCGCGGCGTGCGAGCCACCCGCGAAGCTTTCCACGGGACCGACGCTCCGGTCAAAGTTCTTCCAACCCTCAGTGATGTCGCTCGAAGGCTGAAAATTTTTGAGGCTTCTCGGGCGCTTCCATCCATATTGGGCGCTGGGGTTCTTCAGCGGATGCAGGCAATTCGGAAGCTCCCTATACAGTCGAGGTCGGAATACATACGCCGCGTATTGTGCTTTAGGAAACAATTTGCTGGGAACGATTACGTCGGCATCGACGGTCCAGAATGGAATTTTCACGCGGCGGGCAATCACTTGCCGCCACCGTTCCGGTTCGCGGCAGGGGTTTTCATCGCCTATTAGAATTGCAGCATTCACCTCTTCAAGCAGCATCTCCAGAGAATTTTCCGGTGGCCGCCTGACTATGAAGGAGATATTGCGCTCCGCTAGGTCTTCCTCAATGTCCGGGAGGCCCTGGTTGAGAAATGTATAGTGACGCAGGTTCGCATTCGGAAAGTTGGAGATGACAGAAAAGTAGACCAGCAATGGAAGGCCGAGTTCATTCGCGATGTCGACGGCGCAATCGACTGCCGGATTCTGTGTGCCTCGCCCAGCACGCTGCATCCAGTACACGACACATGCGCCGCCCGGTTTTGGCGGCCCATTTCTGCGGACGGTGGTACGTGGATTGGCTGCGAACCCTCTCAGGGCCGCCGGTACAGAGGCGTCGCTGACAGCATGGTTTTCCGGCATGCGAAGACTTCTCTTTCGCGATTTTAGACGGCTGGCATTGGCGTGGCCACTATCTAGCTTCCACTAAGCGAATTGAGTTTTGGCGCATGAAGCAAACAGATCAATTTGTCCGCGGGATCAATCGCAATCGCACTCCGAATGGGCTCAACACGCCTTCTGCAAAGCGCTTCCCGTCGAGGGAACTGCTCAAAAGCGCAGCTCGACAGGAGAAAATCCGATCGTTTTTGTTTTGCGTTCCACGAAAAGGAAGAGAGTTTTCGGATTGTCGTTCACGCGGACGCCGATAATAACGCCGTTGCCGCGCTGCAGCGATACAAGAACTTTCGCATTGGTGATAACGCCGTACTCGCCGGACGGGCCCCAGTCCGACATAAACGCCTGATATGTATATGTTTTGTACTGGTCGGGGTGCTGCTGCCAGTTGGAATCGCTGTTCCAGATTCCGAAAGCGCGTGGATAGTCTTTGGCCTCAACCGCGTGAAAGAACTTGTTGACGCGGTGTTCCTCCGGCCAATTCCAGCTATACCAGGTGAAGAAGGCGATAACAGGAATCGCAATGATAACGCCGATAATAATGTTGCGGCGGATGCGGGCCTTGCTTGGGTCATACCGGGGTGCGTCAAGCAGCGTCATGGCGCAATTGTAAGACGCGGCGAGCACTAAGGGGAAGGACGTGCAGTGCCCATCTACCGGAACTCCTGCGGCTGTGCCCTGAGTTTCGTCGATGGCGAATAGCCCATGTGCCATGACATTGGGCTGGTTATGGACTGGATCAGGTATACGGCCAGAATTGCAATCAGCGGATCCAATGGAAATCGGAAACGTCCATCCACGGCCACAAAATAGTTGACCAGCGGAATTAATATGAAGGCCCAGGTAAAAAGCAGGTATCCAGGTGCGCGCCGCTTTAGTGCCAGAGCCAAGCCAAGCAGCCCGACGATGCTGGCAATCGGGTAGCGCGCTGCGTGTTCCAGTTGATGCGCTTGAACATACCAGCGTCCGTGCAGCGGCACTGGCGGGCCGATCCAGAAGTAGAATATTCGTCGGGCTGTATTCCACACAAAATACCCCGGATCGCTCTCAATATATTTGCGGGCCTGGTGGCCACGCATCTGTGAATAGTCGACCTCGCCCATTAGCCGGTAGAGTCGAAACTGCTCCGGCGACTGGAAAGGGTGCTCGTTCATCATCGAGAAGCCGCGTGCGCCCGGCCCGTTTCCCAAGTAAAACTCCGCGCCAAAGTTTGCACGCATGGGAATAAACCGATGGAAGACGATCCAGTTGCGTGTCACCCAGGGCGAGATGCAAAGTATAAAAAGCAATGCCGATGCCGCGGCGAAGCGGAGCTGTCGAGCCCGCTGGGCTTTGGGAGAATTTGGAGTCCAGGCCAGAACCCATATGCCTGCCGCAGGCAGAAGAAGCAGCAGCGAAGGATTGTTGAGCGCGAGCAACGCCCAAAGTAAAGCGAAGATGAGCCATCGCCTCAATGTGCGCGGGTCGTTTGAACTGGCGGCATCCCTGGTTAGTGAGGGAGTTTCTGCGTGGCCTTCTCCGATGCCCCGCATGCGCAGCGCGAGCACGAGGATGCAGGTAAACAGCCAGGCGCTCAAGACTGTCTCCCAAACGATGGATAGTTCTATCGCAGGGTAGAACGCCCAGATCCACGCCGACCACGTGGCCGTGCGGCGATCGAAACAGCGCGCAGCAATCTCATATATGGTGCGCGTGATCAGCGCGAAGAAAAAACAGTTGATCGCAAGCATGATCCATGCCGAAAGCAGCGAATAGTCGCCAAATAGTTTGAACACTCCCGCCAGCAGCAATGGATAGAGCGGCGCCACCCACGCAGTTGGGCCTGTGTGTCCAAAGAAGGGATCGGCATAGCCATAGCCCGTGACAAGCGCATGCGCAATGCGTCCCATCTCCCAGCCAAAACTACGATGGTCGGCATATCCACTAACAAGAAATCGATAGGCATGCGTCAGCGTCATCTGGATCAGACGCATCAGAAAGGCCACCCAGAACACAATCCAGGTCGTCTGGAAAGTTTGGCCCCGTGCGGCGGATTTGAAGCGGATCATCGCGTCACCTTCGCTGAACTCGAATTACAAGCGGATGGTGCAGGAGACTTGGTTTCTTCGGCCAAGTATATCGGTGCAGTATGCCGGGTTATGGAAGCGCGAAAAATGCGCAAACACAAGCAGCTTAAAGGCCGTACTGATTGCTCCGCTTTTCCGCATGCCGTTCGATCGCCAGCTCGATCAAACGGTCAATGAGTTTGCCATAGGAAAGACCGCTGGCCTGCCAAAGTTTGGGATACATGCTGATGGCGGTAAATCCCGGCAATGTGTTTACCTCATTCAGATAAATTTTGCGGGGGCGCGTGGCGCTGGGCTGGCCGGGCTCCATCAAGAAATCCACACGCGCCATGCCAGCGCAATCGCAGGCCTGGAAAGCGGCGATGGCCATTTGCTGGATGCGTTTCGTTTCCGCTCCTGTCAGTTTGGCGGGGATGATCAGCTGCGATCCTTCGCTGAGATATTTGGCCTCGTAATCGTAAAACTCCTTGCTGGGGATGACTTCACCCACCACGGACGCCTCCGGCGCATCGTTACCCAGGACGGCTACTTCCAGCTCGCGCGCCTTCGCTCGCTTGCCGCCGATACTCTGCTCAATGACAATTTTGCGATCGAAGCTCGCGGCGAGATCGACGGCCGTATCGAGTTCACCGCGATCATGCGCTTTGCTGATGCCGACCGACGATCCGAGATTCGCGGGCTTGACAAACATGGGATAGCGCAACGCGGCTTCAATCCGTTGCCTGGCCCGGCGTGGGCGTTCCTGCCACTCCCGTCGCAATAGAGTGACGTGTTTGGGAATGGGCAGTTTTGCAGCGGCGAAGAGGCGTTTCATCACGTCCTTATCCATGCCGGCGGCGGAGCCTAGTACGCCCGATCCTACATAGGCGAGATCCGCCAGCTCCAGCAAGCCCTGAACCGTGCCATCCTCGCCGAATGTGCCATGCAGGACGGGGAAAATTACATCCACTCCAAGCGACGTTTCCGCACTGGCGCGAAGGGTGGTGAGGGAGTTCGTCTGGTGGTCGACGTGCGCTGGAACGGGTGGGACCAATACTTCTTCGCCGCGCTCCAGCAAAGCGGCACCGGGGGTGGCCTCGGGATTTCCAGCGCGCAGATGCCGTGGTTCCGCGGAAGCCGGCAGCGGGAGCAGTTGAGCGGCATCGGCGGCGGTGAGCCAGCGGCCGTCCTTCGTAATGCCGATCAGTTGGACGTCGAATTTTTTGTGGTCGATGGCTTTGAATACGGACGCGGCGGACAGCAGCGACACCTCATGCTCGCCGCTGCGCC
The DNA here is from genome assembly GCA_041690775.1 of Acidobacteriota bacterium. Taxonomy (GTDB): domain Bacteria; phylum Acidobacteriota; class Terriglobia; order Terriglobales; family Acidobacteriaceae; genus JAKAAZ01. The sequence goes on along the minus strand of JBEPVW010000117.1, from coordinate 2,270 downwards.
CGCCAAAGAGAATGCCTACGCGCAACTTATTCATCGGATACCATTCTTTGAGAGTTTCAGTGTACTGCCAGGAATAACGGAAGGAACGAACGCCGTAAAGAAAATTCGACAAGAATTATGATGAAGCGGGCGCGCACGGAGCATCCATATTATGTATGCAACAAAATCGGAGATGGGAGCAGCCTCTGCAATGGAACAAAGGACACTTGGACAGGGATTGAAGGTTTCAGCGCTGGGACTTGGGTGCATGGGAATGTCTGATTTTTATAGCGGCAGGGAGAGCGATCAGCACTCGATTGCGGTGATTCATCGCGCGCTCGACCTGGGTATCAATTTTCTGGATACCGCCGACATGTATGGCCCGCACAAGAATGAGGTGCTGGTTGGCAAGGCCATTCGAGACCGGCGGAACCGTGTTGTGCTCGCGACCAAGTTTGGAATTGTGCGCGATGCAAGTTCCAAAACCGGCGTCAATGGACGGCCCGAGTACGTGAAGAGCGCCTGCGAGGGAAGCTTGCAGCGGCTGGGCATCGAAACAATCGATCTTTATTACCAACATCGCGTAGACCCGGAGGTGGAGATCGAAGAGACTGTCGGCGCGATGGCCGAGCTGGTTCGCGAGGGGAAGGTTCGCCATCTTGGATTATCGGAGGCGGCCCCCGCGACATTGAGGCGCGCCATGAAGGTGCATCCCATTGCGGCGCTGCAAACTGAATACTCCCTGTGGACGCGGGATCCGGAAGACGAGATTCTTGCAACGTGCCGGGAGCTCGGCGTTGGTTTTGTTGCCTACAGCCCATTAGGGCGCGGCTTTCTGACCGGACGTTTTCGTAAGCCAGAGGACCTGCCTGCCGATGATTATCGGCACAGTTCTCCGCGTTTTCAGGGCGAAAATTTCGCCATGAATCTGGAGCTGGTCCGACAGGTTGAGCAAATGGCCAAAGAAAAAGGCTGCGCGGCGTCGCAACTCGCGCTGGCCTGGGTGATGGCGCAAGGGGAGGGGATCGTGCCGATTCCGGGTACGAAAAAAATGCACTACCTGGAGGAAAACGTCGGCGCGGCAGAGGTGAAGCTTACACCCGCGGATTTGAAGCGGATCGCTGAAGCAGCGCCGCACGGAGCGGCAGCCGGGTTGCGATATCCAGATGCCGGGATGAAGAATGTGAACCGCTGAATTTCAGATCATGCAGGGTCTAGCCCACATCTCAACGCTGAGATGTGGGCACCCGTTTATTTCCTCGCGCTGGCCCGATGGACGTGTTTTGCTGTGTGACTCTCGCTGTTGGTATCCGCCAATGCCTGATCGATGATCTGGTACAAGTGGTTGATGTCGACCACTTCCACATACGGAACGCCGCCCGTCTTGTTCGTAACGATCCAGATGGTGGGCGTGTGTTGGATGCCGATCCGCTCACCCAATCCGTAGTCCGCCTTGACTTCGGCAGCTAATTTTCCCTGTGGATCCACGACAAACGGAAATCCAAGGTCGTGTTGCTGAGCGAATTTTTCGGCGAATGCGCGCAAGTCAGCCTTCGTTTCGATACTGGGCTGGTTGACAAAGACGGCGTCACGAAAATCGTCGCCGATTTTCTTGGATTTGGTGTCAAACCAGCGAGCATCGACCGCTGCATCGAAGCTCCATACGTGCATCTGGAGCGGGAAATCGTGCCTTACCCAGGGAATCTGATATTTTTCGGCTGCATCCTTCAGTATGGGATTTTCCTTGCCGCACATGGGACATTCCATGTCGTCGAATTCGACAATTGCGACGCGAGCGCCTGCGGGCGGCTTAAGTGCGGACGAGTCGTGAACCGCGGTGGCGGTCTGCGCCAAAAGTGCCGGGGCTGATGCCATAAACGCCAAAAGTGAGAGAGTCAGTGCGATACGCTTCACAGGTGCCTACCCGTCGCTGGCTGCGATACCTGCTATTTTACGACGTTCCTGACAGCAGCAATCTCCCTGTGGAAGAATGTCTGGTTCGAGAACTCTGTCGGCGTTCTATGGTCTCCATTGTGGAGGAAGATAGTTTCGCCACGCCAGATCAACTTGAAGTGTTGATTCCGCCGCTGCCGATTACGGAAGGAGCAAGACATCTTTTTGCACGGCAGTGAAGGCCGACAGTCTCCACGTATCTTTCAATGCGCCCCATTCGCTATAATGCAGAAGCGCGGAGAGATGGCCGAGAGGCTGAAGGCGGCGGTTTGCTAAACCGTTATAGGGCCAAAAGCTCTATCGAGGGTTCGAATCCCTCTCTCTCCGCCAGCGAGTCC
>JBEPVW010000116.1:0-9785 GCA_041690775.1 Acidobacteriota bacterium | reverse complement strand
CACACCAGGAATGGAAGATGCGGGAACATCGCATCGCCAATGGATTGCCTGCTCCCTATGCCTAGGCATCGCAGGCGATGACAGGTCATCTCGATAGCTAAAATCCCGCATGGATCAACGGCATTTTTCCTGTACAGCCATGTTTTGTGGGTGTAGGCTTCGTCTATATTCAAACGATTTAAAACCACTGCGTTTAGACGGGAGCCTGCGTGAAAAAGTTTGCAGTTATCTGCTTAGTTCTATCGACATCAACCTATGTGATGCCTCAAACACCAGCTGTATCTCAGTCTTCAGCTACCGCTGCGCCTTCAAAGAATGTATTGGAGGACGGCACTCCGATTCGGCTCACCATACAAGAGACAATATCGTCAAAGGATGCAAAGGTCGGACAAGAGGTAGCCTTCCAGGTGATTGACGACGTCTCGGTGAATGGCTATACAGTTATTTCGCGGGGCTCCGTAGCGAAAGGAACGGTCACAGATGTTCTTCCCGCCAGGAGAATGGGCCGCGCTGGGAAATTAAATGTCAATATCGACAGCGTACGTCTTAATGATAATGAAAAGGTAGCTTTGCGTGCCGTGAAAGCCACCCAAGGCGGGAGCCACGTGGGGGCCATGACTGGAGCGATGGTCGCGACCGCAATTGTATTCTTCCCAGCAGCTCCACTGTTTCTATTCGTAAAAGGCAAGAACATCACGATTCCACAGGGAACGCCGATTACGTCCTTTGTCAACGGCACGGTAAATCTGGATCCAGCAAGATTTGCTTTGCCGGTAGAAGTTAGTTCCGGTACACCTTCGGCTTCATCTGCCGCAAATGCGAAAAAGATTTCTATCGTCTCCCTGCCTACAGGAGCCGACGTAGATATTGATGGAAATTTTATTGGAAATACACCGGCTGAAATGAATTTGTCAAACGGTACCCACACAATAACTGTGTTGAAAGAGGGATACAAAACGTGGGAACGCAAGCTATTGGTTACAGATAATCCGGTAAATCTCGAAGCAAATCTAGATAAAGATTAAGGATCCTTAACGCATCGATTCGGATTGCCGGGTGCTACAGGTGAGGCCTACCAAATACACTCGCTCTTACAGCGGAATGTTTCCATGCTTCTTCGGCGGGTTTTTGTCGCGTTTGGTATCCAGCATTTCCAGCGCGCGGATTAAGTGCCTGCGCGTTTCGCTGGGGCGGATGACGGCATCGACGTACCCGCGCTCGGCGGCCACATAGGGATTGGCGAAGCGCTCGCGGAACTCTTCCACTTTTTCATTCCGCGCCTCGGCGAGAATTTTCAGCTTATCTTCTTCTGTGAACGGTTTGCCGGATGGCCAGACGGCCTGCGCCTGCTTCGTTACCTCATCCAATTCGCGCCGGTAGACAATGTTGACCGCGCCCTCCGGTCCCATCACGGCGATTTCCGCCGTTGGCCATGCCAGGTTCAAATCGGTGCGGATGTGCTTCGAGCTCATGACGCAATATGCGCCGCCGTAGGCCTTGCGGGTGATGACGGTAAGCTTCGGGACCGTGGCTTCCGCATAGGCGAAGAGCAGTTTTGCGCCGTGACGAATAATACCGCCATGCTCCTGCTGGGTGCCGGGCAGGAAGCCGGGAACATCTTCGAGCGTGATCAGCGGAATGTTGAAGGCATCGCAGAAGCGCACGAAACGCGCGGCTTTGACGCTGGCGTTGATGTCAAGCACACCTGCGAGAAATGCGGGTTGGTTGGCGACGATGCCGACTGGGCGGCCATTCATCCGTGCGAATCCAACGACAATGTTCCGTGCGTAGTGCTCGTGAATTTCAAAGAAGTAGCCATCGTCGACGATGTGGTGGATGACGTCTTTGGTGTCGTAGGGCTGGTTCGCCGCTTCTGGGACGAGTGTGTCCAGCTCGCGATCGGCGCGGTCCACCGGGTCCTGCGTAGGCTTGCGCGGCGGGTCTTCCAGATTGTTCGATGGCAGAAATGTGAGCAGCTCGCGCATCATTGCCAGGCACTCGGCGTCATCGTGCGCCATCAGATGAGCGACGCCGGAGGTTTCGTTGTGCGTGGTCGCGCCGCCGAGTTCCTCCTTGGTCACTTCTTCATGCGTCACCGTTTTGATGACGTCCGGCCCGGTGACGAACATGTAGGAAGTCTTGTCCACCATGATGGTGAAGTCCGTGATGGCCGGGGAATACACAGCCCCGCCGGCGCATGGCCCCATGATGGCGGAAAGCTGCGGCACGACGCCGGAGGCCAAAGTGTTACGCAGAAAAATATCCGCGTAGCCGGCCAGCGAAACGACGCCTTCCTGAATCCGCGCGCCGCCGGAGTCGTTCAGCCCGAGGATGGGCGCGCCGACGCGCATGGCCATTTCCATCAGCTTGATAATTTTTGCGGCGTTGGTTTCCGACAGCGACCCGCCGAACACTGTAAAGTCCTGCGCGAAGACAAACACCACACGGCCGTGGATGCGTCCGTGGCCGGTGATGATGCCGTCGCCGGGAATCTGCTGCGCGTCCATGCCGAAGTCCGTGCAGCGATGGGTGACGAAGCGGTCGGCCTCTTCGAAGCTGCCTTCGTCGAGAAGAAGTTCAACGCGTTCGCGGGCGGACAGTTTGCCTTCGCGATGCTGACGCTCGCGCCGGGCCGCGCCTCCGGCCTCTTCGGCCAGGGAGTTGCGGCGTTCCAGTTCATCAAGTTTCGTTTGGACGCTCATTAAGACTGGATTATAGATAGAACGCGCGGCGGCGTAGCAAGGAACCCCGAGAACTGAGGCAAGCGCCTGAAACGATGGGAGCTAGATGACTTCCCGGTGAAAAAGGCGGTCTTTCTTTTCGGAAGGAGCGACCCAGCTGGCGACGGCGCACCCAAACAGGATTGCGACACTGAGGAAAGTGGCCAGCAACGGAAGTACCGGCTCTAAACCTTTGACCCATCTACCAATCACTGCTAAATCGGTCCACACCATAATTTCACCTGTGTCTATGTAGATTCCATAATACGGATTTAAGTTGACTTTAGCTCTAAAGAAAATGAATCTGCTGTCGATTTCGTCAAAAAACGCATCTTTCATGATTCCGGTTGCATCCCGTCATTTTGCGGGTAGACAATAAGGCGAAGGATCAGCGAAATGCCGTCGATGCTTTCAAAGCCTTCCAGCGCCGTTCCCAGATCCAAATCATCGTCCAGTTCACCGCGCGTGCGGTGGCTCTTTCTCGATCTGAATTCCTACTTTGCCTCTGTGGAGCAGGAGGAAGACCGCAGCTTGCGCGATCGGCCTGTCGCGGTTGTGCCGGCGATGGTAGACACCACGTGCTGCATTGCAGCCAGCTATGAGGCCAAGGCTTACGGGATAAGGACGGGCACGCAGGTTGGCGAAGCCAAGCGCATGTGCCCCGGACTTATTTTGATCGAGGCTCGCCATGAACTATACGTCGCATATCACCGCCGGGTGGTGGAGGCGGTCGAAAGCTGCGTTCCGGTTTCTTCCGTCCGCTCCATCGACGAGATGGCCTGCGAGCTGATCGGGCGGGAGCAGCCGCTGCTGACCGCGATGGACCTGGCGCGGCGCATCAAGGCGGCAGTTCGAGAAAACGTGGGCGCGACGATTCGCTGCTCGATCGGCCTGGCGCCGAACCGTTACCTGGCGAAGATCGCCTCCGACATGGAGAAGCCGGATGGCCTGATGGCGCTGACGCACGATCTGCTTCCAGAGGCGCTGCTGGGGTTAACCTTGCGCGATCTGGTTGGCGTAGGCAGCCGCATGGAACGGCGGCTGGTTACGCACGGAGTTCGCAGCATGACGGAGTTGCTGGCATTGACGCCGGAAGGACTTCGGCAGGCATGGGGCGGAGTGCAAGGTGAACGCCTGTGGCATTGGCTGCGCGGCGAGGACTTCCACGACGCAGAACTTGAATATCCGAAATCCGTAGGACATCAACACGTATTGCCGCCGGAGTTCCGCACGGAGCAGGGAGCCTATGCTGTTGCGCATAAACTGCTGCACAAGGCTGCGATACGCCTGCGCATGAAGAAGCTGTGGGCGGCGCGGATTGCGCTGGGACTGCGATTTGCCGTGCCGAAAAATGTTGCCCGCGGGAAGCATTACTCTGGTATTCCCGAGCAGGGGTGGACGGAGCAACTGCGCCTGGTGGAATGTCAGGATTCGCAGACGCTGATCGAAGGGCTGCAGAAATTGTGGTCCATGCGCCCCACCGGCGCGATCTACGAAAAACCGTTTCTGGTGAGTGTGACGCTGCTCGACCTGATCCCCGATTCGCTGCATACACTGAACCTGTTCAGCGGCCTGGAAGAAGAAGTGGGACGGGGACAGCTTGCGACGACCATGGATCGCCTGAACCACAAATACGGCACCGAGACGCTCTACTTCGCCAGCATGCACATGGCCCGCGCCGCCGCTCCGACGCGGATCGCTTTCCAGTCGATACCTGATTTGTTTTGATTGAGGAGATTTGGCTAGATTCCAGTGGCTTCGATGGTGGCTCCGATCATGGCTTCAAAGCCCATGCAGGAGTTCAGCATCAGGTGATAGATGCGGTAGTCATTCCAGACATTGTGGTAAAAATGCTCGACGTATTCCGCGCGGCGGCGGTCCGTCGCCAGCAGTTCCCGCTCCGCGAGATGCGCCTTGGCCGGAAAGGCCTGCTCAAACCAGCGGATTTTGCGAGCCATGGAGGCGTAGACAAAAGTGTGAAAACAGCCAGGAACGCCGTGCAGGGCACACGCTGCGCCGCGGCCGACAATGACGCATTTCCCCGCGCGCGCCTTCTCTTCCATCACTTCCTGGATGAGACCGGTTATTCGCGTAGCGTCGACAATTTCCTGCTCCACCACGGTCGTTGCGCGCTCATTGCTGCCATGCCAGAAGGCACGGCCAACCTTGTTGTACCAGGGGTCCAACTGCTCGTCACGGCTCTGAACCACGGTCGCCGGAACGTTGGCGCGCCGGGCAACTTCCTCGACCAGGGATTGGTCGAGGAGTTCCCAGCCGAGATGTTCGGCCATGCGGCGGGCATATTCCGCGCCCTGGGTCCCATACTCCCGTTCCACTGTAATGACTTGAATCATGGTTCGATCTCGCAAATTTAGATGCAGTATAAGTCGCTGGGGACGGGCTGATGTTAGCACTCGGACGGAAACCTTCGCCAGAGAGAAATCGGCTTCCCTTACTGGCGCAGCTCAACTTCCGTGGCGCCGGCTCCCCCTTGATTCTGCGGCGGCTCGCTGACTGCCGCAACCTGGGGATGTTTTGCCAGATGCGCGCGGAGAGCTTTGCGCAGAATTCCCATTCCGCTGCCGTGGACAATCCGGATGCGCGGCAACCCTTCGAGGAAAGCCTGATCGAGAAATTTTTCCAGCGTATCGATCGCTTCATCCACGGTGCGTCCGATCACGTTGATCTCTGCCGCCACGGTGCTATTTTCGCGTGCAAGCGAAACGCGGATTCCCTTGCTGCGCGCGGAAACCACAGGTGAGGCGTGCCGGACGCGATCGGCTGCCGAGACGACCACCTCGGCAATGTCATTGCGGCGGATGCGCATTTTCAGCGCGCCCACGGTTACCTCGAAATTCTCGGCGTCCACTTGCCGCTCGACCAGCGCATTTTTGCCGAGCGAGCGCAGCTTAACCGTATCGCCAACGCCGACCGCGCGGACGATATGCGGCTGGGCAGCTGGATCGTTTTTATCCGCGCCGGTGTGATGTGCCACGACGGTCGCATCCACTTGTTCGCGGAACTCGCGCCGCAGTTTCGCAATTCCCCGTTCGGCATGTTTCGTGGCCTTTTGCTGCGCAGCGCGATCTTCGATTCCACGCAACGCCTCGCGGATCTGGTATTCAAATTCCTTCAGCAACGACGCCAGCTTGCTTTCCAGGTCCTGCACCTTTCGTTGCTGCTCCTGTCGGCCTTCCCGCTCCAGCCGCAGGCGTTCGCGTGCAATTTCCTCCTCACGCCGTTGCAGTTGGGCGCGTTCCGTATTCACGGCCAACAGGTCGGCATGTAGTCGATCGAGGAATCGTCCAATCTCTTCCGCCTGCTTTCCCAGCCGCTCCCTGGCACCGGAGATGATCGCGGCATCGAGCCCCAGCCGCTGCGCGATATGGATGCCCGCCGACACGCCCGGTACTCCCACGCGAATCTGGTAGGTTGGCGCAAACGTTTCTTCTTCAAACCCAGCCGCCGCGTTCTGCACGCCCGGCGTATTCGCCGCATAAACTTTCAGCGAAGTGTGATGGGTGGAGATGAGACACCAGGCGCGACGCGCAACAAAGTGGGAGGCGATCGCAGCCGCCAGGGCCGCGCCTTCTTCCGGGTCGGTAGCTGAACCCAGCTCATCCAGCAACACCAGGGAATGCGACGTTGCCAGCTCCGAGATGGCATTCAACCGCGCGATGTGCGCTGAGAAGGTCGAGAGATTCTGCGCAATGGATTGGGCGTCCCCGATGTCAGCCAGCACGGCGTCGAAAAGCGGCAGCTCGGCGGATTCCGCCGGAACCGGAATTCCGGCCTGGGCCATCAGGGCAAGCAGGCCGACAGTTTTCAATGCTACCGTTTTGCCGCCGGTATTCGGGCCGCTGATGATGAGCTGCGGTGTTTCCGCGGGCAGGTCGAGATCGAGCGGGACAATAGTTTCCGCTGTAGGACCTATCGGCGCAGAGGGTAACTTAGCCTCGCCACGCAGCCGTTTTTCCAACAGCGGATGCCGTGCGGCTTTGAGAAAAATACGCTCCGATCCGGGCGGAGAAAAGACCGGCGCGATGCAGTTGAAATCCTGCGCGAAGCAGGCGCGGGCAAACAGGGATTCGATTTCCGCAAGCACACTGGCGCAGACGGCAATGGAGTCCGCGTGCTCGGCAATCTGCCGGGTCATGGCGGCGAGGATGCGCTGCACCTCGGCTTGTTCTTCTTCGAGCAGGCGCTGCAGCTCATTATTCTGCTCGATGGTTTCGATCGGCTCGATAAAAAAAGTCTGCCCGCTGGAGCTGGCTCCATGGACGACGCCGGGAACGCGGCGCTTCCACTCGGCTTTGACGGGCAGCACGAACCGTTCGCCGCGCAGGGTGATCAAATCTTCCTGAAGCGAACCCTCCGGCGCGAGCTTTCGCAACATCTGGCGCAAGCTACTTTCGATGGCGCGTTGCTGACGCTCCATCTGGCGGCGGATGCGGGCTAGCTCTGGCGATGCATGGTCCGCGATCGAACCGTCCGGCTCAAATTTGCCATCGATCGACTGCAGCAGCCCGGAGAAATGCGATTCCACCAGCGGAGTTGCCAATTCACACAACGGAGAAACTTGCAGAGGTGGAGTTCCGAGTGCCCCCTCCTTCGCGTCTTGTGCGAACGGTGCGATTAAATTTTCAGGTAGCCGAAGCAGCCACTCCTGAAAAGCGTGAAAGCGCCCGGCCAGCGCGGACAATGCGCGCAGCTCGTCCACTTCAAGCACAGCGCCGGAAATGCGTGCCCGCTCCAGCCATGGGGTGGGATCGACTAGCCCATGAAAATCAAAGCTGAACCCGCGTCGGATCAAACGAAGGACTTCCTCCGCGCGTTGCTGTTCCTTGGCCGCCCAGCGGGCATCGTGCGAGGGCGACAGGGCCAGCGTCCACTCGCGGCCGGGCGCGGTGCCGGCATAGCCCGCCACCAACTCCCGCAGCCGGGCAAACTCCAGCATGTCGGAGCCGGTATTTTTGAGCGGAGCTGGGACGGCGGGCAGCATGGTCACGCTTCATGGTAGCTGCTCCCAAGGACAACATGAAATTGGCATCGCGGGCCTTCGGCTTCGCTCACGGTAAGCTCCGCGAAGCGCGGTGGAGCGACCTGCATTTTCAATGAAACAAATTCGACGCGCCGGGCGTATCTTGTTATGCGATTGGGAAAGAAGGTGCCCCGATGTATTGCAGTCGATGTGGTCAGGCAATGGATGCCCAGCCGTATTGTCCGAGTTGTGGCGCGCCGACCGGGATCGCCAGCCCTGTAGCCGGAAAGCCGCCTGCTCCTGTGTCGCCGCTCTTTACAGGTTCACGGATCGCCCAGCATCTTCGCACGCTGGGGATTCTGTGGATCGCCTTTGCGATCTATTCAGCATTGCGCTGGTTGCTGATCCTGCCGTTTCTGCGTGGCTGGCTTGGCGCCAATCCGATGTGGATGCACGGTTCGAATCCGTGGCTGTATGGGCCGTTCCATCCCGGCAGCGGACTTTTGCACTTCATCGCCATCATGGTGTTCGTGCGCGTCATATTGTCGCTGGCGGTTGGGATTGCGCTTTTGACGCGGCAGCCTTGGGGACGGGTATTTGCAATTGTGGTTGCAGTGCTCACATTAATTAAGCCTCTGGTAGGCACGGTGCTGGCAATCTACACGCTGTGGGTGTTGCTATCCCGCAACGCCGCCCAAGAGTATGAGCGCTACGAGTTCTCCGGCGGAGCCGCCCCGCTATAATTTTGCCGTGAAAGCAGACCTGGGTGCCCCACGTCTCGCCTTTGAGACGTGGGTGAGTACGCGCTACAGTCCGGCGGTAGAATCAAAGGAACATGGACTTTCCGGCCCTCAGAATGCGGCGTCTGCGCCGAACAGAACCAATGCGCGCCCTGGTGCGGGAGACTCGTCTGCATCCCGGCGCGTTGATTGCGCCGATCTTCGTCTGCCCCGGAGAGGGCGTGCGCCACCCGATCTCTTCGATGCCCGGCGTCTTCAATCTATCCATCGATGAAGCGGTGAAGGAAGCAGTGGAGGCTAGCAGGCTTGGGGTTGGCGGGTTTCTTCTTTTTGGCCTCCCGGAGAAGAAAGACGACGGAGCCACGGGCGCTTGGGATGAAAACGGAATCGTCCAGCAAGCATTGCGCGCCATGAAACGCGAGCGAGCGTTGGATGGTACCGTGCTGATCGCCGATGTTTGCCTGTGCGAATACACTTCCCATGGCCACTGCGGCGTGGTTCGTAAATCGACGGCGCCGGAATCACCTACATACGAAGTCGACAACGATGCCAGCCTCGAGCTGATTGCGAAAACAGCGGCATCGCTGGCGCAGGCCGGTGCGGACATTGTTGCGCCATCCGACATGATGGATGGCCGCGTGGCCGCTATTCGTGACGCGCTCGACGATGCCGAACTCTCAGACGTGCCCATCCTGTCGTATGCGGCGAAGTTTTCGTCCGCGTTCTACGGTCCATTCCGTGAGGCCGCCGACTCCGCCCCGCATTTTGGCGACCGGCTTACCTATCAGATGGACGGAGCCAATCGCCGGGAAGCGATGCGGGAGATTGAGCTGGACCTGGCCGAAGGCGCGGACATGATTCTGATGAAGCCCGCGCTGCCGTATCTGGATATCATCCGCGAGGCACGCGACCGCTTCGATGTCCCGCTGGGCGCGTATCAAGTCTCCGGAGAGTACGCGATGCTGCAGGCTGCCTTCGAACGCGGCTGGCTAGACCGGGAGCGGGCGATGCTGGAGTCGCTGCTATCGATTCGCCGCGCCGGCGCAGACTTCATCGTGACGTATTTCGCGCAGGCGGCCGCGAAACTGCTGTAGAGCCGAGCGCGCCCCAGGTCGGACAAAATAAGGAATAATTGAATGCGAATGCCGGGTGCCCCAGGTCTCGCTTTTGAGACCTGGGTGAGAATGCAAAGCGCGCGACAATCTGCTTGCCCATCCACAATGACAGATGTTCATACCGTCGTCATTTTGGATCGATTTCGTTACCATAAAGAGTTATGTCTTTCCCCATCAAGGTCTGCGTTGCCTGCTCAGAGGAGTTCGAACTGAAGCCCGATAAACCCGG
>JBEPVW010000115.1:0-9816 GCA_041690775.1 Acidobacteriota bacterium | reverse complement strand
CCCGTGGACCGGTCAGCGTTTCCGTGTGCAACGCCAGACGCGCAACATATTCCAGCGTCACCGCATTATGGACGGCGTCATCAAGTGTCGCTCCCCAGCAGAATGGCGCATGGTTCGCCACCAGCACCGCTGGGATCGAGAGAGGATCGACATCGCGGAAACAGCGGACGATCGCTTCTCCCGTTTTGCGGACATAGTCGTCCCCAACTTCGTCGGCGTGGAGTGATTCCGTCACCGGCACCGGGCCGTGAAAATAATCCGCATGGGTGGTGCCGTAGCAGGGAATCGGCTTTGCGGCCTGCGCCCACGCCGTCGCGTATTCAGAATGCGTGTGAACGATCCCGCCAATCTCCGGGAAACTTCGGTACAGGACCAGATGGGTGGCCAGATCGGACGATGGCTTCAGCGAGCCGTCCACAATGTTCCCGTCCAAATCCGAAACAACCATGTCTTCCGGCTTCAGGGATTCATAGGCGACACCGCTTGGCTTGATAACAACCAGGCCTTCCATGCGGTCGATGCCACTCACATTGCCAAACGTGTAGACGACCAATCCCTGCCGCACAATTTCCTGGTTGGCATGGAGTACGTCGCTTCTCAGTTGCTGAAGCAGCACAAGATACCTCATTCATATTGCTAGAAAAAAGTGAACGAAGGCACGCACCGAGTTAAACGTGCTCTCTACGCAGCGTAGTTATCAGTTGGCCGTGGCGTCAATCCCGGGAAACCAGTGCACGGCATTGTCGTGAAAAATCTTCTTGAGCACCGACGGAGGAAGACCCAATCCCTGTACCTCGTGCCCTTCGTAATTGAACCGATCGCGGGTTGCGAAATAGCGCCAATCCCGCGCGTACTGCGTCTGCCAGTCTTTGATTGCGACATTTACATCATCCTGCTTGCCGAATTGAAGGTCCGTCCCGTACAAAACGCGGTCCTGGTATTTCAACAGGAACTTCCGTACCTTCTCCGTCGGCTGAACTTCCAGATGCGGGACGCGAGCCGCGGTATCGATTGCAAAATTAGGATAGCGATCGAAGTGCTGAGCGATCAGGTCCACATCGGATTCCATGCTTCCCAGGTGAGCACCAACTACGCGAAGATGCGGATTCATTTCAAGCAGATGGTCGCGTGCTGCGAGAATGGTCTTCTTCGCCGGCGCGCCTGGAACTTTATCCATACGCCACTCGGAATGCTTGCGGTAGTATTGCGCGTCGTCGGCAATGTCATTCGGCGTATGTACTCCCCACGCTGCGTCCGGCTCGGCGAGATGCGCGATGAGCGTCTTGTTATGTGCGGCGATGTCGCGGTAGATGGGTTCGAACCGTGGATTATCGGGCATCACGTACTTGCCGGACGCATCCTTAAGTTGCATGCCGATATTTTTCCAGATCTTTACCGCGATTGCGCCGCGTGCAAAGTCCTGATTGATTCCTTGAATTGCAGATTGCGCAAAGTTTGGCTTCGAAAATTGGAATGGATCGAAGCTGGTGCAAAGAGAGGCACGGCCATCGCTTGAATTTACAAACGCGAATGCATCCTTGCGCTGCAATTGAAACGGTTCCAGCTCGGGGTTTTTGTTGTCTACGACTACGATGTCGATCAGATGAAGGTGCAGCCGCGCGAGCATCGCAATAAAATGCTGATCGCTATTGACTACATGCGAATGGGTATCGATCGGCTCCATTTTGGCGAAGGCGTTCAGGACTGCTTCTTCCTGCGCTTTCGGGGAAGCCTGTGCGGATAAAAAGCTGGCGCTGGCCATTAGCGCAAGGGTCATGACACAGCAGAACCACTTACACAGCGGAAATTCCGCGGCCCTGACGTCCTGAGTACAAAGCGAAGTCGATTTACTTTTCATCTGCGTGGTATCTCCTTTTTTGCTTCGGTACAAACTGCGTGGGAATTCGTCCGGTAATCGTCAGCGGAAATGTTTGTTTGCCAGTGAGATCTTCAACGCCAGTTGCATACAGGCTCACGGTGAAATCTCCAGCATGTGTGTAGGTGTGCGTCACTGTGCTGCCTTCGAGCGCGGTTCCATCGCCAAAATTCCACCGATAGCGCACCACGGAGTCATCCGGTTTTGCGCGGAACGAAAGCGGCTGCCCGGCTGTACCGCGCGAAACTTGATCGATCAGCGGCATCGGCGGACGCGCGGCGACATTCTCATCGACGATCTTCAGCATCCGCACGGAATGCGCCGGCTGCGTGATCTCAATTGTCCCCTTTGCAACCGGAGACGCAGGCCCGCCGTCGAGAGCGTTTGAGACGGCATACCGTCGCTGGCTGTTGAGACCCAGGGTTGAAAGCATGATCGAATGCTTCCGCGTTTTTTCTGTCCAATTGAAGACGGTCAAAATCGACTGCCGTGGATTTTCTTTCAGTAAAAAAACACTGGGCTGCAAATCCTCCGGCTCAAACGTCATCAGATCCACGGGAAATGAAGCCCGCCCGAGCTTCGCCATATCCAGCAAGTTGCGATTCTTCACCAGTGCAAGCCGTTCCGGCGACTCCGCTAATGTCGGCAGGTCATCGCCAATCTCAAACATGCCACCAGCTACCGCGGACGACGCGATCGATGCTTCGGCCTCATTGAGAGTCAAGGGTATCGTGCTCTCGTGCCACTCCCCGTCGGGGATGGTTTGCTTCGACACGGTGAACGCATCCGGATCGCTTACGAAGAAGTTTCGGTTCATGTAGTACCGCGCTGCAAAAGCGGTTGCGGCCTCTTTCGTGGCGGCAAAGGTGTGCCCCGTGTCCTGCGAGATCCGCCCCATGTCCACATAGCCAGCGGGGTTCAGCATTGGACTGCCATCCTTGTCCAGCAACACGCTATCTCCGACCGCCTCTCGAATCGTTTTCAAACCGATGCGCTGTGCCTCGAGCGCCGTCGTATTCGGACGGAAGTAGTAGCCTTCAATTGCGGTAGCGTCCATGAAGTCCAGTTTGATGTAACGGATTCCCCAATCCTTAACCAGTGTTGCGTAGGTCTTTCGCAAATACTCCTGCGCTCCGGGATTCGTTGTGTCGAGCACGAACAGACGGTCGGTTTCATTCGCCCCTAACCCGGCATGAATTGGCGCGCCTTTTGCATTGTGCACCAGCCATTCCGGATGCGTTTCATCGACCCACGAGCGTTCCGAAACCTGGAATGGCGCAGTCCACAAGCCCGGCACGAGCCCCATCGCGGCCGCCTTCTTTTCCAGCGCAATCATGCCGTGAGGAAATAGCCCCGCGTCCGCGGTAGCGTACTCCCCGCGCGCGAATTGGTAGCCTTCGTCGATATGAAAGAAGTTGTAGCCCAGCGGCTTCAGGTTCTGCGCCAGATATTCCGCGTTGGTACGCGCGGCGCCTTCGTTCAGGCCGGAGTAATACGCGGTCCAACTCCACCAGCCCAGAGCCGGCGGCGCTGTGACGCGCGCATGATGAAGATCGCGAATAAGTTTTCCATAAGTTTCCAGCTGCCGGTGGTAGTTATTGCTCAGGCTGAAGAGCAAGCGCTCCGATGCGATGGTTTTCTTAGTCTCAATGGGCAGGCTCAACTCCACGCGGTCTTCCGGCGAGGAATTCTGGAGTGAGTTGTCTTGCGTCAACTCCGTGGTTCCTGTCGAGTCGACTTGATAGGCGGCGATGTGTGTCTCGCGTGCCGTTCCTACTGGGTGCAATCGAATTACAGTCAAAAAACGGTCGGAGGTAAGCGCGCCGACAAACCAGCTTCGATGACTCTGCCGGTTATAAACCAGCTGCGTGCCGACGCCGCGATGTATCTGCTTTTCCGCATCCGCGAGGTCGCGGACCACCATCGCCGGAGTATCCTCACTGAAGCTGCCCGATAACACGCGATCTTCCGCAGCCGGTCCAGCCAGGTTCAGGATCGATCTCCCATTGGCAGCTTGCTCGCTCGCGTCGATAATTCGAAATGCGTCTACATGAAATGTTTTCGATGTAGTATTGCGCGCGACAGCCTGCATTTCTCCAAATGGCACATCCCGATAGATACGCACTTCGTACACCAGCTCCGGAGCATCCTTCAGGCCAGAATATGTGATGGTCCATTCGTCGGCTTTACCCAGCGCTCCAGTAACCTCCGACTTGACGACAGCGCACTTTGAAAAATCCGCGGCGTGCAGCCAGCGCCCGTCCACGCGGACTGCCGGGCTTGCTATGAGTACAGGAGACAATTCCCTGCCCGTACCGATCGCGTAGCCGCCAGTCTTCGGGATGAACGAAAATTGCAGTCCGCTGCTCGCCGCATCAGCTGAGCCAGACATAGCCAGCATTCCCAGAGCCAGAAAGCTCCCTAGAAAGAAGTTGATTTTTTGAGTTCTCAATGTAACTTGATTCTCGCTCTCTTTGGACGATAGTCAGTATTTATAGTTCAACGCTTAACGGTGAGGCGCTAGTTATATCTAGCGGCCTGGTAAAAGCGATGATCATTGCTCCGCCCTCGTGTTTGACCGTTTGCGTAATTTCTTTACCGCCGTGCGATACGCGCAGCTTGCCGGTTTGCAGCCATGGCAACTTCAGCTCGCGCAGTTGAATTGACCCGGTGGAAGGCTTGAGCACGAAACTTCGTGGGCCGAGATGGAAGCTTCCCCAGGCTGTCGGCGTCGACCAGAACGATTGAAAGTTTTTAGCATTCCATCGGGGAGCAATCTGCAGTTGACGCGTTCTGCCGTCGTATTGAAAACCGGAGAGCATGGGGATGGCTGCCCAGCTTGCCATGGGCCGCGCGTAGTGGCGACCGTACTCCGTCTCATCGAATGGGTTTGCTTTCTCGCCGTCATATCTTCTACGGATATTTTCAATGCATTCCACGCCCCGATCCACCATGCCATTTGCCATCATCAACGCGGCGGCGGCGTATTCAACTCCCGTAAAAACCTCTGAGTAATACGGCATCGGCACTTCCGGACGGCCGCCCCGCGCATAGTCGCAGATCACCAGCGCCGCTTCGTCATTCAATGCATAGACTCGCTCCACCGATGCGTGGTGATTCAGATTCGGCTTGTAGTTATAACGGTAGATCGACTGGAGTGCCTTGCGGATGTGGTCTTCATTCAGCAGCGGGCCAAGCCCGGCAAGGGTCGCCATATACTGCCCGATAAGTTGATCGACCAGGCAGCCCGGCCCCACCTGGTAGTCCGGCTTGAGGGGATTCTTCGCGCCCATTCCTTCAATCAGACCGCTGGCAATCTGATCACGGTGAATGCCGCGAACTTGCTGGATATAATATTCGCCGTTGAAAAGATTCGCATCGATCCATTCGCTTCCCTTCCGAGCGAGTTCGCTGCACTCCTGCGCGAACGGTTTATCTCCCGCGACGTCAGCCATCAATGAGCTGGCTTGCAATGCCGCCAGATACCAGCTGCTGCACATCGGGTTCGGCCCGTAAAACTCCACGTCATAGGTGTTGTGCTGCACCCCTTCCATCACGCCGTCTTTATCGCCGTCCCAGCCGTTGGGCCGCCACGCGTATTGGAGCGCCCGTTTCGCAGCGGGCCAGTGCGCCCGCATCCAATCGTCGTCACCGGAGAGCTTCCAGTCGAAATACAGTTTGACGATCTGCCCCATCTGACCGTCCGCCGCGGCGGCGCCCCAGTGCTCTTTGCCCAGCGGCAATTTGTGGCGGAAGTCCATATGTCCTTCGGCGTCGGTCGAATATCCGAAGTTGGTGTCGCGCATGGATCTGGCCAAAGATGGGAACAGGAATTGGGTGGCCACCTCATAGTTCCAGACATGCGTGCAGGTCCCAAAGCCAAGGCCGGCATTGTCTCCGCATCCCTCGAACCCTTGAAAGCTGCCATCGGCAATGCGAAAGCTGGTGTTTGATACCAGCGTGCTCAGGTTCGCGCTGGCCGCTTCCTTCACAACGTCGGGAAGGGTGGAATCGCGCAGTGCGCCGACAAAGCCTTGCGTCGCCTTCTCAAGCTCGGGCAAATTTGCCGCTGTATATTGTGCAGCCTCCCACGCATCCGGAAAGCGCGCGCTGTAATAATTGCCGAGAACTACTTTCTCATCGCCTTTTGGAGAGTCCCATCCGCAGCGTTCGGGCGTGCGATTGGGAAAATGCCACGCAAGTAAAAAGCGGAAAGTTTTCGTCTGGGCTGCAGGAATGCTCTTCCGGATAGCTACCGACCCTACGGGCGAAGATGGCTCGTTTTCGTCTCCGAGACGGCCCGTCTTTGAGAATTCATCGAACCAGAAGTGCTGCGCACCGATGTGCCAGCCGCCTCCGCGCCATGTCTTCAACACCTCGACGGCACTGCTGTCTTCTGCCAATGCGGCTAGAACGAAAGTCCCATGCATCGGATCGTCAGCAGGCAGTGATGGATCATCCATCAACAGGCCATGGACCCCGGCTGCTTCACGCTGCTGGTTGCGGCGCGTCTTGCTCCAACCCAGCGGGTTGTCTACATTCCACGCAATTGCGACATCGACCGGTGTTGCCGACGGGTTGTGAACTTCGTAAGTCAGAATGGCACAGGGCAGTCCCGATGCGTCCGCATCCAGTGGTTGAAACGGAGAGAATGCATCAAGCGCGACCTTGACCGGACAGTCAGCATCAGTAAACTCCACACGGGCTGTTGGAAAGGAGCCGAGGAACGTCGCTTCGGCGAAACGCGGCAAGCCTGGGACATTTGCAGAGCCGAGACCTTCCTGCTGTAAGTCATAAGGAGGCAGCAAGCGCCGCTCCAGCACCACGCTGTACGGAGCAGCGCCGGCGCGCTTGGCCCACATGCATGCAAATCCATACTCGGGCGAGTAGCCGCGGCTTGAATGGTTGAAAATTTCCCAGTCCTGGAGATTGCCGCGGCCGCCGAGACCGATTCCACCTGTGCCAATGCCACCTAGCGGAAACGAGATGCGCGCCAGTTGCCCGCCGCTGTGCTGGCGAGGAAACTGTATCTGTGACCGGACGGGGCGGGAAGCAGCGTTCGAGTGCTGCTGAACGTTTCCGGACTTCTCGACCTGCTGCGTAGAAGACCCGGACGCCGGCAAGCCGGTAGCCACCGAAACAGCTGCAACAGACTTCAGGAAATCTCGACGGGTTGCTCTTGTCTTCATGGGTGTGCTCCTCATAGTCACGAGACTTCTCTCGACGGCAACTCAGGGGTGGGATATAGAAACAATTTCCGGAGAGATGTTCCATCCTCTCAGGGCTAACTGCGGCGTGTCGTGGCTGGCGCTCGCTGGATATTGAATTTCAATCGAGCGTGTCTCACCCGGCAATAACGAAATATAGTTGTCGCTTAGATAAGCGGGAAGAATGCGCGTCCCGTTAACTGCATCCTGAAGAGTTAATTTCACTGCAAGCGCCGCTGTAGCGGCGCGATTCTGTAGTTGTATATCCACTTCCATCTGATCTTTCAGGTGTTTGGCGACAGCGGTAGCGAAAAGCGTTACCGATGGAAGATCGTTCAACTGCCGATAAGAACCGGCATCTTTACCGAGCCAGTAGAAGTTATCCGACAACTGCCGGCCCGAGCTGTCTTTCAACTCCAGCCTGACGAAAACCATTCCGGAAGAGAAGAGTGGCGCAAGGTTCAGTTTGAAGCCGGGTGTTCGAACATCCGCAGCTGCATTCACTATCTTGGTCTGTTCCAGGAGTAATTTGTTTTGAAGTGAATACACTCTGGCGGAGATAGAAGCATTTATTATGGAATCTTGTGTGGCATTTACAACCGCAACGTCGAAATTCGATAAATTCAATTGCACGTGGATAGGTTCGGAAGCTTTCTTGACTGCATAGAAAGATGCTTGCGTGTCATAGTCATGGCTGAAGATTTGCCACATTGTGCTAGGCCATGCAGGCTGGGTCATCCATAGAAGGCGACCGGAGTTGGGTGCCCACAAATGCGCATTAAAACCTTCAAATATGGCCCGATGGTCTACATAGTTCAGCATCTGCGCTTTACGTTCAAAGTCCGGCAGGCTCGTTGCCGCGCCAAACTCCTCATCCAACTGTTCCATGAAGGCCGATACGTCGCCATTTCCCGATTGATGCCAATCGTGGTAGGCCCAGGCATCGCTGATTGGCCACTGGTCAGGTTTTGCAATCGTGCTGCGAAAAGACTCCAAAGTAGACATGGACGGTGTACCTGTTTCCACAGAAAAACCGCGGTTCAAGGTCGTGTAGTAACTGGCCGGATCCTGATAGCTGTACGGGCCACTGTCCTGTAAATTGACCTGATTGGAGCTAGGAGAGTAATAGCGGGTTCCATCTAACGACTGAACTAGCGCGATAAGTCCCTTATTAATGATCGGCTGTGGAACACCTTCATTCCTGCCGCACCACATTACGATGGAGGGATGATTGCGGAAACGCAAAATAGTATCGCGTGCGTTTGCGAGAAATAATGCCGGGTCCTGCGGCTCCAGGTTATCGTCCTGAGTCGATTCCCAGAAGTCATTCCAGACCAGCAGCCCATATTCATCCGCCAGATCATAGAAGACTTGTTCGGTATTCTGTCCTACCCAGTTGCGAATGATGTTCAGATTCGCGTCGCGATGGAGGCGGAAATAAGGCTCCAGCCGCTCTCGCGAGACACGTTTCCGCATATCGTCCATGCCCCAATTGCCGCCTTTGCAAGCGATCCGGACTCCGTTGACTTTGATCACGAGATACGGGGCGGCGCGGGTGTCGTCGACTTGTTGCACCGCGGGCGAAGTTTCGGCGCCGGGAAGCAACGAGGCAACCCATCCGGCTGGAATCTTCCTCATCCCTTCGTGCGTAACATCCACCACTTGTTCATTTCGAAGCATGGCGGTTGTCGGAGAAATTTCGACACGACGTAGATGTCCGCTGGAATCCAGGAGGCTTAATTCATACGTGATTTCGCGAATCCCAAAGCGTAACTGCTTTGTGTCCGACTCACCATCGGAAGCGTTAAAGGTCAACTTCAGTTGATATAACTCCGGCTTGCCGTAACCATTGGGCCACCAGAGGCGAGGGTGGACTACGGTTAGCTGGCGAAACTCCGCAGGTGTTAGCTTGACGATGGTTTCGCCTGGAGCCAGAGTTAAATGCTTTACCACGGTGGTTTGATCGAAGGAAGCCGTCAGGTTTCCTTCGACCGGCTGGCTTGAAACATTTTCAAGCGGCACGTTGACGTCAACATCTGCGGAGCTGGTATCGGGAAGCGGCAGTGTGGTTATAACCTGGGCATCGCCGACTTTTACCTGACGGGTCGCATTCAGCGTTACGCTTTGCCATATACCTGTATCGCGATCGCGAATTGCGGGAATCCAGTCCCAACCCTCTGTTGCGACAAAGGTTGGGCCGTCGAGACACAACATGCCGCCATTCGGTCCGGGGCCGGCGCTGATGGATTGTTCATGTGGAATGCCGGGGTGCGGAGGCGGAGAAATCTGCACGGCGAGAGCATTTCTCTGTCCGGGTTTTAATACGCCGGTAACGTCGAAGACTCCGCGGATGAAAGCGCCCTTGATCGTTCCCAGACGGCGGCCATTCAACCAGACAATCGCCGCGTAGTTGATTCCGTTGAAGGTCAGCGTAAAATTCTGTTCGCGGTCCAGCTTAGGAGCAATAAATTCCGTGCGATACCAATAATCCTGCTTGTTGAGTGTTTCCGGAATCGCGAGATTGTTGAGGCCGAAGTCTGGATCGGGATAGATGCCGCGGTCCACCATTGTGGTGAGAACGGTTCCCGGAACAGTGGCCGCCATCCATGCCTTTGTATCGAAGCCAACCTGCGCGATCGACGCTCCGGTGGCACTTACTTTGGCGACCTCCGTCAATTCCCAGCCATCGGCGATCGTCCATTGATGATCGGATGTTCGTAGCAACGAGTTCTT
>JBEPVW010000114.1:0-9834 GCA_041690775.1 Acidobacteriota bacterium | reverse complement strand
CCAAATGTGGGTAGCTGGGTACCACTTTTGAGTACCTGGATACCACTTTTTTGGCATTTTTTGGAAATGCGAAAAACGCGAAAAAAGCGCTTTTCAATTTATACATTCTGAAAAGTATCCCGGAAAACTCGTTTTCCGATGGAGTGTCTCACCTCCATTTTACTTATCCGTACCTAGGAATGCGCCACAGGGGATGAGGGCGTGTGCGTGAGTACAGATACCAGGCTGGAGTCAGTCCGGCCATCTGTATCGGCAAACGAATCGGCAATACCGTGAAGTCGGCAAGCTAAAAGGAAAGGGCAGAGAGTTTCTTCTCTGCCCTTTATTACTTGCGTCCCTCGCGTTGGAGCTAGAACAGCAACCGGCCCTGAACGACCAGCACGCGACCGGCAACCGTCGGCTGCTGGCTCGATCCATACGGACTGGTGGGCGCGTTGATGTCTCCCGAAATTTGCCCTAGCGCGGCAGAATTGGATGCATTGCCGTTTGGTTGCGCAAAGTTCACATGGTTCAGCACATTGTAGGCCTGGGCGCCAACCTGGAAGGCTAGATCTCCTTTTTTAAAGACATCCTTATATAGGTTCACGTCCACGTCCGAATAATGCGGCCCGTAAATTGAATTCCTTGGACCATTGCCAAAATTTGTTTGCGATATGGTCCCGTTGAAAATTCCCGGTGTCTGCAAGCACGGACTTGAAAATGAAGTGCAATGGTGGTTGAAATTGTTGTTCAACACCTGGGCCAGAACTGTAACCCCACCGGTCCCGTTGAACAATCCATTCTCCGCACTCGTGTTCACTACGCTGAACGGCTCCCCGGAGCGCACGTATGCCTTAGCGCCCACTGTCCAGCCCGCAGCCGCAAAGTCCACCAGCTTATTGCCAAAGTGGTATGGCTCCACGTAGACCAGATCCATGACAAAATTGTGCCGGATATCGTAGTCGGCATTGGAATACATGAGTGCAGACGGCAGGCCCGGCGTGACCTGGGTACTAAAGGAAACACCTCCATTGTATGGGAGCTGCGAGTTGCCTCCATTGGAGATGTCATCCAGCGCATGCGAGTAGGTGTACGAAATGTTCGTGGTGAAGCCGCGCCGATCGATATGCTTATACTGCGCGGAAACTCCGTTGTAATTGGAAATGGAACTGTTGCTGAAACTGCGAACCTCTCCGAAACGTGGGTCCGGGGATGCGGCTGGCAGACCGTCAAAGGCCGCATAAGAAGTGTTGGCGACGCTCTGATTCAGATGGTTGTTGGGCATGAACAGATCGTAACCATGATTGCCGGCATAGGAAAAGATCAACGCGTCCGTGGGTGTGATCTGCCGCTGCAATTGCAGGCTGTACTCCACATATCGCGCGGTGTGAAATGTGTTGGGGGAAGTGGTGTAATTTGGAGGCGCGAAGGGGATCCCCTGCGCAGCTAATGTTGCGGAAATCTGATTAAACGTCGCTCCCTGTTTGAAGCCGCCCAGCACCGCTGCAGCGGAACCGGCTGCGGTCGCCTGGGCACTTCCTGGACCATCGGCCACAGTACCGGAGGTAACGCTGGCAAAATACCGGTTCGGGAAGGAAGAAAAGTTTTGCTCCAGGATGAGATATGGGAAGTTGTCGGAAAACAATCCAATACCGCCCCGCAGGACCGTCTTTCCATCTCCATGCGTGTCCCAGTTGAATCCCGCCCGTGGCTGGATGACTGCTGCCTCCATGGCAGGAAAGGCGGCGTCATGTCCTGCGGAAAGTGTGGCGTTATAAGGAGTATCCAGGGTCGCGGCAGAATCAGGAAATCCTCCAAGATAATGTGTATAGCAACCTTCGCTGCAAACAGGGTTTCCGTTTCGATCAACGCGGATACCATAGTCGATGACGAGGTTTGGAGCCGCCCGCCACTCGTCCTGAGCATAAATTCCGACGTTATACGCCGCGAGGTGAATGTTGCCCAACGCCGGAAAGCTTTGGGAAAAACTTGCGCCGTTGCTTGGTCCCGGCAACACCGCGCCAGCCTCATCCGCGATGGTGCCGAACGCATAATCACCGCCATAGGAGGCCGTCAGCAGGCTGACGTCGGTGAAATCGACCCGCTTGTAGTCGAATCCAAATTTAATGCTGTGGTTCCCTTTCAGCCAGGAAATGTTGTCGACGGCCTGATATTGGGTGGTGTTCGTCCCCCCGGGAAAATCGATCCAGGGGGTTCCCAGCGTCGTGGATCCGGTAAAGAAGGTAGGCTGGCCTACACCCGGCGTCGAATTTGTTCCGCCGTCATTAGCTTCGTCGAACTCCGTGGGTGAGGCTGCCAGCGCGGCCTGCAAATTTGCCGGCGCGAAAACTCCGCCGCTGTAAAGAGCTGCCGCAATGAAATTGTTGGTGAGGTTCGGCGAGAAGCTGTAGGTGTCGTTGAGTTGGCCTGTCCAGCTCGGCTGGCTACTGACCTGATTGTAGGCGGGATTGATAAGGCTTACAAAGGAGGGCTGATTACCCTGATCGTCCGTGACACGGAAAAAGATTTGATGCTTGTCACTGATATTCCAGTCGATCCTTCCCGCAATCAGGTACTCCTTATTGAGCGCGACTGTGTTCACGAATGCCGAATCGATGCAGCTTTCCGCGGCGCTCGTGCCCAGCGTCCCGCCGGTCGCGTAATCGGGAGTTCCAGCCAGGCTTCCGCAGCCAAAAGCGCCCGAGGAATCCTGTTGGCCCCCGCCGCCCGTGACCACTGGAATGGCTTTCGCGTATGCCGGGGATGAATTCGCTCCGGCAAACATCGCTTTATACAGGGCAACGCTGCCTGCCGAAAGGTTGGGGTTGGCCAGGATGCTATTTTGCAGCGCCTGGGAAGGCAGGTTGACAAATCCGGCGCTGGGTTCAATAAAGCGAATTCCTTCCGTGTCGGCGAAGAAGAACAGCTTATCGCGTTTGATCGGTCCGCCGATCTGCGCCGCATACTGATTGGAGACAGCCTTGGAGCGGGGAGTGATGGGATCGGTGCGCTTATTGAAGAAATCGTTGGCATTCAGGCCAGCGCTGTTGTAGTCCCACTGCGCCAATCCATGCACTCGGTTGGCACCGGCTTTGGTACTGAAGGTCTCAATGATGCCTGCCTGGCGTCCGTACTGCACGCTATATCCGTTCTGCACAACAGCGGCTTGCGCAATTTCCTGCTGGCCCAGCGTCAGGTTGGAGGAACCCGAGAAGGCAATGTTATAGAGCGAGACGCTGTAGTCGGCGCCATTGATGATGACCAAATTTGAAAGTCCGGGAAGGCCGTCGGAGACGATGGAGCCAAAACCCTGGGTACCAGCACCGACAACAACTCCGGGCACGGTGTAGGCAATCGTCGTGATATCACCGCCCGGCGCCGGCAGATTTTGAAACTGCTGGGTAGTAAATGTTGTGACCGTATTTGAGGTCTGCGTATCGATCAACTGCGCGTTATTCGCGCTGACCTGCACCGTCTGGCTGTTGGCCGTCGGCGTGACCGTCAGATTGACAGCAGACTGCTGACCAGTCAAAATCTGCAAAGTCGTGGTCGTGGACTGCAGACCAGGCGCAGTCGCCGCGATATCGAATTTATCCGGCTTCAGGAACGGAGCCGTAAAGCGCCCTTCGGCGTTGGTCGTAAGATTGAGAACGGAGCCGGTTGCCTCATCTTTAACTGTAACCGTGGCGTTGGGAACGACCGCTCCCGTCGAGTCCATAACGCTGCCATTGATACTTCCCGTCGTTGACGTCTGAGCAAATGCCGACGGCTGCGAAATTTCAACCGCGGTGGCAAAACCTAAAATCATTGCGATGACTGCTGCGCTGCGGATACATCCTTTGAAGCTTTTAATGCGAAATTGCATTACATCCCCCTGAATATCGTTCAAAACGAATTAACCGCCGGAAATTCCCAGATATACGGAAATCGTTCGTTACTAAAGCTGTTCGCAACGATCCATGTAATTGATTGTGCGAACCGCAAAACAACCTAGCGCAAGTTAGCAATCATACGGCCAGAACGGAAGTATCTAAGAATCAGGTAGTTGCGAAGTTCTCCTTAGGTGATAACTCCCTGGCTTATGGAATTGCGGAAATTTCGATCCTGAAAACGGTAAATTCTGCCCCATTCTCTATTCCCCCCGAATTTAGCTTTTGTAGCCATCACCCGAGCTACGATGCAAGTTTTTCCAGAGATGCTGCCTAACTGCGAATGAATTCTGCACCGGCGTCTAACTCGTTAGCCCAGTCTTATCTTTTTCGCATCTAAGTGAGCGCATAAATTAACTAGCAACTAGAGTTACTATCGATTCGTAGCCGCCCATCGGAAGTTAGTTTGCTGACCAAGCGATCTAATACGCAAAAAACTTTTAGCTAGATACCGAAATAGTTGCGATCCGGTACAGTGTTGCAGGATGGAAATTCAAATTGCTACCCTGGGCCGCCGAACGACGCAGAAACATGCGCCGGCGGAGGAAATATTTGGCTCCTATTGTGAGCGCATTGGACATTACTGCCGCTGCCAAGCTGAAAATTACTCGACGGAAGAAAAGTTTTTTGCGGGGGTTGAACGGGGGACGGGCCGTGCGAACTCCGGAGGGTCTGGACGAATCAGGCCGGTGATGGTTCTTCTCGATAGCCGGGGACGGGCACTCTCGAGCGAGCAGTTTGCGGATTGGCTCCGGCGGCAGCGCGACCAGGGTGCACAGCGCATGGTGCTTGCAGTTGGCCCGGCGAATGGCTGGTCGCAGGAAGCGCGGGATCGCGCCGGGTTGCTGCTTTCATTGGGACCGATGACACTGCCGCACGAGCTGGCCGCGGTGGTTCTCGTCGAACAGGTGTATCGCGCGTTTACAATTATTGAGGGTCATCCTTACCACTTGGGCCATGCGGATTAGGGCTCAGGTACCAGTGGTCAGTGATCAGTAACAGAGATTGTTTCCTGATCTCCGATCCCTAAAAATAGAACCGGACATCTATATGGCCGAAGCCAGACGCGGACTCATCCTGATTAACACCGGCCCGGGCAAGGGCAAGACCACGGCTGCCATGGGCACGGCGCTGCGGGCGGTCGGCAACGGGATGCGCGTGCTGATGCTGCAGTTTTTGAAAGGGTCATGGCATTACGGGGAACTCGACGCAGTCGAGGCCTTTGGCGGCAAGTGGGTGATGAAGCAGATGGGCCGGGGGTTTGTGAAGATCGGCGGCGCGGAGACCGACCCGGAAGATATCCGCATGGTGGAAGAAGCGTGGGAAGAGGCCCGGCAGGCCATCCTTTCGGGCGATTGGGACATGGTGGTACTGGACGAAATTAATTACGCCATCGGTTATGGAATGCTGGACCCGGCGAAGGTAGTCGAGACGCTCACGCAGAAGCCGGAGATGGTGCATGTGATCCTAACCGGAAGAAACGCGCACGCGAGCCTGGTTGAAATCGCCGACACGGTGACTGAGATGCGCGAAGTGAAACATGCCTACCAGAAGGGAATTCTGGCGCAGCGCGGCATCGAGTATTAAGAAGGTTTTTCTCCAGTGTGGGGCGAGGAGCCGCAGGTCCCTCCACTCCGCTACCCACCCCAGCAACGCTTCGGTCGGGATGACAAATTTGCTAGTAGTTTAGGATGGAGCAACAATGTCCTGGTTTAAGCGCGACGAAAACGAGATTGAGCCCACGACGGAGAAACGCGTGCGCACCGAAGGCCTGTGGATCAAGTGCGAGGGCTGTAGCCAGACTGTCTGGAAAGCAGAGCTGGAATCGAACCTGAACGTCTGCCCGAAGTGCGGCAAGCACTTCAAGATGACTGCCGCGGCGCGCATCGACAGCCTGCTGGAGCCGGGCTATCAACTGGTCGATGCCGGACTGCGATCGACTGACCCGCTGAATTTTGTCGATCTGAAACCCTATAAAGCCCGGCTGAAAAAAGCACAGCACGATACCGGGCTGGATGATGCAATCCTGAACGCCATCGGCAAGCTGGGCGAGCGCGATGTGGTGCTGAGCGTGATGGAATATGCCTTCATCGGCGGCAGCATGGGGGCGGTGGTTGGCGAGACGATTGCCCGCGCCATCGACCGCTCGCTGGAAACGCGGCATCCGCTGATCGTTGTCGCGGCGTCGGGCGGGGCGCGCATGATGGAAGGGATCGTCAGCCTGATGCAGCTGGCGAAGATTTCCGCGGGCCTGGCGCAGATGGACGACGCGAAGGTTCCGTATATTTCCGTGCTGACCGATCCGACCACCGGCGGCGTCACCGCCAGCTTCGCCATGCTGGGCGACTTGAACGTGGCCGAACCGGGCGCGCTGATCGGCTTCGCCGGGCCGCGTGTCATCGAGCAGACGATCCGCCAGAAACTGCCGGAAGGCTTTCAGCGGTCGGAATTTTTACTGGAACATGGGATGCTGGACGCCGTCGTGTCGCGGAAAGAACTGAAAGCTTATCTGATCCGGGCGTTGGACTTTATGCAATCTGCAAACTGACTTCTTCGCCTAAAGAGCGGCAAGAATTTCATATCCGTAATCAGTACGGATGCCATTCTCATCTCCACCTAACTTTTAAACCGGAGCGCAGCTTCTCTGTTAGAGAACGCTGCGCCCGCGGGCCTTGCGTTACTGCTGTCCCCAGAATCCAGGATCGGCAGCTTTCCAGTCGTCGCGCGGATAACTCATCTTCGGACTGACTGCGAACAGGTTCGTCTCGATCGATTCGAGCGTGGTCGCGGCCAGGTCTCCCATCTTCTTCATCTGGTCGGCCCCCGCCGAAGATATCACCTGCTTCCCGGCCTTCTGATGCGCATCGATCTCAGCCAGGGACTTCAACGGAGTGAACACGAGAACAATGCTGCCGCTGTCTGTGCCAAACAGTTTGTCGAACACAACCCAGTGCGCGTCGGGCATGTTTCCATAAATGCTGTTATGTATTTTGGCCAGTGCGTCCCAATCCGCGTCGTGCCCCACCCGGATCTTGAGCATGGTGATTTCCCAATACCGCGTTTGTCCAACGTTGACTGGACCTCCGACGCTCTTGTCCGGCTGGTACACGAACGCACCCGAGTCGTAGGAAGAGAGCAGTTCGCCGTCCGCCTCCTGCGCGCTGTCGAGTGTCTGCGCCAGTGTGGGATTGGTTTGCAAGGTCGCCAGATCTTTCCCCCAGTCCGCGAACGAATCGTAGCCCACAAGGAACAGCGTTCGCGACTTGCCGCTAAGCGAATTCACCGCAAGATAATGCGAGGTCGCCTTTGCCTGGCTGAACGCCTGAACAAATGCGCTCTCAGACTTCTCATGCACACTGCCGCTCTTACCCGGTTTTAGAAACTCTCGCATAATGACCAACACGTTCGGCGGCGGGGTGGCTCCCGTTGCCTGCGCCTGTGCGGCTGCTGTGGACGGTCCTGCGAAACCCAGTCCCGCGAATAAAAGACACGATGCTGCCAGGAATCCAAAATATTTCTTCATATATGCTCGCCTCCTCAGGCGTGACCTGCATTCAATACCAAGTGCATTGATGACCAGGAGTGGGAGCGATAGGGGGACTTGGCCAGATACCAAGGGGGGGCCTGGAACCTCTGGAGAATTACCGTCGTGCGTCCGTGGGCGGAACTGAACATACACGCTCCCGTCCACAACATGCAATCTCAAAATGGAGAATCCCGTGGACGGGGCTCAAGAAACGTGCCCCAGGCCTCGATTTTGAGACCTGGGTTTATACCGGCTCGTTACTGCTGTTGTCCCCAGAATCCGGGATCGATTGTGTTCCATTTGTCGCTTACATAGCTCATCTTCGGATTGAACATGAACAGGTTGGTCTCGCTCGACTCAATGGCCGCCGCACTCAGGTCCGCCATCCTCTTCATCTGGTCGGCTCCTATCGCAGACGCGAATTGCGCATGTGACCCAATTTCATCATCGACTTCCGTTAGAGACCGCATCGGCGTGATGATGACGTATTTGCCGTCGCTGTTAGCCCCATACATATCTTCGTATGCAGCCCAGTGGGCATTGGGCAGATTGGCCTTTTGGAAGGCGTCCGCGTACATTTTGGCCAATGTTTCGAAATCCTGTTTGTGTCCGGGACGAACATTGAACACCGTGATTTCCATATAGCGCATCCTGGGGATAGCGACCGGCGCCCGCAGGCTCAAGTCGTTGCGGAAGACGAAGACGCTCGATTCATAGGAGCTCAGCAGTTCGCCGTCCGCGGCCTGCGCACTGTCGACGGCAGCGGCCAGGGTGGGGTTCTTCTGCATCGCCTGCAGATCATTCTGCCAGTTCGCAAAGGCATCGTAGCCGAGAAAAAACAGCGTTCGCGATTTGCCCGAAAGCGAATCCATCGCCAGATAGTGCTGCTGCGATTTCGCTTCCGTGAAGGCCTGAACAAAAGCGCTCTCGGATTTTTGATGTACGCTGCCGCTTTTGCCCGGCTTCAGAAACTCGCGCTGGATTACCAGCACCTTGGGCGGTGTGCTTGTGCTGGTCTGGCCCTGTGCTGCGCCGAATCCCGCAAATCCCAGCCCTGCGAATAGTAGAGACAGTGCTGCCAACTGACCAAAGTGTTTTTTCATAAAGTGACTCGCTCCTAAAGGATTGAAATGTCATTGCGGCCAGGAATGCCGGACGGTAGGGAGAAACTAACCAGAGCTTGAGAAAAATTCGGGATAATTTCCGTTCTTTTGTTCGTGGGCGAATACGAATCTACTCTGCACTGGATGGCATTTGCAATCTTTATGTTGGGAGCATGATTGCACTGCATTGCGGCGACTAAAGCTCCCTCGTAGCTCGTGTATCCACCTGATCGCGGATAACTACGCCACTCACAAACATCCGAAGGTCCAAAGATGGTTGGCGCGACATCCTCGTTCCACATGCACTTCACGCCGACGAGCAGTTCTTGGCTCAATATGGTGGAGCGATTCTTCCGCGACCTAACCGACAAGCGCATCCGACGTGGAGTCTTTCGCGACGTGGAAGAGTTTATCGTGGCCATCGAGAACTACATCGACCATCACAATCAGGCACCCAAGCCCTTCATATGGACAGCCAAAGCAGCGGACATCCTGGAGAAGGTCAAGCGTGCGCGCGCCAAGCTGAATAATCGGCATTCTGCATGACGCACTACACTAGATCGTTAGCATAAATCTCAGAGGAGAAAAGTGCGCATATGTCGAAAGTTCGAGCAGCGGGATTCAGTGTTTCATTGGATGGTTTCAGCGCGGGAACGGAGCAAAGCCTGAATGATCCTCTGGGCAAACGCGGACCCGAGATCTTCCAGTGGTTCTTCCACACAAAAACATTTTGCGCCATGCTTGGGCAGGAAGGTGGATCTGTCGATGTCGACGACGAGTTTGCCCGGCAAGCCATGTCGAACTTTGGCGCCTTCATCCTCGGCCGCAATATGTTCGGTCCGGTGCGCGGCCCGTGGCCGGACCTCTCATGGAAGGGGTGGTGGGGAGCCAATCCGCCGTACCATGCGGACACGTTCGTTCTGACGCACTACGAACGCGAGCCGATCGTGATGGAGGGCGGGACGACTTTCCACTTCGTGACTGGCGGAATCCACGAAGCGCTGCGGCTCGCCAAGCAGGCGGCGGGCGATAAGGACGTCAAAATCGGCGGCGGTGTTTCCACCTTGCGTCAATACCTTGAGGCCGGGTTGGTGGATTCCCTGCACTTTGCGTTGGCGCCAGTCGTACTCGGCCGCGGCGAGGCCCTGTTTACCGGTCTCGACCTGCACGCACTTGGATTTTCCGTGACGCACCACAAGGCCACTGAGCAAGCGACACACCTGGTGTTGGAGAAAGCCAAAACCTGAACTCCGATGCCCAACCAGCCGAGTACATCCCATACTCGTTACTATTTAGG
>JBEPVW010000113.1:0-9935 GCA_041690775.1 Acidobacteriota bacterium | reverse complement strand
CCATCACGTTGACGAACTCGCGGTCATCCTTGATGTACTGCTCGAACTTGCCCTTTTTGATGCGATAGAGCGGCGGCTGCGCGATATACACATGTCCGCGCTTGATCAACTCCATCATGTGGCGGAAAAAGAAAGTAAGCAATAGCGTGCGGATATGCGAGCCATCCACATCGGCATCGGTCATCAAAATCAGCTTGCCGTAGCGCAGCTTGCTGGCATCGAAATCGTCCTTGCCAATGCCGCAGCCAAGCGCCGTAATCATGGCGCGAATTTCTTCATGGCCCAGCATCTTGTCGTAACGGGCCTTCTCCACGTTCAGAATTTTGCCCTTCAATGGAAGGATCGCCTGATAACGCCGATCCCGTCCCTGTTTCGCTGTCCCGCCTGCGGACTCGCCCTCGACCAGGTACAGTTCGCAGCGTTCCGGCCGACGTTCGCTGCAGTCGGCCAGCTTGCCGGGAAGCCCGCCACCATCGAGGGCGCCTTTGCGCCGGGTAAGATCACGTGCCTTTCGAGCCGCCTCGCGCGCGCGCGAAGCTTCGATCGCCTTATTGATGATGCGACGCGTAATCGGCGGGTTCTGTTCCAGGAACATCCCCAGCCGCTCATTCAAAAATTGCTGCACCGTGCCGCTGATGTCGGAATTCAGTTTGCCCTTGGTCTGGCCTTCAAACTGCGGCTGCGGCAGTTTCACGCTGATGACCGCCACCAGGCCCTCGCGCACGTCATCCCCGGAAAGGTTCTCCTTCATGTCCTTGAAGAGCCCCATCGTCTGGCCGGCGGCGTTGATAGTGCGCGTCAAAGCGGTGCGAAAGCCGGACAGATGCGTTCCGCCATCCACCGTATTAATGTTGTTGGCAAACGTGAAGACGGTTTCAGAGTAGCCATCGTTATATTGGAGCGCAATCTCCATCGCCACATTGTCGCGCTCCGCCTCCATGTAAATAGGCTTATCGTGGAGCGTCTGCTTGCCGCGGTTCAGGTGCTTGATGAACTCCGCAATTCCGCCCGTGTATTTGAAATCCGTCCGCTTGGCCTCGCCGGTCTTGGGATCGGTCGTGCGCTCATCGGTCAACGAAATTTCCAGGCCCTTATTCAGGAACGCCAGCTC
Source organism: Acidobacteriota bacterium (assembly GCA_041690775.1). GTDB lineage: Bacteria > Acidobacteriota > Terriglobia > Terriglobales > Acidobacteriaceae > JAKAAZ01. Next base: position 8,824 of record JBEPVW010000113.1, on the reverse strand, counting down.
GCGCAACCGCTGCGCCAGCGTGTCGTAGTTAAATTCCGTGACGGTGAAAATTGACTTGTCCGGCAGGAAGTGGATCTTCGTGCCGCGCTTTTTGCTGGTTCCCGTCGTCTGTAGCTTGGTGGTTGGAATGCCGCATGAATACTCCTGCTCATACGTATGTCCATCGCGCCAGATTTCGACTTCGAACTCCTCGCTCAATCCGTTGACGCACGAAACACCAACGCCATGCAGCCCGCCGGAAACCTTATAGGTGTTAGCGTCGAACTTGCCCCCGGCATGAAGCTTGGTCAAGACCACCTGGACGGCCGGCAGCCGGTCCCCGTTCGGCAACGCCATCTCGTCTACGGGGATGCCGCGGCCGTCATCCACCACGGTGATCGAGTTGTCCACATGTATCGTCACATCGACGCGCGTGGCATGGCCATCCATGGCTTCGTCCACGGAATTGTCGACGACTTCATAGACAAGGTGGTGCAGCCCCATCTCGCCGGTCGAGCCGATATACATCGCGGGCCGCAGGCGCACCGCCTCCAGACCCTCCAGCACCTTGATGTTCTCGCCCGTGTAGTTGTCGCTGGCGCGCTGCCGACTGGCCGACTGGGCCGCCGAATGTGCTGCATCGTTCGCCAGGCTTGCAGCGGTAGCAATATCACTGGCCGGAAGGGTCGCGGCCGTCTCTGCTTTAGCAAGTGCTTTTTCTGCCATGGGGCTCCGGGAAAACGTTGATAAAAGGCTCTCTGTTCCGGAAAATCCTACTAAAAGGCCAAGTCCTGGAGGCCGGGCAAAAGACTGATTCAGAAAGGACTTATCCGGGGAGGAACTATTCTCTATTTTATCACGCTGACGACGTGAATTTGGAGGCTTTTGGCGACGCATCCCAGAGTGATTTTCCGGCGGATTTACAGCCTGGTTCATCTGCATTCAAAGGTGAAGTCCAGAAGACCGGGAGGCCGAGATCCAGCGAGATTTAAGGGCGAGTGTCTGCCAACAGAAGAGTGAAAAGGGAATCAACAGTGAACAACCGACGTCAGGAGATAAAAGGTTGAATGGGTGAAAGCGGGTCTTTTAGGGTGTCGGCAACTGCCGGAATGATCCAGCCCGTGTCATCTCCTCCCATCGGTCCCTGCATGCCAAGGAAGTTTCCGGAAATCCCACCCTCGGGAAAAGGCGGCACTAACGACTCAAACATTTCGGTGCGTTCACCCGTCCGGGTGCAGCCGTCGCCGGGGTTACCTTGTCGGGGGAGCGGGATCAACATTCGGTGTTACGGTCAAATGGCGGCAAGGGGAGAGCAGGCGAAACCAGCACGGTTTGAGTTGCGTAATATGCGCACGTATTTGCAGTTAACCAACTCGTCATAGATTACTTCGGTAATTATATTGATTAATATGCCGGTATATTATTGACAGCGCTGGACTTATCGCGTTCTCTCACTATACTCGAAATTGTCGAGCGCACCTAGCGCAAAATCGCAGATCGACTGTTACTAAAGGAGCATTACCATGAAAATCGCCGTTCGCGCCCTCGTTCTCGGAATGCTGATCACCGGTTTTGCTGCCGACCACATGCTGGCCACCAAGACAGCCCCGACGACCACGACCACGACGATGATTGCCAGCGCCAGCGCGATGCCCATGCCTTCCTGCAACCCTGGAAAATCGACCTGCGGCCTTCGCTAAAATTTCGCTAAAGTAAGCCAAATACCGCAAACTGGCACTGGATTTACCGACAACGCCAACTTTTATGTTGCAGCTTGCTTCCTCGTGGGCTATTCTTCAGTCTCACTCGGAGCTTCTGCATGTCAGTCTGGCTACATATCGTACTTACTGCATTGGTGGAGATTCTATTTCTCTCATTTGCACTCTATTGCATACATAGGGCGCAGAAGAACAGAATCTATCCGGCACTATGGCAATTGCTGATCTTTTTGGTCGCTTCAGATCTCCTCATGCTTGTCGATATAGCCGGGAATGGCCTGCAGCTGATCAGCGGAATTCATGCTTATTCCATTTACTTCTACATATATTGGGTCTCATACGCTATAGAGGCCATTCTCGTCATCCGTGTCCTGCATGAAATGTTCCGGCACGCGATGCGTTCCGTTCCCGGTGTACAGAAACTGGGACGCCCGATTTTTTTCTGGGCAGTTGTCGTTTCGGTGGTCATGGCCTCGGCATCCGGGGTGACCTCCCATGGAAACGGGATGGGCTTTCTCCTGGCTTCCGCGCAAGTCCTTGCGCGTTCACAGAGCGTCCTTGCACTCTGTCTAGTAGGTTTTCTTGCTTTTGCCTCCCACACTTTGGGGGTTTCCTTCCGCAGCCGTATTTTTGGCGTAACTTTCGGTTTGGGATTGATGGCGACTGGAAATCTCGTCAATGCAGCGATTCTCTCCCGCATCCCGAATTTGGCGAGTGTTGCCAATTTCAGCCTTGAAGTCGTTTACCTAGCCTCTGTCTCGATCTGGTGCGTGTATTTCCTCCGTCCGGAGCCAGCGCGTCGCCTGGTTGCAATGCCGGTCACCTCGCCGCTGATGCGCTGGAATGAAATCGCGCAAACCCTGGGCAATCCAGCAGGCCAGGTTGCAGTCAGCTACCCCCCATCGTTCATGACCGATGTATTCGATCTGGTCAATAACGTGATGGGGCCCGCGGAGTGGCCGCGCGAGATAGCTGTGGGCAGCCCTCCCGGACCGATCGCAAGCTAACAGGTTTCTCATGCCTCAAACAAATCGGCTGACCCCAAGGGGTCAGCCGATTTTATTTGAATGGAAGAAAGAATTCGCCGCAGTAAATAGTGTTGCAGCCAGCTGCCTAAGCTTCGGCCAGAATAAGCGGATCCACGGCTACAAAACGTCCTGTGCGCCCACGATCCACGAAACGCACGCGCCCGTCGATCTTGGCATAGAGCGTGTCATCGCTGCCCAGGCCGACGTTGATACCGGGCTTCAGCTTGGTGCCCCGCTGCCGTACGATGATGGAGCCTCCGGTCACAACCTGGCCTCCGAAAGCCTTCACGCCCAGCCGCTGCGAATTGGAGTCGCGCCCGTTCCGGGAGCTGCCTAATCCTTTTTTATGTGCCATATCTCGATCCTTTTCCGTTGTACCGTGTCTTAAATGTACTGCGGCAAAACTGCCGCAAAGCGCTAGCTGGCTGCGGTAAAGCTCTGGCCATCCACCTGGATCTCGTGAATGCGAATCTCAGTGTAAGCCTGGCGATGGCCCTGCAGTTTTTTATACTGCTTCTTGCGTTTGAAATGGAAGACCAGCACCTTTTTGGCGCGCCCCTCATTCACGATCGATGCGAGCACCTTGGCCGAATTCGGCTTGGCCAATCCCTTGCCCTCATCGCTGCCGCCGACGGACGCTGCGAGAACCTCGGTAAACTCGATGTTCCCATCTTCCTGGGCAAGCTTCTCCACCTTCAGCACGTCTCCGGGCGCCACGCGATATTGCTTTCCGCCGGTACGAATTACTGCGTACATAAACCCTCCAGCACCGTTCAAGAACATGCCGGTGCAAAAAACTCTCTCAAATTCTCAGGCGTTTGTTTCGAAGCTCATACATTGCTGGAATCCCGCGCGGAAATCTACTTCAAGGGCGCAGGAGAGCAGTGGAATGTTCGATGCATGCGCCTTCCAAAGGCACAATACTTGCGGATCGCCTAACCTTCTAAGAATACTGGCGCTTCCCCTGGCGCGTCAACCGTTCTGACGTTCAAAATTGGACGAAGGTCGCGTCTTCTCCGCCGACTGGAATAGATAGACCGCCAGAATAACAATCAAAGGTTCCAGCGGGTGACGAAAGCGGGCGCTGACGCTGACAAAATAATAAATCAATGGAAGCAGCAGAAAGGCCCACGCAAACAGCCATGCGGCGGGGGCCCGGCGCTTCAGCGCAAGCGCCAGTCCCAATAACCCAGCAATGCTGGCAAAGGAAAAATTGGCCACCCTGCCAGCCTCCACGTACCAGGCATCGTTGGCGGGATGAGGCACGCTGATCCAGAAAAAATAAAAGCGTTTGATTGAATTGCAAACGAACAGCCCAGGATCGCTGGCCACAAAGGCCCGCGCCAGTTGCCCTCGAATTCGCGAATAGCCCACCTCGCCCATTTGTTTATAGAGGCGAAGCTGCGCGGGAGCCTGAAATGGGTGGTCGTAATCCATCACAAAACCGCGCGCCCCGGGCCCGTTGCCGTTATAAAACTCCGCGCCGAAATTCGCCCGCATGGGAATAAAGCCGTGGAACGCCATCGCATTCCGCGCCACCCATGGCGCGATGCACAGTAGAAAAATCGCCGCCGACGCGGAGGCGAAGATCAATTGCTTTCGCACATTATCCGAGCCACGAATCACCCAGAGCCCCGCCGCAGGCAGAAACAGCAGCAGGGAAGGATTGCTCAGCGCCAACACACCCCACAGAAAGCCAAAGATCAGCCACCGACGCAGCGTGCGTGGGTTCTTCGAGGCATTTCCGGCCCGGTCCGTATTGGCGGAAACCTCTCCCACTCCCCGCATTCGTAAAGCCAGTACCAGAATGCAGCTTAGGAGCCATGTGCTCAACGTCATCTCCCAAACCCAGCGAACGGCATACTGCATCGCCGCTGGATAGAGCGCCCATATCCACGCCGACCATACCGCGACGCGGCGGTTGTAACACCGCGCGGCAATCTCGTAGATGTTCAGCGCCGTCAGCGCTGAAAAAAAACTATCGAGGGTGAGAATTACCCATCCGGAGCGGAGCGTATAGATGCCAAACATTTTAAACACGCTGGCCAGCAGCAGGGGAAACAGCGGTGCCACCCAAGCGGTCGGCCCAGTATGTCCGGAAAACGGGTCCGCATAGCCATGGCCGGTGACCAGCGCGCGAGCGATCCGCCCCATCTCCCAGCCGAACTGGAAATGATCTCCGGCCAGGCGAAAACGATAGGTATGCGCAATCGCGATATACAGCACGCGCACCAGGAACGCAGCCCAGAAGACGGTCCAGGTCGAACGAAAAGATCGGATGCCTTGTTTCCCGGATTTTCGATGGCTGATGCGGTTCACGTAGATGCAATCCTGGCCTGACGAAATGGCTCGATGCAACGCCTTCCTACAGCGGCCAGTTTGCATTTTACCCTGCCGATTGTCAGCGGCCGGTGTTGATTCGAGTAGCGATTGCCCGCTTGTCAGGAATTCGGTACACTTATGGTTTGGGTCCAACGGAGAATCGTTACACTCTGCCGAAAGAATCCATCGATCAGGATGCGCAGTGTTTCGCGTCGTCCACATTCGCACAAATTTTCAATCGTCAGGACACGAATCATGGCACAGGTATGTGAAATCTGCGGCAAAAAGCCGCAATTCGGCAACAACATCTCGCATGCGCACAACGTCACCCGCCGCCGCTGGAATGTCAATCTCCAGACGGTAAAGGCCAAAGTGAACACCGCGAGCAAGCGCATTCGCGTCTGCACGGGATGCATCAAGTCGGGTAAAGTGGTCAAGGCATAGTTCCAATTTTCGCTCCGTACGCGCATAAATGTGTTGCGTTTGCAATGTGTTCCGGCCTAGGCTGTTCTTAATAAATCTTCCTGGGGAACAGCACATGAGCGATTCGAAACTGTCCGGTAATAACGAGTCAGACGTACTTCAAACCCCGCATTCTCGCCGATCCTTTCTGCGCGCTGGTATGGCTGGTGTCGCAGGCAGTGTTGCCGCGGGTGCTGCACTGGGCTTCATTGATCCCATGCCTATGTTGGCGCAAACTTTCCTTACTCCCGAATCCGCGCTCAAGGAACTGATAGACGGTAACCGCCGTTTCGTTTCTGGCCATACCACCGCTCACCAACACGATCTGGAAACCCTGAAACGGGACCTGATTGCGAAACAGGAACCATTCGCAGCCGTGCTCGCGTGCGCGGACTCGCGCGTGCCCGTTGAGATCCTCTTCGACCAGACCATTGGCCATCTTTTTGTGACCCGCGTAGCGGGCAACATGGTCACGTCGGAAATTATTGCCAGCCTCGAATACGGTGTAGCGGTCCTGGGCACAAAAGTCATCATGGTGCTCGGTCATAGAGACTGCGGAGCCGTGAAAGCTGCCATTGCGAACAAGGCCGTTCCAGGGCAGATCAGCTCACTCTATCCCCACCTGCGGCCGGCGGTCGATCAATCGGGTACGGACGTATTGGCCGTGACCAAAACGAACGCGAAAATCCAGGCTGGCCTTTTGAGCGAGGCCTCCACTGTCGTCGCCAGCGCAATCAAGGAAAATAAGTTGAAGGTCGTTGCCGCGTATTACGACATCGGCAGCGGCGTTGTCACGGTTTTGGACTGAAGCTTCTAAGGGCAGGTCGGAAATAGTGGGAGTTGCTTTTGCCCGCACCAGTTGCTCTGCTTCCGCGAGTGTTCTATGCTGGGCAGTCTTCCATTTGTTTACCTTGCCTATGACTGCCAATAGAGTCCCGAACTCAACTCCAGACCAACTCCAGAACGTTCTTCCGTCCGCCATCGACACTGCCAGCAGCCATTTTCATTCCAATTCCAAGGCTATGCGTGCATTGCTAGCCCAGTTTGAAGCCGAACAGGCCATCATCCGGAAGGGCGGTGGCGCGAAAGCCATCGAGTCACAGCACCATAAAAAGCGCCTCACCGTTCGCGAGCGGCTGGAGCTGCTGCTCGATCCTGGTACGGAGTTTCACGAGCTCAGCGTCTATGCCGCGCACGGCATGTACGCGGACTACGGCGGTGCGCCTGCAGCCGGTACCGTCACCGGCATAGGCCGCGTGACTGGCCGGCTGGCAATGATTATTGCCAATGACGCGACTGTGAAGGCCGGCGCGTTTTTCCCCATGACGGCGAAGAAGGTGCTGCGCGCCCAGCACATCGCCATGGAAAACCACATTCCCACGCTCTATCTGGTGGACTCCTCCGGAGTCTTTCTGCCATTGCAGGAGGATGTGTTTCCCGATCAGGATGACTTTGGCCGCGTCTTCCGCAACAACGCCGTAATGTCCGCGCGCGGCATCCCGCAGATGACAGCCATCATGGGAATGTGCGTCGCCGGTGGCGCGTATCTGCCGGTCATGACGGACCATGTTCTGATGACCGAAGGCAGCGGATTGTTCCTCGCCGGGCCAGCGCTGGTGCAGGCAGCAATTGGCCAACAGGTTTCCGCCGAACAACTCGGTGGTGCCACGATGCACTCCGAAATCTCCGGTACCGTGGATTTCAAGGAGCCGAACGATCATCTCTGCATCGCGCGCCTGCGTTCCCTGGTCTCCCGCCTCGGTCATCGCCCCGCCGCTCCGTTTGACCGCATCGCTTACGATCCAATCAAGGACGCGCCAAAATATCCGGCCGAGGATTTACTCGGCATCCTGAACCTCGACCCGGCCAGGACCGCCACCCACAGTTACGATATGCACGCAGTCATTGCGCGCATCGTGGATGGTTCCCGTTTCGATGAGTACAAGCCAGACTACGGCCAGACGCTGCTCTGCGGCTATACGCGCATCGGCGGCTATGCCGTCGGCATTGTCGCCAATCAGAAGATGCATCAGATGCAGACCAGCCAGACCGGCGACAAACACATGGAATTTGGCGGAGTCATCTATCCCGAGTCCGCCGACAAAGCCGCGCGCTTCATCATGGATTGCAACCAGAATTTAATCCCACTGATTTTTCTGCATGACGTGAACGGCTTTATGGTCGGCCGCGATGCGGAGTGGAGCGGCATTATTCGTTCCGGCGCGAAGATGGTTTCTGCCGTCGCCAACAGCGTTGTGCCGAAAATTTCTGTGATCATCGGCGGCTCATTCGGTGCAGGGAATTACGCTATGTGCGGCAAGGCATACGATCCGCGATTCATCTTCGCCTGGCCGACAGCCAAATATGCCGTGATGAGCGGGACCTCAGCGGCGAACACCCTGGTAGAGGTCCGCATCAAACAGCTCGAACGCGGCGGACACAAACTGAGCGATGCGGAAAAGAAGGAGCTGTTCGACTCGACCAAGGCGACCTACGATGAACAGACTGATCCGCGCTACGCCGCCGCCCGCCTCTGGGTAGATGCGATCATCGATCCGGTGAATACCCGCGATGTCTTGCTGATGGCCCTCGAAGCCGCCTCTCTCAACCCCGAGGTCGCCCGCTTCAACCCCGGCGTGCTGCAAACTTAGTACAGGGGATGAACATGCTGCGTCGAAAATTCCTGCGATCTTCGTTGAGCGCTTTGGCCGTTGCAGGTATTGCGGGTGCCCCATGTCTCGCTTCCGAGACATGGGCGAACGGCAAAACCCGCCGCATTCTCTACGTGCTCGGCCAGTTTTCTCAAGCCACGGCCGCGTCAATGCGAGCGGTTGTAGACACCATCGGCGGCAGCAGCTTCAACGTGCTGGTCCTGTCGTTTTTGCAGGCCAGCATCGCTGGTGGAAAGCTGACACTCCTCTATAACGGAAACGAGATTTCTTCTTTCTCACCACAGGTTCCTGCGCTGCTCGGGCGCCTTCGCACCGCCTTCGGCGAGCGGAAACAAACCATGCTATCGATTGGTGGATGGCAGCATCTTCCGACGTTTGAAGCCATCCGCAGTTTCGGCGTCCGCACGTTTGTGCGGCAGTTAACGGAAAAAGTCATCAATCCGTTGGGGCTCGATGGCATCGATCTCGATCTGGAGCCGCAGACCGGCGGCCTTGACCAATGGATGGCCGTGCATCATGAATACGGAAAATTGCTCGCCGACCTCACAAATGAGTACAAACGTGTGTATCCATCGCATCGCGTCACGCATGCGCCTATCTCTCCCGTCGCTGCGGAATTTTATGCAAAACCGGCCGCCATTTC
>JBEPVW010000112.1:0-10056 GCA_041690775.1 Acidobacteriota bacterium | reverse complement strand
CCGGGATGTCAGACTTCGAGGCCGACGGAGCGCATCAACTTTAGCGCGTTGGCGGTTGAGACCACCCCTGGAGTGAGGCGGTAGTCGAAGCGAAGTTCTCCATTGTCAAATGTGTCCTCGAAATGGAAATTGGCCGCCTTGCCGGCCATTCCCTCGGCGATTTCCGCGAGCGCCAGGTCATGCGTAGTCACCAGCCCGATGGCGCCGCGACTGAGCAGCGTCCGCACAAACGATTCCGTACCCACGCGCCGATCATGGGAATTTGTTCCCGATAGCAACTCATCGAGAAGAAACAAGACCGACACCCCGCCGCGGCTTTGCTGGTCGATGAGCTTGAGGCGCAGAATCTCCGCATAGAAGCGCGACAGGCCACCCTGCAGCGAGTCGAGCACGCAGATGGAAGCGGCGACGGCGAGCGAGGACAATGCCATTTTGCGGGCGCGCACCGGCGCTCCTGCCTGGGCCAGAACGACATTCACGCCGACGCTGCGAATGAATGTACTCTTGCCCGCCATGTTCGGCCCGCTGATCACGAGCAACTGGAGGTTGCTATCCAGCTTGAGATCGTTCGCGATGGCGCGGGTGCGCGGGATCAGCGGATGCGAGAACTGTTCGGCATGCAGGCAGGGGCCGGCTTCGACGAATTGCGGAAATGTATTTTCGGGATTTTCGTAGGCATAACCGGCCAGCGAGTTCAGCGCCTCCATTTCGCCTACCGTGGCGATCCACTCGGGGACGGCTGCGCCATGCTGCGCGCGCCACGCCTCGATGGCAAACACCCATTGCGCGGTCCAGAAGATAAAGAGATCGGCAAATTTGATGAATAGATTCTCGTGCGATTCAAACCAGTCAACGCGCCGGTTCAGCCGCGAAATCGCGTTGGATGCCGCTTCTTTTTGGGACTTCAATTTTGACTGTAAAGCGGCCAATTTCGGGCTGGTAAAGCTCTGCTCCTCGATGTGGCGAAAGATGGCCGCCAGCAGATCGAGTTCCTGCATGGCCGCTGCAATCTCGGCTGCGGAAGTTTCGACGCGAGTGCGAAATCGATAGGTCATCATTAGGTTCAGCAGGCTCATGAACAGCGCGGCCGCTCCCCACCCAAATATTCCCCAGCCCAGCAGGCTCAGCACCCACAGCGCCGCGAGCAGCGGAGCGATAACCCGCGCGAGCTTTGGCTTGAGCTGCGTCGCGTGTTCACTCCACGCGATCAAGGCATCCGGTCGAACTCCAACCCGAATGTCTTCTCCAGCCAGCGTCAGCTTCTCTCGGAAATCGACCCGAGGCCGAAGTTCCTCCACCGCTGCCTGCCGTGCCAGAATTTCTTCGATGGATGCTGGGGCGAGCAGCCAGGCGGCCAGGGTTTCCTCCCCGGCACGGGTGCGGGCTGTGGAAAGGAGCTCGAACAGGCCGCCCGCGCCGAACAGGTCCAGATCGCGCGCGTAAGGATGGGTGGGATCGAGAAAGCGCCAGCCCGGCTCGCCGGTACCGGGCCAGTGGTCTTCTATTCGAGCTATGCCTTGCTGGTAGAAATGCTTGAGTCGGGCGCAGCGGCGCAGGCTCCGCAGCACGCGCTCATGCAGGACAAACAGCAGAATGATTCCGGCGACCGGGGCGAACAGAGAAAAGAGATAGCGGGGATCATATTTCGCGAGGCCGACAGCAGCAATCACAGTGAGCAGGATGGCTGCGAGCTTCGAGACTGCGAGCACGTTGCCGCGGCGGGTGAGGCGAGCTTCCGCGGCTAGTAAAGCGTCCAGCCGCCGGGCGTACTCGTGGGCGGGATCGTCGAGCGTTGGCTCCATCCCGCAATTATCTCAAGCGGCCATCCGGATAGATTAAAGGGGCTCCCCGGTGGCGGCACCGGGGAGGTTATTTATGGATTCGTGCAATTATTTAACGATTGCGTTGACGGCTTGTTCCCACTTCGTTCCCGCCGTGTTGAAGGAGATGACGGCGAAGCGGTGACTGCCGGCGGCCAGGCTGATGGACGTGTTCAGCGTGCTGGAGGCGACGCTGTACTTCTTTACCCCGTCCACCCAAAGCTGCGTACTCGCAATCGTCCCGGTCACCTTCGCGGCCGCCTGCACCTTCACCGGAGAGCTGACAGTCGAACCGCTGGCTGGAGCGCAGATGTGGACACCGGCGGAGCTGGGTGCCGAGCAGGACGATGCGCTTACGTCGAGGGTGGACACCTTCGATATCTGCGAATTATCCCAACCGTAGGTGATCACACTCACCCGGTGCGAACCGGCGGCAAGGGGCACGGAGGCATTGAGGAACCCGTAATAAGAAAAAAATGCACCCGCAAACTGTTCCACCTGCTTTTTTCGATCGACCCAGACGTCGATTTTGCGGATGGGCTCGGCGGCGGCTGCACCGATGGCGAAGTGGACCGGCGAGGTTACCGTGCTTCCTGCCGCCGGACTGCACTGAGCGATCCCGGTGGCAGCATTCGGTGGTGCGCAGGTTGGAAAATTGCCCGTTGTTGTGTTCAGCAGGGTGAAGAAGGTGGTGCTGTTCGATGTAGGCGCGTTGCTGTAAACCAGGTCTGCCTTGGTGTCGCGATTGCCGCGCAGAACGAACGGCCATCCCGGATTGCTCTCCAAGCTGGAAACGGTAGTCTCGGGTCCGAAGTTGCCATTCCCCAAGCCGGATAGGACACTCATCGTCGCAGCCGAGGTAACGGTGCAATCCACAGCATCCTGGCAATCGGTTTCAAAGACGGCGACGTCGGGAATACCATCGCCGTTGAAATCCGCGACGGCAACCTGCCCCACGCCATATTTGGCGAGTTGAATCGAGCCTTGCGCCATGCCGCCGTTACTCTGTCCGTAATAGACGTTGAGGTGGCTCAAGAAGTAGTCAATCTGGTCCCAGAAAACGGCGGTGCCAACCAGGTCGGATATCCCATCTCCGTTCACGTCGGCAACCGACAAGTTTAGTCTGTCCTGTTCTTGGGTATTGGACTGCAGGGTAAAGTTGCCATTGGCGTCGCCGGAAAACATGCGCAGCCTGGTACCGTAATATCCAGTCGGCCCCCCCCAGCCCGAAGCAAACACCGCGTCGACATTGCCGTCTCCGTTGAAGTCGCCGGTGAGAAATTGCACAGCCACACAACATCCATCATCAAAATTGTCGATCAAGGTTTCGGGCCCGGTGCGGAAAGTTCCGTCGCCGTTTCCAAAAAGTACCTGTATGGAGCTGGTAGGTTGGTCCGACGGGCCTCCGTTGTACGTCAGTACAAGTAGATCTGTCTTCCCGTCGTGATTCACGTCGGCCGCGGCGACGCTTATGGAATCCCCAGGAATCGAGATGGCGCCAGCACTGTGAAAGGTTCCGTCGCCGTGCCCGAGATACATGTGATTGCCCGCGATAAGGTCGAGCTTGCCGTCCCCGTTGAAGTCCCCAAGCAACCCGGGAGACGTGCTAACGGAAGCGGAGAGTTCGGTGTAGGTGCCATTGCCCTTCGACAAAAAGACGCGGGTGCCGATAATTAGATCTTCGTAGCCGTCATTGTTCAGATCTCCGTGTACAGCCACCGAATTGCCGGCAGCAGAAGAAAACGAGTGCGCGGAAAAACTGGGCGTTTGAGAGAAGCCGGCGAGCGGGAATAGAAGCAACAAGCTGAAAACCATTCCCGCTGGAAGAACTGCGAGGCAGAACTTAGGTATGCGGATCCTGACTGCGTGCGTCATAGTTTGCTTTCGGTTACAAGTTATTGGTTTTGGGCGGATGGGCTTCTCACATCTCCCGGGAGGGTGGGCGTCGGTCCAGCGGAGTTCGCCGTGCTTCGTTGGCCGACGGTTTAGATGCCGGATGTTCCCCTTGGAGGTGTCTCGGGGCCGACTGAGCCGTTCCATCTGGCGCGCGTGCTCCAGTACTCAACGAAACGAGCGCTACAATTCGATCAATCGTCGTTAAGAGCTTGATTGCGAATTGGATTTTTAGGAGCGCCTTGCATGACTTACCGTCTCAACCGCAGGAAGTTCCTCTCTCATGCATGCGTGGGGGCTGCCGCACTGGCGATTAAACCGACGGGAATGATGGCGATGCCGGTGACTTCGAAAGTTAAACGGATCACGGGAAGCTGGTTTGAATTTCAGCATCACGCCACCGTCGAAGGAGTCGACTGGAATCCAGCGCTTGCGCGCTTCACCGCCGCACAGTGGGACACCCAGATCAAAGAGATTGCAGACGCCGGGCTGGAATACCTGGTACTGATGGCGACGGCAGTTTATTACCGGGCTTTTTATAAGACCGATATCTATCCGGGCTGGCAGCTGGGCTGTGCGGACCCGATTGAAGTGGTGCTTTCCGCGGCTGACAAATACAAGGTCAAGTTCTTTGTGGGGGACGGATTTTATGGTGACTGGGATAGCGATCAGATCATCACAGACCCCGTCGGCGAAAAGAAGAGACTGCAGGCCATTGAAGAAATCGCGCGCATGTACGGCCATCACCCGAGTTTTTACGGCTGGTACTGGGCCGCCGAAGCGTTTATCAATCCGCGGTATACCCCGGAGTTCATCCGGTATGTCAATACGAATTCCAAGCTTGCGCGCCAAGTGACGCCGGCAGCAAAGATCATGATTGCGCCCTACGGCACTCGAATCGCGATTCCCGACGATAAATATGTGCGGCAACTGGACGCGATGGATGTCGATATTGTGGCTTACCAGGATGAGGTGGGGGTAAGGAAGTCGAAGGTGACGGAGACTTCTGCCTTTTTTGAAGGGCTGCGCAAGGCCCATGACCGCTCGCAGAAAGCGAAGATCTGGGCGGATGTTGAAATCTTTGAATTCGAAAACGAAGTGTACAAAAGCGCATTGATGCCCGCACCTTTCGATCGCGTCGTACGCCAGTTACAGGCAGTCTCACCGTGGGTGGATCAGATCCTTGTGTATCAATATCAGGGGATGATGAACAAGCCCGGCACTTCGGCGTTTGCGGGGTGCCAGGCGTCGACCCGGCTTTACTCCGATTACATGAATTGGCTTGCTGGTGGGCGTAACTTGTCGCGGATTTCGACCGCTTCGTGATACCATGAAGCCACGCTCAGTGATTTGGTTGTGAGCCGTGCTTGCTGGCCAGACCAGGCAAAGCCGTCCGCAGTTGCACCCTCCCAAGCCTCTCCAGCGTGATCGCTCGCAAGCTTTTTGCGTTGCGGTGCGGTGAAGCGATGCGCTTCCCCTTTCCAGCTGTCATGCGGCATCCGAGGTCGACTCAGTTCTTCGTATCGACCCCTAGAGTTTTCTAAAACGCGCTTTCAAGACTCGTTTCCTGAAAACTCCGGTACCCCCTTACGGTAGTTCTCCTTACCTTTCAGCGGCCACGAAGACCGCAAGAGGCAAGCAGTGTGTTTCGGCCTTTCTGCGTGCGGGTGCAAGGCAGAGCAGGCACGGAAACAAAGGAAAACCTTGACTCAATTTACAGATTTCACTCTTTTGCCCGCGCTCCAGAAAAAGCTCGCGCAGGCCAATTTCATTACCCCGACCCCCGTACAGGAGGGCGCAATTCCGCCCGCACTCGAAGGCCGTGACGTTCTCGCGACGGCGCAAACGGGCACCGGCAAGACGCTCAGTTTTTTGATTCCGATCATTGAAGGTCTACAGAAAGCACCAAAACAGCCAGAGCAAAATTCAGGCCAGCGGCAGGGCTCGCAGGGTCGCGGCAAAAGTCCGTTCGCTTTGATCCTTCTGCCGACACGCGAACTTGCGATGCAGGTGGAGCAGGCGTATCGCAACCTGGCGCTCGATCCCTCCTTACAGGCGGCGCTGGTTGTCGGCGGCCTTTCTGAAGGTCCGCAGCTACAGGCGATTCGCCGCGGAGCGCGCATGATTGTCGCCACTCCCGGACGACTCGAAGATTTTCTGCGCCGCAAGCTGGTGCAGCTCGATCAGGTGCAGATTCTGGTTCTCGACGAAGTCGACCGGATGCTGGATATGGGTTTCAAGCCTGCAATCAAACGCATTGTTGCCGCGTTGCCGGCGCAGCACCAGACGCTTTGCTATTCGGCAACCCTGGAGTCGCCGGTAACGGAAGTCGTTCGCGACTACCTGAAGAATCCGGCGCGCATCGAGATCGGATCGGTTCTGAAGCCCGCGGAAAACGTCCGCCTTCAGACCTTTGAGGTCTCGACCGACAAGAAAATGCCGCTGCTCGAACATCTTCTGCGTTCGGAGGCAGGCAGTTTTCTGGTGTTCGTTCGCACCAAGCACGGCGCGGACCGCGTGGCTAAGAAGCTCAGCTCGTCCGGCTGGAACGCAACCCGCATTCACGGGGACCGTACCCAGGCGCAGCGCAGTGCAGCATTGCGCAGCTTTTCGCAGGGACAGCATCGTGTGCTGGTGGCGACCGACGTGGCCGCTCGCGGTATCGATGTCGCGCACATCGCGCATGTCGTGAACTATGACATGCCGAAGATGGCGGAAGACTTTGTGCATCGCGTAGGTCGCACCGGACGCGCATCGAAAAGCGGCGTGGCTTCCACCTTCGCCGCACCGGAAGAACGCGGAGATCTGCGTCGGATTGAACGCGCGTTGAAAATCACGATGGAACGCTTCCGGGTGAAGATTCCATTGACTGCGTAAACCGCACTACAACCTGCTAGATGCAACACATGGCGCTCCGAACTTTGGAACGCCATGTGTCTTTTTGCGGCGCAGCGAATCGGCGGCTAAGCGAAAAGGGAGTGAGGCTTTCGTAATTTCCAGATGAGATACGGCAGCACTGTGAGGGAGAGAACCACCAAAACATAAAAAAGGTGGCCGTAGATGTCTTGAACGGATGCTCCCAGGGCAAAATCCATGCGGATATGTCCGAGGCCACCGGGGACTGCGGTGCGACTGGCGTGAATCTGAGCGGCGGCACCCATGAATGCGAGGAGAACCGAAGCTGCAAGCGGCCAAACTGCTTTTAACCTTTGACGGGCGGCCATGAGCATGACCCACCAGCCGACGAGAATCGGCGCGCCGAAATAGTAGAACTTGCCGGCCTGAAAATAGATGTTCTCGAAGCCATAGATTGGGCCATGTGGTCCACCGCCGAATGGCGTATCGGCTCCTGGCAGAAAGATATGCCAACCAGACCACAAATAGAAACATGCGATGAAGTAGGCCGCGGCAAGCAGGAGGAGCGGGGCGAGACCGAACATTGCCCAGGGCGCTCGGACGCACCAGGACTGAAACTGGCGCTGCTCTGTCATTGCCCGGGTGAGATCGTCGATCCCGCCGAGCCGGGCGAGTGCCGCGGATTCCACATCATCCGGGCTGCGGCCTGGGCCTTCTTCTTCCGCTTTCAAGTCGGCCAGATGATCGGCCAGTTCCACCAGATAACGCCGAACATGCCGTGGGGCGACACCGGCGCGCAGCAGGCGTTCGCGAAGTTCCTTTTCGCGAAATTCCTTTTCTCGAAATTCATGGAATGGCTTCGACATTTTGTCCTCCTGTCAGCATTTTCTGGATGGCGGCCGCCAGATTTGTCCATGCCTCCGACAAATTGGCCAAGCGGCGCGATCCTGCAGGCGTTACAGAATAATAAATGCGGCTACGACCATTGACGGTCTTGCGCCTCGATTTTAGCGCCCCTTCGCGTTCCAACGCGTGCAGCACCGGATAGACAACCCCTTCACCGACTGCGATTACCGACTCCGTACGGTTGTGGATCGCTTGAACGATCTCATAGCCATACATCTCCTCCTGCTGGAGCAGCCTGAGGATCAGGAGCTGCGGAACTCCATTCATAAAATTCGGATTGGTTTCGCGAGCGGTCATTCGAGAATCATAATACCTTGCGGTTCGATGTATCGCAAGAGGAATACTCAACTTCGAAGCACAACCGGCAGTTACGGTGGTGTGGGCGGAAAGCCGGTTAGTAATGAATCTCGTTTACCCTGGGGATCGGTTCTTATAGTCTCGACTCGAGTGGCTTCGGTAGCGCTCTTACTTATCCTCCCCCGATAAGGGGTTTGCCTGTGCAACTTTTCTCTACCTTCGTTTCTCGGTATGTTCGTTGGATTGCTCCAATTGCCTTACTAGCGACAATCATATTGCCAGGCGGAAGAGTCCTCGCCGCGCAGGCAATCACGGTTGGCCCCACGCTGGACGCCGTGGTGGGCAATCGCATCCGTGGCTACTCCGGCGATGGCGGACCGGCTGCCAGCGCGGAGCTGGCTCATCCAGACGCCATCCTTTTCGATAGTGCGGGAAATCTGTATATCGCGGATAGCGGCAACAACGTCGTCCGCAAGGTAAGCACTGCCGGGATCGTCTCGACAATCGCAGGCAATGGAACCGCGGGGTTCAGCGGGGATGGCGGTCCGGCCATCAATGCAGAGTTGAATTCTCCTGGATCGCTTGCGCTGGACAGTGCAGGCAACCTCTATATTTCGGATTTCATGAATGGACGCATCCGCAAGGTTGCCGCCGGATCCGGCATTATCACGACTGTCGCAGGCAACGGCACGAGAGGTTTCAGCGGCGATGGGGGGCCAGCCACGAACGCCGGGTTATTTAACCCGCTAGGTATCGCTGTCGATGGTTCAGGCAATTTATATATTGCGGACTACAGCAATTTCCGTGTCCGCAAGGTATCGGCGACTACAGGTATCATCACGACTTTTGCGGGTACCAGTACGGAAGGGTATACCGGGGACGGAGGGCCTGCCACCAGCGCGGAGATGACTCCATCTAGCCTGGCTTTCGACAGCGCAGGCGACCTCTACGTTGCGAGCGAGTCACCAGGCAATACGGCAGAATATAGTGTCCGCAAGATATCGATGACTACCGGCATTATCACCACTGTGGCCGGGACCGGCACATCGGGCTACAGCGGTGACGGCGGCCCAGCCACTAGTGCGGAGTTATATGGTCCACAGGGTATTGCCTTCGATAGCACGGGCAATCTGTATATTGCGGACGCCAACAACGTCCGCGAGGTATCGGCCGCTACCGGCATCATCACCACGGTGGTGGGCGATGGTCCTCACGGCACTGAAGTATTTCCCAGTTTTTCCGACGGCACGGCTGTGGGCTCGGAACTGGACGGTCCCAGTGACATCGCTTTCGACAGTGCAGGCAATCTCTACATCGCGGACTCCAATAACGATGTGATTCGCGCAATGGGTCCGGCACCGTCCACTCTTATTTTCCCCACCACGTCTATCCATGCAGGCGCTGCGCCAGTCATCATTCCGCTGACCGTGAACACGGACGGCACAATCATTACGGCTATCTCCGCGCCGGTATCTCAAGGCGGCAAGCAGGAATACAACGTGACCGGTACGGGAGCCTGCGCTTTGAACACACCGCTGGCGGCCGGCACGGTGTGCGATGTGCCAGTTACGTTCAGGCCAGCCCATCCCGGGCAGCGGCCAGTGCCCCTTCAGGTGAAGACCTCGGCGGGGACGTTCAACTTTGGCATGGAAGGCCTGGGGACGGGCGGGGAAGCCGCGCTGACTCCGGGCACAATTACCACTGTCGCTGGAAATGGCAAAAAGGGGGTCGGCGGGAACGGCGGACCGGCCACGAGTGCAGAACTTTACGCTCCGAGTGGGTTAGCCCTGGACAGCGCCGGCAATTTGTATGTTTCGGTTGAAGACGATGTTCGCAGGGTGGACTCCGCTACGGGCATTATTACGGATGTCACGAACGCCGCCAATCCGCCGTTGAATGGCTCAAACGGGATTGCGCTGGACGCGGCGGGCAATCTCTATATCGCAGACGAGCTTAATAACCTGGTCCGGAAGGTGTCGGCCAATACCGGCGTGGTCGAGACTGTCGCAGGAACGGGCACCGAGGGTTTCAGCGGAGATGGAGGCCCCGCCGCCGCCGCCGAGCTTGACAGGCCCAATGGGGTCGCCGTTGATGCCTCTGGCAACCTGTACATCGCGGACACCGACAACAATCGAATCCGCAGAGTTGCTGCGGATTCTGGCATCATCACGACCGTGGCAGGAAACGGCACCAACGGCCTGAGTGGAAATGGAGGGCCGGCCGCCAGCGCTGAACTGAATAATCCTGTCTTCATTGCTGTGGACAGCGTCGGCAACCTATACGT
>JBEPVW010000111.1:0-10192 GCA_041690775.1 Acidobacteriota bacterium | reverse complement strand
CGTCAACAGGAAATTGCGCCGTGTCTGGCTCATAATCTGCTCCCTCTTGGTTCCTTCAAGTAAATCTCAACCGTTTAACTACTACTTCAATTTATTCTGCCTCAATCGCCAGCCTTGTAACGCAACTCGCACTTTTGTTGCCTCGCACAGGCATCGAGCTCACACACGATCAGAAGCATAGCGGGCAGATCTCATCAGAGCCCACTCGTGGCTGATTATCGGGATGCGAAGAGACGATGAGGAATAGCTAAAGTTAGCATTGAGATGGATAATCTTGACTTACAATGAAGCTCCGACCTTCCCACAAACATTCTTCACAATCCGTTTACACATCTCACAAGTGACATGTGCATTCTCCATATCGGCGGTGAGAGGCCGAAACTTTTACAACACTGGAGAAACCGGAATGGCACTTACCAAAAAGGGGCGCACGAATGTGTGCAATTTTGCTCATCTGTACATCGCGACGAACAGTATTCGACTAGGATTCTTCCCCTTTGATCTTCCGGATTAAATATTTATGTCGTGGATCGCCTCACCAACTGCGCGTCCGAGGTGTCCTGCCGCGTCCTCTGTATCCCCGACGAGACTATCTCCTGCACGTGCGGGCGCTCCCGCGAAGTATTTGACCCATAATGCCTCACTATTGCTAAGGAAGGCAGGCCGCGCCACCTACCTCATTGGGTTGACTGTTTTGAACGGTACAGCCGAATTTTGTGAATCGGTTGAAATTATCCATCAAGAGATTGCTTTCAACTATTGTCTATCGTTCTTCCATGTCCAGATAATCATGCAAGCTTTAAGCTTGCCATGTGCCGGGGGCAGACGACTCACAGACAGACACAATATCATCACAGCACAAATGTCGTAGAGACCAGGAAACGAGGAGTGAAACACATTTTGTTGAAGAGACCCTGGACAGTTAACTGCGTAATCCAAACCCTCACTACAACTCCTAACTTCACCCAAGTACAACGGGGCAAATCTCGACAAACAATGCTTCCCTCTTTTTCGGAGTCGGAAATCGGAGCGCATCTACTCGCGGCATCAACTACAGATTCACCGAATTCCTGCAAGACAGCGTGGTAAATACCTCTTTGATGACGGCAACTGCAGACATGCAGTCGGATGTGGAGGGATGGCGGAGGCAATCGTGATTCAAAGTGGCGCAGATATGTCCCTACACGCGTCAATCAGATGTTTTTTAAATTTGTTTTCTAAAGGCAAATGGGGATTGGATAGCCTGCACTAAGATCGCTCCATGTGCGCGGATGGAAACGCTATGTGAAATCGACATCGATAACTGCGCTACATTAGCAGTTATCGAATACGAGCACGGCCAGGCAAGATAAAACACAGGAATGGATCAACCCATGGGATCTGATGTTTCACGTCGTACTGTGCTTGGCTTTATTGCAGGTAACGTCGCCGCCGCTTCTGTAAGCCAGGCATTTCCGCTGGCCCGCAATGGAATGCGGCCTCCGAACGTCATCTTTCTACTCTCCGATGACGTCGGATACGGCGATCTGGCATGTCTCGGGAATCCAGTCATCAAGACGCCGAACCTCGACAGCCTGCATGAAAAGGGGATCAGGTTCACCGATTTTCATGTGAGCCCGACATGCGCTCCGAGCCGCGCCTCGCTGATGACGGGAAAGTACTGCGATGCGACGGGCGTGTGGCACACCATTATGGGAAGAAGCATTCTGAATCCGCAAGAGACGACATTGGCTGAATGCTTCCAGTCATCGGGCTACAAAACAGGAATCTACGGAAAATGGCACCTGGGCGACAACTATCCGTGCCGGCCGCACGATCTCGGATTCGATGACGCCGTCGTCTGCGGCGGCGGCGGTATTGCGCAGACCCCGGACTACTTCGGAAATGACAATACGGACGATACCTATCTTCATAACGGCAAATTTCAGAGATATACAGGATTCAGTACGGACATCTTCTTCGACCTCGCCATGGATTTCATGGCGGATGCCCGCAAGGGAGGAAAGCCATTCTTCTGTTATTTACCCACCACGGCGGCGCATGTGCCGTGCTGGGCAAAAGAGAAAGACGCAGCTCCCTATGTGGGCGTTACCGGGCTCACAAATCCCGGCTTTTATGGGATGGTTGCAAACATCGATGAAAACCTGGGACGCTTATCGCGTTTTTTGGAAGCCAATGGTCTCAGCGACAACACCATCCTTATCTATGCCGGCGATAACGGTTCGGGAGATGGCGTAGGAGTCTACAACGCATCCATGCGTGGCGCGAAGAGTTCTCCCTATGAGGGTGGGCATCGGGTACCGTTGTTTATGTATTGGCCCGCTGGAGGCTTGACCGGAGGAAAGAACATCGACACTCTTGCTGCTCATATCGATATCCTTCCTACTCTTGCGGAACTTTGCAACCTTAAGAGCCGCCGCAAAGATTTAGATGGAACGTCGCTGCGTCCTCTCCTATATGAGGGTGATAAAGCGAAATGGAAAGATAGAACGATCATTGTGGACTCCCAGCGCGAAGAAAATTTAATTAAATGGAAAGACGCCGCTGTCATGACCCAGCGCTGGCGGCTGGTAAATCCATCGCCGAATGGAGACCTGAGCAGAATCGAGTTATATGATCTGCCGAAAGACCCCGGCGAGAAAACCGATATTGCCAGCAAGCATCCCGAAGTGGTTCAGTCGCTGATGGCAAAATACGACGCATGGTGGGAGAAAGTATCCATCGATGGTGACAAGTATGTCCGTATCGTTCTCGGAAGCGATCGAGAGAATCCATCGCGCTTGGATTGCATGGACTGGCACGGAAATGGTGCGAATGATGTGTGGGACCAGGTACAAGTCCGGACCGCGCCTGTGGCCAACGGGTTCTGGGCTGTCGATATCAGCCGTCAAGGCAATTACAGATTTGAATTACGCCGCTGGCCGAAAGAACTAGACCTTCCCATCAATGCGTCCTATCCTGGGTGCGGGCCATTGAAGAACGGGAAGCCGAACAGGGATACCGTGCCTGGAACCGCTATCGCACCTGTTAAAGCCCGCATTATGATTGGCAATATTGATGAAGCCAAGACTATTCCAGCCGGAGCACACTTCGTGGAATTCACCCTGCCGCTCTCGCGGGGCCCCGCGGAGTTGAGGACGGTCTTCTATGATGCGGATGAAAACGCACGCGGCGCATACTACGTTTATGCCGAGCGTATATGAGATCGGGGCTTATCGATGACTTTGCAGGTATTCGATATTCGGTGCGGCATCCCAACGTAGGACGACAAAATTATCCATCAAAGGCTAACTCCAGCTATTCTCCTTCATTCTTCGACCTTTTGGTAATTGTCCACGGAGATATACATTGCGAGACAGCCCCCACAACTTTTGCCCGAAACTGCTTTTAAAAAGGCTGGTGAATAGTATGCAACTAAGGGCTAGGAATGTTTTTTTGAGTGCGGGTTGTCTGATCTTAGGGCTTTCCCTGACTGTGACGGCTGCAACGACGGGGTCGAGTAATCCAACCGATGTCGTATTTCGGATTGGGACTTTTGATCACTCATTTGTGGAATTTGCCGACGGAACACATTCTCAGCCTGTCAACTACGTGGTGGGGCAGAGCCAAGCGGAATCCGATTGGTACGGAACGCAGCCAGCGGAGTTAGAATCCGGAGCGCCAACTGCTAAGGGAAACAAGGTGCCGCGCGCGATCACTTTTTCGCTCACCGGAGCACCGGCGCCCGCCTATCGGTTGCGTATCGCTGCATTCTCCATAAACGCCCGGATGCCGGAATTGCGGGTCGGCATCAATGGCAAACAGGGTACTTTCTATCTTCATCCAACGTATTCGCATGACGAAATAGTGTTTGCAACTTCACTTACGAAGTTGGTATTTACGTTTCCTGGGAGTTACCTGCATGCAGGGAAGAACCGGATTACGCTGCAGGCGGTTGTGAACGCGGACCAGGCGGCCATGGATGAGAGCTTGGCCTATGGTGCAATCGAGCTGGACCGGGAAGAGAAAAACTGGAACCGGAAATCTTCCTCAGCGCAGATCGAACCGACGATCTTCTACCCGCAGGAATCCGGACCGCCTCGGGAGATAGTGTATGTTTTCATCCGCTATCGGGTGCCAGTAAAGCCGAACAGTCCGGTGGAGTTGGGCCTCGCGGGACTGCACTACCGGCAGGCGCTTCGAGGAAATCAGGATTTCGGAGAAGAGAGGCTCGAATTTCCCGTTACCGAGTTTCCTGCAAACTCGCGAGCGCAACTCAGCTGGACTGTGGATGGTCATCGGCAGCGCATCGAAGAACGGATCGATCCGAAAAAGAAATGGACGTTATTTGTGGTGCCCCACATCCACCTCGATATCGGTTACACGGATTATCAGGCCAAGGTGGCAGCCGTCCATAGCCACGTTATCGACGCGGCGATAAAGCTGACGGCACAGCATCCCGATTTCCGTTTCAGTTTGGATGGGGAATGGCCCTTGGAGCAGTTCCTGAAGACACGCACAGATGCTCAGCAGCAGCGCGCGATTATGGCCATCCAGAAGCAGGAATTGTTTGTTCCAGCGAATTATGCCAACCTCCTCACGGGTTTTCCAACGGCGGAGACGCTGATCCGTTCCTTGTATGCCAGCGCCAATTTCAGCCGCATCCATGACACACCTTTCAACTATGCCAGCATTACGGACGTCCCCTCCTACTCATGGTCCTATGCTTCGGTTCTGGCATCGGCTGGAATCAAGGACCTGGTGGCCGGTAGCGATAATATTCGCGCGCCGGTGCTGCTGGAAGGGCGACTCAATGAAGACTCCCCGATGTGGTGGGAAGGACCTGACGGTCAGAAAATCCTTTTCTGGTACACATGCGGCTATGGTCAGTTGCATATATTTTTCGGTCTGCCACCGGTTGCCATGGGTGGCAGGGATACGCTCCCATTACTTCTGCATCAGTATGAGCGGCCTGGCTACCGCGCCAACGCCGTAATCCTTTATGGCAGTCAGTTTGAAAACGGTAATCTCTTCTCGCAGCAGGCTGAAGTGGTGCAGCAGTGGAACAAGATTTACGCATATCCGCATTTGCAGTATTCCGGTTTCCACGATGCGCTTGAAAGTATCGCCAAACAATTCGGCAACAATATTCCGACAGTCACTGGAGACGGCGGTCCATATTGGGAGGATGGCATCGCCGCGAATGCCTACTATGCCGCCATGGAACGACGGAATGAAAGCCGCGCTCCCTCGGCGGAAAAACTAGCCACGCTTACCGCAGTGGTCAATCCACTGCTGGCCGCGGACAAAAAAGACCTGGACCGCATGTGGGCAAACATGGTGCTGATGGATGAACACACATGGACCGGCCGCTTCACCGTTGCCGATCCGGACAGCATGGAATCCGTGCATCAGTCGGCGGTAAAAGAGCAGCATGCCATCCAGGCAAAAGCAATCGCTGATTCTCTGGCGCGCAGCAGCATGGCGAGCATCGTGAATTCAATCCCGGCCGACCCGGGCAGCCTGGTCGTATTCAATACTTTGAATTGGAAGCGCAGTGGACCTGTAACCATCGACCTAGACAACGACCATGAGATGGTAGACAAGTCCAGTAACCAGGTTGTGCCGGTGGAGGTGCTCCACAGCGGGAAAGATTTCCGTCATGTGCGTTTCATTGCGCAGGCTGTTCCGCCAGTCGGCTACAAGGTCTTTCAGTTGCGCGCCACACAGAAAACACCGGCGCCTCCAGAGATAGCGCACACAACAACGCTGGAGAGTCCCTATTATCGGGTGACGCTCGATCCGACAACCGGAGCGGTGCAAAGCATTTACGACAAGCAGTTGCAGCGCGAACTGGTAGACCGGCAAAGCCCCTATAGATTCGGGCAATATTTATACGTGACGGGCGGAGATAAGGAGCCCAACACCATCCTGCGAGAGAACCTGCCATACCCAATAAAACCGAAACTAGAAATTCATCCCGCGCACGATGGCAGCGTCATCTCTGTGACGCGAACGCCCGATGGCTGGATGGCGTACATGAAGAGCCAGGACATGAATACACCGGGAATTGCAACGGAGATCCGGCTCTTCGACAACGTGAAGAAAATTGAAATCACAGAAGATGTGGAGAAGAAGAAGGTCTATAGCAAAGAAGCGATCTACTTCGCATTCCCTTTCGCGATGAATCAGCCGCACTTTCAGTATGAAATTCAGAACGGCGTGGTCGATCCAGCAAAGGACATGTATGCCGGCGCTGGCAAAGAATGGTTCTCTGTGCAACATTGGATTTCGGTCGAGCAGAACGGGGTCTCGGCGACGGTGATGCCACTCGATGCATCGTTGGTCACGCTGGGAGATATCAACCGCGGTGCATGGCCAACACAATTTGGCAAACGGTTCGGCACAATCTTCTCCTACGTCATGAACAATTATTGGTGGACCAACTTCGCCGCCGGCCAAGGAGGACACTTCCGTTTTCGGTATATCGTCACCAGCGCTTCGTCTACCAATGCCGCGGAACTAAGCCGCTGGGGTTGGGAGGAGATGACTCCTCTGGAGTCAGACAAAGTGACAAACTGGGACAAGGCATCCGGCCCGCCGCCTCCGTTGGACGGGAAGCAGGACAGCTTTCTCACTGCGCAGGATCCAGACCTGCTGTTCGAAACCTGGAAGCCTGCCGAAGATGGTCATGGCACGATCCTTCGCTTTCTCGATCTTGGGGGAGTGACGCGGACCGTCACGGTGCAGACTCCACTGCTGCATTTAAGCCAAGTCTTGCAGACCGACGCTGTTGAAAGGGATAAGAACCCGTTACCGCTGCTTGGGACGCAGGGTTTTCAGCTCACCATCCACCCGCATGAAATCGTCACTGTCCGAATTATCGGCAAAGACACTACTCCGGCTCCTCCAATCTGAACCATGTCTAAGTACCGGGAACTCTCCCGGAGAACCAAATAGTTCGCAGGGCAACGCTCCCATCCTCCGCAGGTAATTGCCAGCGTCGTTCGCGGAGGCGGATCAAGACATTCAAGACAAGACGTTATAGAATCTGCACGAATTCAGGCCGGACCGGAAAGGTGTAGAGAGTGAAACGACGCAGGTTTCTTGAGATCGCGGGCCTTGGGCTGTCGGGCAGTTTTGTTTGGCGGAAGACGGCAGCTGCGTCTGAAATGGATTCACTGTTGTCGGCCTTCGGCCCTCAGAGAGAACCGGCAAAGGCTTACGGCTCAGGACACTTTGGAGAATGGGTAAGCGATCAATTCGGCTTGCCGGCGTATCGATATACCTGCGATCAAATTACAGATGCAAAGGCCGTCACTCCGGTGCATAAGGAGTGGCGCTCACCTACCGACCATACTCACCAGGTAGGGAATAACCGTCTGATCGCAGCGGTTTCGAATTACGGCTATGTACAAGTGCGGCAGGACGAGGGTTCTCCAAAATTTCTGAATGATTATTTTCCAGAACACGATCACTACGGCGGTGGAATTGGTTTTCTTGGCGATGAAGATGACGATGAAATAATCGGCACGTATTTCTCCGGCCAGAAGTCTTTTGAAAGGGTTCTTGGGATGGGCTACTTTCGAAAGACAATAACCGGCAGCAAATATCAAGTGGATCAGGTGATCTTTGCCCCGTTTGGCGACGATCCTGTTTTAATTTCTCAAGTTACGATTGCCAACCGCTCAAACCGGGCTGTGAAGCCACGATGGGTGGAGTATTGGGGCTGTCAGAATTATCAATTTTCATACCGCTCGCGGATGGAAGCGTCTTTTGGGGGCAATGAGGGAAATACTGCCGAGCTTCGCCGCAATTTTAGCGCTCGATTTGCGCATCAATTCAGCAGGGTCCGAAGTGGAGCAGGTTTGCTTGAGAGCCAAAGATTTGCCGGCCGATCACCGGAAGAAGAACAATTATGGCAGGAAGTTCAAGCACATCTCACAAAAAATCCCACCGGAATCTATGGTGGCCCGGTTCCACCTCCGGCTCCCGGAGCGGCCATGGAAGACCTCGAGCCTCCCTCGACATTCCTTGTCTCCCTAAATGCACCTGCAGATGCATTTACAACCAATGCAACGGAGTTCTTTAAGGGAGGCATCCAGCGGCCACAGGGAATGACGAAAGAACTGAACAACGATGTTAGTTCGACCGGTCCGGAGAGCGCGTTTTTTCTGGAGCGCCAGCTCGCACTTGAGCCAGGAGAAAGCCAGACTCTTTACTTTTTGTATGGATATTTGCCGGAAGGATTCGAACTCGACACCCTAGTGGAAAAATACTCAGCGGAGGCGCCATCGCTCTGGTCGCGTTCAAGCGCTGCGTGGAAAGAGGATGGCCTTCGATTCCGTGTGAATTCGCAGCCATGGGTGGAAAGGGAAACTGCATGGCACAGCTATTACCTGCGCAGCAACCTGACATACGACCGCTTTTTCAACGAGCACATCCTGTCGCAGGGCCATGTGTATCAATACCTCATGGGGTTTCAGGGTGCCGCGCGTGATCCGCTGCAACATGCGTTGCCCTTTATTTTTACCGATCCTGCAATTGTGCGGGAGGTGATCCGTTACACACTGAAAGAGGTCCAGCCCGATGGATCGATTCCCTACGGTATTGTTGGCAGCGGTGTTCCGATGCCATGCATCTATCGGCCCAGCGACCAAGAGATGTGGCTGCTGTGGTTAGCGGCGGAATATATTCTCGCCACGCGCGACAAGGAATTTCTTGACGAGAGAATCCCCACCTATCCGCGACGCGATGTTACCCCGGAAGATCCCACGGTCCGCGAACTCCTTGCCCGCTCCTATACCCATCTGACAGAAGGAATCGGTGTCGGAAAGCATGGCTTAATGCTTCTTTCGAATGGCGATTGGAACGACACTGTGGTGGTCGGTCATGTACCTCCGAAGTTCGCGGCTGAAGTGCGTAAAAAAGGAGAGAGCGTACTGAATGCCGCCATGGCCTGCTATGTCCTCGATTATTATGCGCGGATGCTCGCTTCAGTCGGAGACACAAATTCCGCACAAGACGCTAGGACGTGGGCCGAGAGCCAGCGGAACGCGGTTCGCGAACAGTGGACGGGACAGTGGTTTCGGCGGGCGTGGCTGGGCGAGAACATTGGATGGATTGGCGAAGACCAGGTGTGGCTGGAGACGCAGCCCTGGGCGATCATTGGCGGTGGAGCCACTTCGGCGCAGTCCAGAACGCTGGTTGCCGCGCTCAACCGGTTGGTGCGCGACCCCTCTCCCATTGGCGCACTATTGCTGAGCAAGGGCGATTCAACCATGAGAAATCCCATTGGAATGAGCACGAATGCCGGCATCTGGCCTTCCATCAACGGAACCTTGATCTGGGCTTTGGCAATGGTGAACGGAGCAAACGCGTGGGACGAGTGGAAAAAGAACTCGCTCGCTTGTCATGCCGCAACTTATCCGGATATCTGGTATGGCATTTGGAGCGGCCCGGATACGTACAATTCCATCCTGTCAAAATATCCCGGGCAGACTATTTTTTCTGAGCCGCATACCGATAACCGCAAGGCCAAGCCTGATTCCGGTTTGTACTGGACGGATTTTCCAGTCATGAATATGCATCCCCATGCGTGGCCACTCTACAGTGCGGCCAAATTGCTTGGCCTGGAGTTTCATGAAAGAGGAGTAAGTTTCCGGCCCGATCTCCCGTTGCCGGAATATGAATTCACTTCTCCATTGCTTGGTTTTAAAAGATCGCAAGGCAACTACTCAGGATGGTATGCACCTGTGCGGGCCGGTCATTGGGAGATTACGATAATAATCGCAGAAGCGGACATGCATCGACTACGACATGTCCGTATCAACGGGGTTTTGGAACCTGTGAAAAGTTCGGAGCATGGGATTACGTTCAGTGGTGAAAGCAGTCCAAATGCGACCCTCAAATGGGAATTGGTTTGATAGAAAGTCGTCGGCCTGAGAACTCCTTGCACTCGACAAAAATCTGGAAGAATGACCGCAGCGGAAGTTTTTCCCGGCGAAGGAAATTTGAAAGAATCAGCCGGGACATCCATCGCGGAAGTAATTTCGATGAAGGCCGCCGTAAGAGTTTCCAAATTTGTGCATTTTGATGGCTAGGTCCCAAACGCCTCATCTTATGCCTTTGCTGACTTGGGTTTCTGTGTAGCGGCAACCATCGGCAGGCAAGTCACGATAAGGAGAAATGTTGCGGCTAATAACTTCATGGT
>JBEPVW010000110.1:0-10315 GCA_041690775.1 Acidobacteriota bacterium | reverse complement strand
TCAAGGTCTGCGTTGCCTGCTCAGAGGAGTTCGAACTGAAGCCCGATAAACCCGGCTTCGCCAACCGCTGTCCAGAGTGCAGCGTGCCGGAAGCAACGGAGTCCGCCACCAAGCGCCGCATGGACGCCGACGAACGCAAGGCCGAGAGTGAAGCCAACGAGGCTCGCAGACAGGCGATACGACAGCTTCTGTACCGCAAAGACAGCTAGCATCTTCGCCTGAACCCACTGTGGGTGCCCCATCCTTCGCGCCTTTACAAAGGATGGGATAAAACAATCCTCTATCGACGTTCACCGGCAAAACCCCATATCCTACAAACTGACCTTCCAGGAAAAACCACATGAGCGCGGATGTAAGAACGATCCAGGTAAAGTTGCCGGACGGCAGCGAACGCAGCGTTCCAGCAGGCACGACCGCCTTTGACATTGCCAACAGCATTTCCCCGCGCCTGGCAGCGGCCGCCATTGCCGCGCAGATTTCTCCATTGCACGTCGAAGCCTTCGCATCCGCGAAAACTGACGATACGCATAGCGAGGCCGCCATGTATGCGGCGGAAAACGCTGGTGGGGAGCGGATTGTCGATCTGTCGCAGCCGCTGGAGGAAAGCGTCTCGCTGCGCCTGTTGACGGAAAAAGATGCCGAGGCGCTCGGCGTGGTGCGCCATTCCGCCGCGCATGTCATGGCGACCGCCGTGCTGGAACTGTTTCCGGAGACGAAGCTGGGCCACGGTCCGGCGACGGACAGCGGCTTTTTTTACGACTTCTATCGGCCCACGCCGTTTACGCCGGAAGACCTGAAGAAGATTGAAGAAAAGATGGGCGAGGTGGTCACGCGCGATGAGAAGTTCCTGCGCGAATGGCAGCCGCGTGAGGAAGGTCTGGCGCGCTTCAAAGCGGACAACGACTTTATGAAGATGCACTTCATCGAGCGCTTCACGAAGCCAGGAGAAAAAATTTCGCTCTATCGCAATGGCGCGTTTGTGGATTTCTGCCGCGGCCCGCATGTGCCTTCCACCAGCCGGGTAAAGGCATTCAAGGTGCTGACGCTTGCTGGCGCGTATTGGCTGGGCGACGAGAAAAATCCACAGCTGCAGCGCATCTACGGGACAGCATTTTTCTCGAAGAAGGACATGGATGAGCACTTCGCGCGCCTGGAAGAAGCGCAACGCCGTGACCATCGTGTGCTCGGCAAGCAGCTCGATCTGTTTTCCATCCAGGAGGTCGCTGGGCCGGGCCTCATCTTCTGGCATCCCAAGGGCGGCATCGTCCGCAACCTGATGGAGGACTGGATGCGCGAGGAGTGCGTCCGGCGCGGCTATTCACTGGTGTATACGCCCCACGTGATGCGCCACGAGTTATGGAAGATCAGCGGCCATGCGGGCTTTTACGCGCAGAACATGTATACCCCCATGGAGCTGGACGACGCCGACTATCAATTGAAGCCGATGAACTGTCCCGGCCATATTCTCATCTACAAGAACACGCCGAAGAGCTATCGCGACCTGCCCGTGCGCCTGGCGGAGCTGGGCAACGTCTATCGCTATGAACGCAGCGGCACCATGCATGGCCTGTTACGCGTGCGCGGATTTACGCAGGACGACGCGCATATTTTCTGCACGCCGGAACAGGTGGAGGACGAAATTGCCGCCTGCATCGACTTCGCGGAAGCCGTGCTGAAGACGTTCGGGTTCGCGGAGTTCAAGGTTGAGCTTTCCATCTGGGACGCGAAAGACACCGGCAATTACGTCGGTTCCGCGGACAATTGGGCGATGTCGATCGGCTCACTGGAACGCGTGCTTCAGCGCCGGAACATCCCGTATAGAACCATTGCAGGCGAAGCGGCTTTCTACGGTCCCAAGATCGACGTAAAGCTGGTCGATGCTTTGGGCCGCCTCTGGCAGCTTTCGACGGTGCAATTCGATTTCAACCTTCCTGCGCGGTTCGATCTGGAGTACGTTGGCGAAGATGGCGAGCGGCACCAACCTGTAATGGTGCATCGAGCCTTGTTTGGTTCGGTGGAGCGCTTCTTCGGCGTGCTGATTGAGCACTACGCCGGGGCCTTCCCGCTGTGGCTGGCGCCGGTGCAGGTAGGGCTGGTGCCGATTAGCGAAAAGCATTTGGAATATGCAAAAAAGGTTCAGCAGCAACTGCAAAGCGCGGGCCTGCGGGTGGAACTCGATGATAGAAACGAAAAGATGAATGCCAAGATTCGTGACTTGACCATGCAGAAAATTCCTTACCTGCTGGTCATGGGGGATAAGGAAGCCGCTGCCAATGCGGTCAGCGTTCGCACCCGCGGCAAAGGCGACGGGGGCTCAATGGCCCTGGAGGAATTCATCACCAAAGCCGTGCAACTATCAAAGGAAAAATCTATGGAGCTATAGTGTCTATAGTTCCAGTCAAAAAAAGGTGCAGCGAATGTTACGAAGAATAACTATCTCCCTTATGGTGGCTGCTATGTCGATTGCAGCTCATGGCCAAATCGCGAGCTGGCAGCCGGACCTTACCCACCAACAGACTTATAAGCTTTACCGGGCATCGAGTGCGGATCCTACAGGCGCAAATGAAGATGCACGCGCGGTTGCTCCGGGCGCGACGCTGACGGTCCTTGATACCGACGGTCCGGGCACGATCTCGCACATTTGGTTCACCATTGCGGACAACGAACCTTACAACCTGAAGCGCATCGTCCTGCGCATGTACTGGGACAATGAAACTTCCCCCAGCGTGGAAACTCCGATTGGAGATTTTTTCGGCTTGGGCCTGGGTGAATATTACAACTGGCAGTCGGAAATGTTATCGGTTGGCAGTATTAAAGCGCTGAACTGTTTTTTCCCGATGCCTTTTGGCAAGCATGCTCGCATCACTGTGACGAATGAAGGCAAAGAACAAATCGACGCACTTTACTACAACATCGATTATCGGAAGTACACACATCCTCTACCCGTCGACACCGTCTATTTCCATGCGGAATATCGACAGGCCCAGCCCAACCAGGGTTGGACCAACAAGTGGACCAGCAATGGAGATCTTGCTGTGAACGGTAAGACCAACCTGGATGGCAGGGACAACTATGTCTGGATGGATGCCACAGGTCACGGACAATATGTAGGCGTTACCATGTCTGTGCTGCAAAACCAGGACAACTGGTGGGGCGAAGGCGACGATATGTTTTTTATCGATGGGGCCAAACTTCCATCCATTGCCGGCACAGGCTCTGAGGATTATTTTCTAGGGGCGTGGGATTTTGGAGGAAAACCTTTTTCCTATCAGCTTTACGGCGCGCCTGTAGTTGGCAATGAACTGGCGGGCGGCCGGTCGAGCGTATACCGCTTTCATCTCGATTCGCCTATTCCCTTCAGCAAATCTTTCAAAGCTACGATCGAGCACGGGCACGCCAACGCACGCTCCGACAATTACTATTCCGTCGCCTATTGGTATCAGGCGGAGCCGCACGCTCCGTTTCCTCCGTTGCCGCCGGTGGAAGACCGAATCCCACGATTGCAGATGGTGGGTGGACCTGGAAATACAGGTCCCTCTGGTTCCCGCTAGCGTGTGCTGAGCTGTTTTATAGCGGTCCATTCTATGTGTTGATTATGGATGTATTTTTTCGTTCCGTTCCAGCATCTGGACGAATTCCTGAATTTTCCTGGCGCGTGTTTCCGCCTTTTTGGCTGTTTGAATTCTGAACAGAACAGCGTACCGGTTGCGACTGTCGAGAGCTTTGAAAAACGCTCGCGCTTTGGCATTTTTATCGAGGGCAGTCTGAAAATCCGCGGGTACTACAGATGTCTTCGCTGAATCATAGGCGGCTTCCCAACGTCCGTCACTTCTTGCGCGTTCTATCTCTCTGTACCCAGCAGGTTGCATCTTTCCACTTTTGACTACGGCGAGTGCCTTCTGCCGATTGATCTTGGACCAAATGCTATTTTTTCGACGCGGAGTGAATTTTTGCAACCATGCCCGTTCGCTGTCACCTCGTTTTTGGCCGTCGATCCATCCATAACACAGAGCTGTTTCCAGAGCTTCGCCGTACGATACTGACGGATTGTCAGACGGCTTCTTTGCGATCCGCAGCCACACACCGGTGGCGCTCTCATGGTTTTTAGCGAGCCACAATTCCCAATCTTTTTGGCATCGAAAATGCCGTACTGGGAGATTTAGCAGAACTTCCGCAGTTTGTTTGTTGGCAATCATCATCCGAAACGCTCTAAAACTTTAATCGTACCGCTAACTGGATCTCTCGCGGCGTATAGGTTGAAGTGCTATTCGCATTGGTAGTTACGCCATAGGTCGGATTGAATTCGAGATAGGGATGCGCGGCGGTTGAATCCGGTGGGCATCCCTGCTTCAACGGGGTGGAGCAGGCGTTATACCCGAGCGTGTCCACGCTGGTTACGTTCTGCGTGTTGGTCAGGTTGTAGGTTTCCGCCATCAATTCCAGATACGCGCTATCCCGCAGCGGAATGCGCCGGGTGACGCGCAGACTCGTTGTTTGCGTGGAGGGAAAGCGGTAACTATTCCGCTGATGGATATTCAGGCGCGATGGCCCCCCCTCGCCATTCACGCCGAAGAAAGCGCCTCCCGGCGCGCTGCCGCCGATGCCCAGGGTATACGGAAGTCCGGTCTGCCAGGCTACGACGGGTGAAATGCCCCAGTCATTCACCAGGTATTCCAGCCAGCCATGCCTTTGCCAGGTAGTCCAGAACGATCCGTGGACAACCAGCCGCTGCCGCACATCCGTGTTTGAATTTCCGTACTCCAGCGCCATATTATTCGGCTCCAGAATGTTTGTCGGTGACTTATAAAGAAATTCATTCTGGTGGTAGTCCAAAGCATGCGCCATCGTGTAGCTCAACCCAAAGCTGATGCCCTGAGTCGTGCGGTGATCGATGGCCAGTACTCCTGCGTTGTAGTTGGAATTTACATTGCTGAATAACTCCGTAATACTGCCATAGAAAATATTCGGCCGCAGAGAAGTATAGAGCGGTGTGATATAGATTGCGCCCTGCGACAGGGGGCTTTGCTTCCCCAGCGCCGGACCCGGTATGTCGACGGTATACCGAAGCTGGCCGATGGTGGCGTTGTCGATGTTGGTATCGATGAAATTTGGCAGATCCCGGCCCTGACTGGTTAGGTAGGTCAGCGAGATTGCAGTATTCCAGCCTACCTTCTGCTCCACAGTAAAGTTTCCCTGGATACTTTCCGGAGCCTGATAATTTTTGGCGAAAAAGTAAGCGCTGGGCAACGAGCCTCGCGCTGCACCTATGGGTGCATTGAAGAAAATGCCCGGAAATTGAGGTGCGCCCGGTTGAGTGGGTGAAGAATAGCGATAGGTCCGCTGTGCTTGAGTCGATCCCGATGAAGTAAGCGCCGAGTGCAGCGTGGCATTCACGATGCGTCCATAGAACAGTCCAAAGCCGGCCCGCACAACCGTATGGCCGTTGCCAAATATGTCCCATGCGAGGCCAGCGCGCGGAGCAATGTTATTGCGATCATCCGGGTAGTTTGCCGTTTGCGGCAATTGTGGATTGATGAGGAATGACTGGGGCACGCGCTCATACTCGTAACGCACTCCAGCGGTCAACGTCAGGCGAGGATGAACGCGCCACTCATCGTTGGCAAACCCGGCAAAATCGTTCGTTGTGATGAAGAAGCCCGGCGGACCGAAGGTTTGCGAGAAGCCGGTGTAGGTGTCCACGTAATACGTCGGCTGTGGCGGACCCAATCCATTTACCGCATGGTAGTAGTCTGCAAGAAAATCTCCAAAAGCAGTGTAGTAGTATTTGCCGACGCCGCCATAGATGTTATCGAGCAGATCGGCGTTACGGTCCCAGTTCGCGCCTGCTTTGATGGTGTGGTTGCCTGCCACCCACGACACGGTGTCGGAAATCTCCGCGCGATGTTCATCCGGATATTCTGGACGCGGCAGTTTCGCTGGATTTCCCAGCACCATTCCTTCGCCGGAGGCGCCCCCGGCGATGCTGATCTGCGGCGCAAGGCCAAATTGATTAGCCGCCAGCGGAACTTCAGCGCCGGCGGGGACTGGGCTGGTTTGGCGATCAAGTTCGCGGCCCAGATGGACGCGCATTTCGTTGGCAATGTTTTCTGTCAAAAAAGTTGTCAGCCGCGCGATTCCCCAGTCCACGCTGACATAGTCGTTGCCCAGGCTGTTGACGCCATATTGCGTGGAGCTATGCGTCTGCACGCCGTTCGGGGAACTTCGCCGCATTCGGTTATAAGAGAGCGTCAGATGATTGTGATCGTTCACCTGCCAGTCGAGCTTGGGAAAATTCAATGTCTGATTTCCAGTTCGCGGCGCGACTCCGGTCACGGTTCCGATCAGCCGCAGTCCCTGCTGGTATTGCTTTACGCCTGCAGTGTACGAAGGTAGATCGAGCCGGTCATACATTTCGCAAGCGCCTTGCGTCGCCTCATACTGAAACACGCTGGCATAGAACGGGCTGTTTCCCTGTGGGCCGGAATTTCCATTTGCGTTGTACGGAGGAAGGTTGGAGCACGTAATCGGGAAGCCAAGGTATGTGCCCGATGGAATGGCCGCGATGGGTTGCGTATAGATGGCCGCCGGATAGCCGACGCGGGAGACCGCGGGAAAATCACGGGCTTCACGATCGAAGGAGTAGAACCAGAAGAGCCGGTCTTTAACGATCGAACCGCCGATACCAAACCCCATTTGCCTGCGCACATCCAGCGGACGGTACGGACTGGTGACGAAGTCATCGCCAGCGTTATTGAAACTGGTCAACGTGGTATACGGATTGATCGCAGCCAGGCTGCTGTTGCGCTCAAAATAAAATACCTGGCCATGGAGCTTGTTCGTGCCGCTTTTGGTGACGGTGTTGATGACGCCACCGGCGGAGCGCCCGTATTCAGCGGAATAGTCAGCGGTGTTCACCTGGAACTGCTCGACGGCCGCCATGCTGATGGAATAGGGCGCTCGATTGCGTCCGCGTTCCTCGGAAAAAAATGCCTGGTTGTTGTCCGCGCCGTCGATGGTGTTGTTGTTGAGCAACACGCTGACGCCGCGAAAACTCAACGAGCCTTCTCCTTGC
Organism: Acidobacteriota bacterium; assembly: GCA_041690775.1. Lineage (GTDB taxonomy): Bacteria > Acidobacteriota > Terriglobia > Terriglobales > Acidobacteriaceae > JAKAAZ01. The sequence goes on along the minus strand of JBEPVW010000110.1, from coordinate 3,243 downwards.
GGGCCGCTCACTACTCCGGGCGTCAGCAAGGCGAAACTGCTCCAGCGACGGCTGTCGGAAGGCAGGTCGAGCAGTTCCGTCTCTGTAATGTTGGTCGCGACCGATGGGTATGTCGCCTGAATAAAAGGCACAATCGTTTGCACGTTGACGGTGCTGGCGGAGGCGCCAATCTGCAGGAAGGTGTTCAGCGGGGTGCGGCGTCCCAACTCCACCACAACCTGGGTCGCGGTAAAGGCGGTGAACGCGCTGGCACTGATATCGACCGAGTAAGTGCCGGGGGGAAGACTGCTGAGTGTGTAGTTACCGCTGCGGTCGGAATAGGCGATGAACTCCGCGCCCGTGGCGTCATTCAGCGCCACGATGCGGGCATCCGGCAGCACCGCGTTTTGCGGATCGTAAACCGTGCCGCCCAGCACCCCTGTGGTGGCCTGCGCGCCAAGCCGGGCATGCGCCAACAGAACCAAAAGGCAGAGCACTACGGCAGCGCGCCCGTGGAGGAAGACCAAGCGCAGCATTCAATCTCCTGAACTTTTTTGTCCCGTTCAGGCGATGCGATCCTGCCTGTGCGGACGACACTGAACGTGGTGCAAGGGTGCAATCTTCTTGCTTGCCCATCCTTCGCGTCTTAGGCGAAGATGGGGGAAATCTGGCTTACAGTAACTTTCGTAACGGGCGTTACACTGAGAGTACCGCGATTGTTTCGCAGCAGGAAGACTATTCACACGCATGTTCATCGATGAAGCAAGAATCCGCGTCAAGGCCGGCGATGGCGGCAATGGCTGCATGGCGTTTCGCCGCGAGAAGTTCGTGCCGCGCGGCGGGCCTTCCGGTGGAGACGGCGGCCATGGCGGAGATATCATCCTCGAAGCCAGTCAGAGTCACAATACGCTCGTCCATTTTCGCTATAACCCGGAGCACAAGGCCGAGCGCGGCCGGCACGGCGAAGGATCGAACTGTTCTGGCCGCGAGGGCGAGGACATGGTCCTCAAGGTTCCGGTCGGCACCGTCGTGTACGACGAAACTACCGGCGAGCTGATCCATGATTTCCAGCGGCCGAATGAGCGCATGGTGCTGGCCCATGGCGGTCGTGGCGGACGGGGCAACCAGCATTTTGCCACCTCCACGCATCAAGCGCCGCGCGAACATGAACTTGGCCACGCCGGCGAAGAGCGCTTTGTTCGCCTGGAGCTGAAGCTGCTGGCCGACGCAGGTCTGGTGGGTTATCCGAATGCGGGCAAGTCCACACTCATCGCGCGCATTTCGGCGGCGCGGCCCAAGATTGCCGATTATCCTTTTACGACGCTCGAGCCGAACCTGGGAGTTGTGACTGTCGGCGAGGCGCCTCATGACGAGAGCTTTGTCGTCGCCGACATCCCCGGCCTGATTGAAGGCGCGCATCTCGGCGCGGGTCTGGGCGCTCAGTTTCTTCGCCATATTGAACGGACGCGATTGCTGGTACATATTGTGGACGTATCGGATGGCAGCGGCCGCCCCGATCCGGTGGAAGATTACAAGGTGATTGAGGCGGAATTGAAAAGCTTCGGCCACGGCCTGGATGAAAAGCCGCGGATCATCGTCGCCAGCAAAGGCGATGTGGCCAATCCTGACAAGCTGAAAAAATTGCAGGCGATGGCAAAACGGAAGAAGCTGCCGTTCTATGCAATTTCCGCGGTCACCGGGGCGGGTATCGATGCGCTGAAGTATGCCCTGGCGAAGGAGATTCGCACACTTCGTGAGTCGCTGCCGGAAGCCGGCTGAAAGGTACCGGCATGAGGCGCATCGCTTTTTTCGGCGGCAGCTTCGATCCTCCGCATCGTGGGCACCTAGCGGTTGCAAAGGCGGCGGCGGAACAGTTTTCGCTGGATGAGGTACTGTTTGCTCCCGTTGCCAGCCAGCCTTTGAAAATGGGAGAGGAGGCCACGCCTTTTCTTCATCGCTATGCGATGACAGTGCTGGCGACGCTGGCTGATCCGCGTTTTATTCCTTCGTTGGTGGATGCGCCGCAGCCTGATATTGCGAGCCGCCCGAATTACACCGTGGAAACGCTGGCGCGGCTGCGTCGCTCATTCGAGCGGGAGACGTGCCTGTTCGTCCTGCTGGGCGCCGATAGCTGGCTGGAGATTTCCCGCTGGCACGATGCGGCACGACTGCTGGCGCTTGCCGATTGGATTGTCGCCGCCCGGCCGGGATTTTCTCTGGCAAGCGCGACGGACGCATTGCCGCCCGAGGTGACAGCGGAGCAGATACAGGATTCGACGGAACATTTCCTGATGCTGCACCACTCGGACGGCAGCAGCACGCGCGTTTCGTTTTTGCCGTATATGCACGAAGACGTTTCCGCCAGAGAGCTCCGCGCCGCGCTGGATAACGACGAGATCGATGCAACCTGGCTGACTGCGGAAGTGCGGGACTATATACGCAAGGCTGGACTGTACGGCACGGGCATGGGATGAGGAATCTTTGCACACCTGCATCAGACCCGCTACGATTGACCTTTGAGCGCACAGGAGAGCGCTATATCGCATGACGAAGACAGAAATTCGCCGCATGGTAACGGCGGCCGCGGCCGCTTGTGAAGAGAAGAAGGCCGAACGGATCACGATCCTGGAACTTGATCCGGCGGACTCCGGATTCACGGATTATTTTTTAATCTGCAGCGGCACCAATCAGCGGCAGAACCAGGCCATCGCTACCGGAATCGAAGAAACCATGAAGCGCGATTTCGGGACCTATGTGAATTCGGTGGAAGGCTACCGGCAGGGTGAGTGGATTCTGCTCGACTACGTCGATTTTGTCGTCCACATTTTTTCGAACGAGAAGCGCGATTTTTACGACATCGAACGCCTGCGCAAAACGGCGAACTCCCTGAGCCTGGATGAACTGAAGAAGTCTCTGAAAGAAAAGGTCGCGAGCGTAAGGAAGAAGCAGGCTGGGAAGAAGGCATCTGCCGGGAAGGCCGTTGTGAAGAAGGTGACTGCGAAGAAGTCGGTCACGAAGAGGGTTGTTGCGAAGAAATCAGCCGCAAAGAAACCCGCTGCGCGCAAGTCTCCAAAGGCTGGCAAGACCTCCGTTACGCGCAAAGCAACGAAAAAAATCGCTGTGCGTAAGCGAGCGAAGAAGACCTAAGTGGGCATAGAAAAATAAGTGCAATTCCCTCCGGTAGCGTACCCGCCGGGAGGCGGGTAGTTCGGTCGGGATGACAGGCTTTTTGTATATTTATTCAGAGCTTTATACATTCCGTCC